>CAZHRQ010000007.1:0-36127 GCA_964535075.1 uncultured Rhodobacterales bacterium | reverse complement strand
TCAAATAGATAGAGCCGATTCACGCGGTCAATGGGACCCGAGAATTGGGTCCCATGGACGGCGATAGGCTCTAAGGAGACGTTCATGCCTGTAGTGACCCGCCGTTTCGCCGCCAAACTCCGCCGTCGTGTGTTGATTCTGCTGGCCTGCGCCCTGTGGCCGGTCCCGGCCCACGCCACCGACGACCCCATCACCCTGCGCGTTCACCATTTCCTGCCGGCGACCTCTCTCACCCACACCGATCTTCTGGTGCCCTGGGCGGAGACGGTGCAAGAGGAATCCGACGGCCGCTTGCAGGTCCGCGTCTTTCCGGCCATGCAACTGGGCGGCCGGGCGCCGCAGCTTCTGGATCAGGCCCGGGACGGCGTGGTGGAGGCCATCTGGACCCTACCCGGGTATACCCCCGGCCGCTTCCCCCGCCTGGAAGTCTTCGAACTGCCCTTCCTGCCCGCCTCGGCCGAGGCCACCAGCCAGGCGGCCCAGGCCTTCACCGAGGCCCACTTACAGGAAATGTTCGCCGCGCAGACTCTCCACCCGCTGCTGGTGCACGTGCACGGCCCCGGGGTGTTTCACCTGCGCGGTCAGCCGGTGGCGCGGCTGGAGGATCTGAAGAATCGCAAGGTCCGCGCCCCCAGCCGCATGACCAACAAGGCGCTGGCGGCCCTGGGCGCCACCCCCGTGGGCATGCCCGTGCCCCAGGTGCCCCAGGCCCTGGCCCGGGGGGTGATCGACGGCGCGGTGCTGCCGTGGGAGGTCACCACGCCGTTGCAGGTGGCCCGGCTGGTGGATACCCACACGGTGGTGCGCGATGATCGGGGCTTTTATACGGCCGTGTTCCTGTTCGCCATGAACAAGGACACCTACGACGCCCTGCCCGAGGACCTGCGCACGGTGGTGGACACCGCCAGCGGCTTGCCCCTGGCCCGGCGCATCGGCCGCGCCTGGGATGAAGCGGATGTGCCGGGGGTGGAGGCCGCCTTGGCCGCCGAAAACACCATCGTCACCCTGCCGCCCGAGGAAGTGGCCCGTTGGCGGAAAGCCACCGCGCCGGTGGTGGCGGCCTGGGTGCAGTCCATGGACGCCGCCGGCTACGACGGAACCGCCCTGCTGGCGGAGGCTCGGGCCCTGGTGGACCACTACGTGGCCGAGTCAGGCAACGACGACCCGGCGGCGGCGGTGATCCAGGCCGAGCAATCACGGTGAACGGTTTCTGGGGCACCGTGGACCGCCTGCTGGGCGGACTGTGCCTGGGGCTGGCCCTGGGCGGCGGCGGACTGTTGCTGGCCGCCGCCCTCATGACCACCGCGAGCGTCCTCAGCCGCGCCCTATGGTCGGCGCCGATCTCGGGCGATTTCGAACTGATGGAGCTGGCCCTGGCGGTGGCGGTGGCCGCCTTTCTGCCCCTGGCCCAGTGGCACCGGGCCTTCGTGGCCGTGGACGTGCTGGCCCGCCGCCTGCCCGACGGGGTGAACAGCGCCCTGATCCGCCTGGGCGACGGCCTGATGGCCGGGCTGGCGGGCCTGATGGCGGCCCGGCTGGCGGTGGGGGTGACGGACATGCGGGCCAGCGGCGAAATCACCCTGGTGCTGGGCCTGCCCCGCTGGTGGGGCCTGCCGGCGGTGCTGGTGGGATTCGCGCTGCTGGCCCTGGTGGCGGCGCGCATGAGCCTGGGCCCGGCCCGGACATGCGGCGACTCGCTGGACGAACGGGGCGCATGATGGCCGATCCCACCACGGCCCTGACTCTCATCGGCCTGTTGATCCTGTTGTTGATGCTGCGGATTCCCGTGGCGGCGGCGCTGCTGCTGGTGGCCGGGGCCGGCCAGGTCTGGGTGGCCGGCTGGCCCTCGCTGCTGGCGCAACTGAAAACGGGGCCCTTCTGGCGCTTCAGCACTTTCGATCTGGCGGTGGTGCCGTTGTTTCTGCTGATGGGCCATCTGGCCAGCCATACGGGGTTAAGCGGCAGCCTGTTCGCCGCCGCGCGCGCCTGGACCAGCGGCCGGCGGGGCGGGTTGGCCCTGGCCAGCGTGGGCGCCTGTGCCGGATTCGGCGCGGTATGCGGCTCCAGTCTGGCCACGGCCGCCACCATGGGCCGCACCGCCCTGCCCGAACTGCGGGCCAGCGGCTATGCCCCCGGCCTGGCGGGGGGC
Source organism: uncultured Rhodobacterales bacterium (assembly GCA_964535075.1). GTDB lineage: Bacteria > Pseudomonadota > Alphaproteobacteria > Rhodospirillales > CAJXLG01 > CAZHRQ01. The sequence continues at coordinate 33,978 of CAZHRQ010000007.1, read as the reverse complement.
GTGCTGGCCGCCGGCGGCACCCTGGGCATCCTCATTCCGCCCTCGGTGGCGTTGGTGCTGTACGGCCTGCTGACCGAGGCCAACATCGTGGCCCTGTTCCAGGCGGCGCTGATTCCCGGGCTGGTGGCGGTGGCGGGGCATGCCCTGGCCGTGGCCTGGCTGGCCCGACGCCGGCCCCAGGCCATGCCCGCCGGCGCGGCCGTGCCCTGGCGCCACCGCCTGGGGCCCACCGGGCGGGCCTGGCCGGCGTTGGCCCTGTTCGTGGTGGTGATCGGGGGTATCTATGGCGGCCTCTTCACCCCCACCGAGGCCGCCGCCGTGGGCGTGGTGGCGGTCCTGGGGCTGGCCCTGGCCCGGGGACGCCTAAGCCGACTCGCCTTGCGCGACAGCCTGGTGGCCACCGCCGGCGCCACCGCCATGATCTTTCTGGTGCTGCTGGGCGCCGATCTGTTCAATGGGGTGCTGGCGCTTACCGGCCTGCCGGCCGCGGCCGCCACCTGGGCCGAGGGCAGCGGCTGGCCACCGCTGCTGCTGCTGGTGGGGCTGCTGCTGCTGTATCTGCTGCTGGGCTGCGTGATGGACAGCCTGTCCATGATTCTGCTGACCGTGCCGCTGTTCTGGCCGGTGCTGGCGGGGCTGGATTTCGGCCTGCCGGTGGACGATCTGCGACTGTGGTTCGGCATTCTGGCGGTCATGGTGGTGGAGATCGGCCTGATCACGCCGCCCCTGGGCCTGAACGTGTTCGTGATCCAGAGCCTGGCGCCAGACATCCCGCTTTCCGCTCTGTTCCGGGGGGTGCTGCCCTTCGTGGTGGCCGATGCGCTGCGGGTGGCGCTGCTGGTGGCGGTGCCGGCGCTGACCCTGATGCTTCCCCGGCTGCTGGGAAGCCTGTAGAAAGAACGAGACCGCTCTTCCACCGGAGACACCCCCATGCCGCGTCGGGATCCGGGCCCGTTGCCCATCGCCCCTGCCCACACCGAGGGCTGGCACCAGCCCCCGTCGAGCCGCAAATGGCCCGAGACCCGCGCCGGGCTGGACGCCTATCGCGCCCTGACCGAATCGCCCCGGGACGAGGCCCAAGTGCTGGGCATCCCCGCCGCCCAGCTCACCGAGCCCGTGCGCCACGGCATCGGTTTGCTGATGGAGGAAATCCACCGCCTGCGCTGGGAACTGGAGCAGGCGCGGCAGCATCTGGCCCATCTGGAAAGCACCGCCGACCAACACGGCGACCTGCCGCTGCTCAACCGCCATGCCTTCATGCGGGAACTGGGGCACATGATCACCTACACCACCCGCACGGGCACCCCGTGCACGCTGGTGTTATTCCGCTTTCCCGAACTGATGACCCTGCGGCGGACGCGGGGGCGGGCGGCCTCCACGGCGCTGCTGAGCTTCGCCGCCCGGCTGCTGCGGGCCGAACTGCGCACCACCGACCTGCTGGGCACCCTGGAAGACGGGGATCTGGCGGCGGTGCTGGTGCACGGCGAGGCGGCGCCCGGCGGCCGGCGGGCCAACGATCTGGCCCGCACCCTGGAGCAGGAGCCCCTGGTCTGGCCCGGCGGCAACGAGGACATCGTGGTGGAAATCGGCGTCCACGCCCTAGAGCGGATCGCCCCCAATCGGGTTCACGCTGTGAACCGGATTGGGCGCGTGAATCCGCTCTAAATCAAATAGATAGAGCCGATTCACGCGGTCAATGGGACCCGAGAATTGGGTCCCATTGACCGCGATAGGCTCTAGCCCCCGGCGAGGAAGCCGCCGCCGCCCTGGACGCGGCGGAACGGCACCTTCACCGGCCCGCCGACGAATCCGATCCGCTTTAGAGCTTATCGCGGTCAGTGGCCCTGAGCCGCGTGGTGGCCCACCGCGCGGCCTCCGCCACCACCGGGTCGGCGTCCTGAAGGCGGGCCGCCGCCGCCGGGGCCAGGGCCGGCCGACCACTGTTGCCCAACGCAATCAGGGCGTTGCGCACCAGCCGTCCCCGGCCGCTGCGCTTCAGGGGCGAGCCGGCAAACACCTGCCGCACCCCCGCGTCATCCAGGTCGATCAGGTCCACCAGCCGGGGCGCCATCAGCTCCACCCGGGGCAGAAAGGCGGGCTCCCGGGGGGGCGCGGCAAACTTGTTCCACGGACACACCGCCAGGCAGGCATCGCAGCCGAAAACCCGATTCCCCAGCGCCGGCCGCAACGCCGGGGGCAGGGGGCCCGCATGCTCGATGGTGAGATAGGACAGACAGCGCCGGGCATCCAGCACCCCCGGCGCCGGAAAGGCGTTGGTGGGGCAGGCCTCCAGGCAGCGACGGCAGCGGCCGCACAGGTCCGGGTGAGGCGAATCGGCCGCCAAATGGAGGCTGGTGTAGATTTCGCCCAACATCAGCCAGGCCCCATGGCGCCGGCTCACCAGATTGGTGTGGCGGCCCATCCAGCCCAGCCCCGCCCCCTGGGCCAGGGCCTTTTCCAGCACCGGGGCGGTGTCCACGAACACCTTCACCTGTCCGCCGTGCCGCGCCACCAGGGCGCGGGCCACCGCCTTCAGCCGCTTTTTCACCACATGGTGATAGTCACGCCCGCCCCGGGCATAGACGGCCACCAGCCCCCGTTCCGGATCGCCGTGGTCCACCGGCCCCGCCGGCGACGCCGCCCGCCCCAGCACGATCACCGAGCGGGCCTCGGGCCACAAGGTACGGGGGTCGGCCCGTTCCGCCACCCGGGTGGCCAGCCAGTCCATGGTGCCGTGCCAGCCCTGGTCCACGAATCGGCGCAGAGCGCGGCCGTGGGCCGCCGGCACGGCGGCGGCGGTGATGCCCACCGCCTCGAACCCCTCCGCCGCGGCGAAGGCCCGCACGTCGGTGCTGAGGACGGCGGGATCAGCCCCGGCCACGATAGGGCGCAACCCCCTGGTCCGGCAGCCACACCCCCGGCGGCGGGGCCTCCGTCTGATAGAACACGTCGATGGGCATGCCGCCGCGCGGGAACCAATAGCCGCCGATACGCAGCCAGCGCGGGGTCATGGCATCCTCCAGCCGGTGGGCGATGGTGACCGTCACCGCCTCGTGAAAGCCGCCGTGGTTGCGGAAACTGCCCAGGAATAGCTTCAGGGCCTTGGATTCCACCAGCCGTTCCTCGGGAATGTAGTCGATCACCAGGTGGGCGAAATCGGGCTGCCCGGTCACCGGACACAGGGAGGTGAATTCGGGCGCCGTGAAACGCACCACATACAGGGTTTCGGGGTGGGGGTTGGGCACCGTCTCCAGCACCGCCTCGTCGGGACTGGCGGGCAGGGCGCTGGACCCGCCCAGCAGGCTGAGGGACTCGGTGGGATCGGTCATGGCGGCACCTCAGGGACGGTGAAGCAGAAAAATCGCCTGTTGGCCCAGCAGATTGGCGCGCCGCCCGCGGGCGTTGGTGGTGATTACCTGCCCATCGGCCCCCAGAATCAGGGCGCGGTGGATTTCCACCCGCAGGGTATCACATAACTCCACGAAATCGCGCACGGTGCACAGGTGGATGTTGGGGGTTTCGTACCACTGGTAGGGCAACAGCGGCGTGACCGGCATCTGGCCCTTCAGGAACAGCGCCGTGCGCAGGGTCCAGTGGCCAAAATTGGGAAAGGACACCAGGGCCCAGCGGCCGATGCGCAGCAGATGCTCCAGCACCTCCCGCGGGTGGAGCATGGCCGGCAGGGTCTGGCTGAGAATCACATAGTCGAAGGCATCGGTGGGATAGGCCCGCAGGTCCGTATCAGCGTTGCCCTGGATCACCGACAGGCCGTTGGTGACGGCGGCGCGCACCCCTTCCATGCTCAGTTCCATGCCCCGGCCGTCCACCCGTTTTTCCTCCCGCAGCAGGGCCAGCAGGGTGCCGTCGCCGCAGCCCACGTCCAGCACCCGGCTGCCGGGCCCGATGAGATCGGCGATCATGCGCAGATCCACGCGGATAGCGGAGGGCGGCGGCAGGGTCATGGCGTGGTGAGTCCCACCTGTTCGGCCGCCCCGTCCAGGAAGCCGGTGAGGGTGTCATAGAAATCGGGCTCGTCCAGCAGGAAGGCATCGTGGCCCTTGTCGCTTTGCACCTCCACGAAGGAGACGTTGGCGGCCACGGCATTGAGGGCATGGACGATGCGGCGGCTTTCAATGGTAGGGAACAGCCAGTCGCTGGAGAAGCTCACCAGGCAGAAACGCAGCGGCGTGCCGGCGAAGGCGTTCATCAGCGAGCCGTCATGGTCCCGGGCCAGATCGAAATAATCCATGGCCCGGGTGATGTAGAGATAGGAATTGGCGTCGAAGCGCTCCACGAAGGTGGATCCCTGATAACGCAGATAGCTCTCGACCTGGAAATCGGCGTCGAAGCCGTAGGTCAGGTCCGTGCGGTCCTGAAGATTGCGACCGAACTTGCGGGTCAGGGCCTGCTCCGACAGATAGGTGATGTGGGCGGCCATGCGCGCCACCGCCAGCCCCCGGCGCGGCCGGGTGCCGTGGGCCTGATAGGCCCCGCCGTGCCATTCGGGATCGGCGATGATGGCCTGCCGCCCCACTTCGTGAAAGGCGATGTTCTGGGCGGAGTGGCGGGCCGCCGTGGCGATGGGCACCGCCGCCACCATGCGGTGTGGGTAGGCGCTGGCCCATTGCAGGGTCTGCATGCCCCCCATGGACCCGCCCACCACGGCGAACAGACGGTCGATGCCCAGGTGATCCACCAGACGCACCTGGGCCCGCACCATGTCGGCAATGGTGATCACGGGAAAGGAAAGCCCCCAGGGGGCCCCGGTGGCGGGATTGATCTCCCCCGGCCCGGTGGAGCCCATGCAGCCCCCCAGCACGTTGGCGCAGATCAGGAAAAAGCGGTCGGTGTCCAGGGGCTTGCCGGGGCCGATCAGGCGTTGCCACCAGCCGGGCTTGCCGGTGACCGGGTGGCGCTCGGCCGGGAACTGATCGGCGCTGAGGGCATGGCACAGCAGGATGGCATTGGACCGGTCGGCATTCAGGGTGCCATAGGTCTGATAGGCCAGGGTGACGTGGTCCATCTGGATGCCGCAATCCAGAGGCAGGGGGCCGCTGTCCGTGACCGCGACCTTGTGGCCCGGCAAAGCAACGGTTTCGGGGATGACCGAGGTCAGCGGGGAGGTCATGCACCTGCACTTGCCTGGGGGGGAAAGCGGGGCCGGACGGCGGTGTGCGCGCGGCGGGGCCGGCTGGGACCATCGCCGGCTTCCTGACGTCTAGGCCCGGGGCGCGGGTGAGTCAATGTTTTCTTTGACTTCCCCCCCCGGTTGGCTGTTTTCTGGGGCTTGCCTTCTCCCATGCCGGCCGCCAGCAGGGATCGCCCCATGACCGACGACCACTCCCGTCTCGCCGCCTTGCGGGCGGAACTGGATGATCTTGACGACCAGATCCACGATCTGCTGCTGGCCCGTGGTCAGTTGGCCCGGCGCATCGCCGGCAGCAAGGGCAGTGGGGGCATCTACCGTCCCCAACGCCAGCGGGATATTCTCGCCCGGCTGCTGGCCCGCCATCACGGCCCCCTGCCCCCGGCCTTCGTCGCGCGGATATGGCAGGAAATCTTCGGCACCTCCCTGCAAGTGCAGGATGCCCTGCGGCTGGCGGTGTTCATGCCGCAGCCGGGGGCGGGCTATCTGGAATTGGCCCGGGATGCCTTTGGCTTCGCCGTGCCCACCGTGGCCCACCGCACGCCAAGCCGGGTGATCGAGGCGGTGCACAACGGCGACGCCAGCCTGGGGATTCTGCCCCTGCCCGGCCGGACGGACACGGCGTGGTGGCCCTCCCTGATGCGGGAAGCGGCGGATACCCCGCGCATTATCGCCCGGCTGCCGCTGGCGGGCCCCTGGCCCGGCCGTGCCGATGGCGTGGAGGGGCTGGTGGTGGCCCCGGCCGGGGCGTGCCCGGAAATCCCGCCCACGCGGCTGGTGGGGGTGGAGACCCTGGATCATTGCAGCCGTCACTGGCTGCGGTCCCTGTGGCCGCGCCGGCCGGGGGTGGAGATCGTGGATGCCGCCCCCCTGGGACAGGACGGCGAGGATGTGTTGATGCAGATGCCGGCGGAACTGGCGACCGACGAGGCCCTGAACCACGTGGTGCGGGCCGGCGCGCCCAACGTGGCCCGGGTGGTGGCCCTGGGCGGCTATGCGCCGCCCCTGAGCCTGTCGTAACGTCCGTACGACCATCAGAGGAAGAACGACCATGAGCGGGTTGACGCCCAAGCCGGGGATCCTGGAGCTGGCGCCGTACGAGGGCGGGGAGTCCACCCTGCCCGGCCTCAGTCAGGTGATTAAGCTGGCCTCCAACGAAGGCGCCCTGGGCCCCAGCCCCCGGGCGCTGGAAGCCTTCGCCGCCGCCGGCGCCCGCATGCACCGCTATCCCGATGGCGCCAGCCGGGCGCTGCGGGTGGCCCTGGGCGAGCGCTGGTCCCTGCCCGCCGAGCAGATCGTGTGTGGCGCGGGCTCCGACGATCTGCTGGCGCTGCTGGCCGATGCCTATGCCGGCCCCGGCGACGAGGTGCTGTATTCGGCCCACGGCTTCCTGATGTACCCCATCATCGCCCACCGGGTGGGCGCCACCCCCGTGGCGGTGCCGGAAACCGACCTCACCGCCGACGTGGAGGCCCTGCTGGCCCAGGTGACCGAGCGCACCCGGATGGTCTATCTGGCCAATCCCAACAATCCCACCGGCACCTGGCTCTCGGGCGCCGCGCTGCGTCGGCTGCGGGAAGGGCTGCCGGAACGGGTGCTGCTGGTGATCGACGCCGCCTATGCCGAGTTCGTGCCCGAGGACCATCCCGAGTACGAAGCCGGCGCCCGGCTGGTGATGGAAACGGAAAACACGGTGATGACCCGCACCTTTTCCAAGATCTACGGCCTGGGCGGCCTGCGGGTGGGCTGGGCCTTCGCCCCGCCAGCGGTGGCGGACGTGCTCAACCGGGTCCGGCTGCCCTTCAACGTGGCCGCGCCCGCCCAAGCGGCGGCGGTGGCCGCCCTGCGCGACCAGGATCACGAACGCCGATCCCGGGGGCACAACCTGACGCAACGCCAGCGAGTGATCGAGCGGCTGCGGGCGTTGGGCCTGACGGTACCCGACAGCCTGGGCAATTTCGTGCTGGCTCGGTTCGGCAACGAGGTCCGGGCGGAGGCCGCCGACGGCTTCCTGCGCCGGCGCGGCCTGATCGTGCGGCGCATGGGCGGGTATGGCCTGGGGGATTCGCTGCGCGTCTCCATCGGGCCCACGGCGGCCATAAACGCTTTCCTCGGCGCCATGGGCGACTTCATTGCCGGGGAAGAAGAGGGGACGGGGAGCCCGCCGGCGGCATGAGGGGCACGCCGCTGTTTTCCCATGTGGTGCTGGTGGGGGTGGGCCTGATCGGCGCCTCCCTGGCCCACGTGCTGCGCCGCGACCGCACCCTGGCCGGGCGGGTGACCGGGGTGGCCCGCCGACCGGAAACCCTGGAGACGTGCCGCCGTCTCGCGCTGGTGGACCACGTGACCGACGACCTGGAAACAGCGGTGGCAGACGCCGATCTGGTGGTGTTGGCCACGCCGGTGGGCACCTTCGGCGCCCTGGCCGCCACCATGGGGCCCCACCTGCCGCCGGGCTGTATTGTGACCGATGTGGGGTCGGTGAAAGCGGCGGTGGTGACGGCGGTGGCGCCCCATTTGCCGGCGGGGGTGACGCTGGTGCCCGGGCATCCGGTGGCCGGCACCGAGCATTCGGGCCCGGAGGCCGGCTTCCCGGAGTTGTTCGCCGGCCGCTGGTGTATTCTCACCCCCGAGGCGGACACCGACCCGGCGGCGGTGGCGCGGGTGCGCACCCTGTGGCAGGCGGCGGGCATGCGGGTGGACACCATGAGCCCGCCGCACCACGATCTGGTGCTGGCCATCACCTCCCACCTGCCGCACCTGATCGCCTATACCATCGTCGGCACGGCCACCGACCTGGAAGAACACCTGCGCCAGGAAGTGATCCAGTATTCGGCGGGGGGGTTCCGGGACTTCACCCGCATTGCCGCCTCTGACCCGGTGATGTGGCGGGATATTTTTCTGGCCAACAAGGAGGCGGTGCTGGAGGCGCTTCAACGCTTTGGCGAGGACCTGACGGCGTTGCAACGGGCCATCCGCCGTGACGAGGCGGACACCCTGGAAGCGTGGTTCACCCGCACCCGCGCCATCCGCCGGGGCGTAATCGAACAGAGCCAGGATCACTGACATCGGGGTGTGATCAATCTGATCCCGGGGATGTTGACTCAATCAAAGAAGCTTCCCATGGCCTTCGTGACTCGTGGCCTGCGTCATTTTTCGGCCGGGCTTTTGGTCCTGCTACTGACGTTTCCCGCGTTCGCGGCGGATACCGTCGGGGACGTTTCCCGGGTGCAAGGGACCGCCACCGGGATGATAGACAGCCGCCGCCTTTCTCTGAGCGCCGGCGACAATGTATTCCGGGATGAGCGCCTCCTTACTGGTCCCGACTCGCGCCTGCAAGCGACCCTGACCGACGGCACCACGCTGACCATGGGGGAACGGGCCGTGCTGGTGCTGGACGACCTGGTGGTGGGGCCTGCCGGCACCTCGGGGTCGGCCACCCTAATGACCGGCGCCCTGCGGCTGGTATCCAGGGCCGGTGCGGCGGCGCCCACCGAAATGGCTGTAAAAACCCCGGTGGGCACGATTGGCATTCGCGGCACCGATTTCTGGGTGGGGCCGGTGGATCGGGGCATCGGCGTGCTCCTGCAAAGTGGTCGGGTGGCGGTAATCACTCGTGGGGGAGTTCGTCTGCTCACGCAACCTGGGCAGGCAACGGTGATGACCCTGGCCAACGTGCGGCCACTACCGGTGGAACAATGGTCTGCGACACAACAGGCTCAGGCTCTGGCCACCACCAGTTTCAAGGGGGTGATTCCGCCCCGGGGCACCGAGTCCGGCGCCGCCGGCTCCGGCGCAGGCAGCACAGCCGGCGGTTTGGGGGGCACCGCCGGGTTGGCGGGCGGTACCGTGGGAATCGGTGCGGCGGCCGCAGCGGCGGCCGTAGCCGGCGGGCTGGCCCTCACGGGTGGAGGAGACGACGGTGGCGCATCGGGAACGTCCGGCACCGCCAGCACCGGTGGGGGACACGGACATCCATACTAGAGCGGATCGCCCCCAATCGGGTTCACGCTGTGAACCGGATTGGGTGCGTGAATCCGCTCTAAATCAAATAGATAGAGCCGATTCACGCGGTTAATGGGCCTCGGAACGGGGGCTCAGTGGGTGAAGAAGCGACGGGTCGGCCTGCCCCAACCGACCCGTCGCCGTCCGCCGGTTGCGCCGGGGGAGCGCGGCCATTGCCCCGGCACCGGCAGCGCGGCACGCCGTCGGAAAGACGGCCTGCGTGTTCTCAGTCGCCGCTGAGGCGGCGGGCGTCCACGGTCACGGGCATGGGGGTTTCCGCCGGCATCTCCGGCAGGGACAGGCGCCAGCCGTTGGCCAGGTCCACCCAACCGCCCCACAGGGTGTCCCGTTCCTGGGCCACCACCAGTTCCTCCAGGTCTTTCTTGGGCACATAGACCTCCAGGCCCTTGGGCCCCTCGCGCAGCATCACTTTCATGAGGGCTCTCCCGGGCATGAAGGCTCTCCCGGGGCGGTGGGGACCGGCGCGATCAGGTCCAGCTCGTGGGCCCGCATGCCGACGATGCGGCCGCGCGCGATGAAATCCACGCCATAGACGTAGAAGCGTTGCAGGAAGGTGCCGATGGAGCGCACATAGCCCTCGTCGCCCTTGCGCACCACGAAGTCGCCAATCTCGAAACCGGGCACGGTGCCGTCGTTACGGATGTGTTTCACGGCCCGTACCTTGGTGCCGGGTTCGAACACGGGGGGATCATAGATCTCGATGGTTTCGTCCATGGGGGCAGTCTTTCCTCTGGGGACGGGTTCCGGGGCGCGACGGCCCCGGAACCCGCCCGGTCAGGCGGGAATGCAGCAGCCGTCCTCGGGGCACACGGCGGCACACTGGGCCACGTCGTGGTCGCCTTCGCACTCGGTGCAGGAGGCGGCGTCGATGACGTAGGTGTCGCCCTTCATCTTGATGGACCCGGTGGGGCATTCGAATTCACAGGCGCCGCAGGCGGTGCACAGGCTGGCGACGATCTTGTAGGCCATGGCTCGGGCTCCTTCAGGTTGGACAGGGACAAAGGCAAGGGGGCGTCAGGCCAAGGCACGGTCCTGACGGGCAAGGGAGAGGGACCAGGCGGCGATGGCTTCCTCGATCAGGTCGAAGCCGTACTGTTCGTCCACCTGGATGCCGGCGTCGGCCAGCCGCTGCCGGGGGCGGTCGCCGATTTTCACGCACAGCACGGTGTGGATGTCCTTCAGGGTCTCCACCAAGGTGTCCAGGCGGTCGGCGTCGCCGTGGCCGCCCAGGCAATAGTTGTCGGCCCGCCGGATGCCCTTGAAGCGCACGCCGTCGGCATTCACGGCATAGACCTGGAACTCGGTGGCGTGGCCGAAGTGCAGGTTGATGCGGCCCCCGCCCTGGGTGCACACGGCCACCAGACGGGTTTCCGTGTCGGCACGGGCGGCCAGGCGGGCTTCGGCGGCGGCGGTGGCCTGGGCCCGTTCGGCCCGTTCCTGGGCCACCACGGCGCGATAGGCGTCCCGTTCCTCGTGCCGGGCGTCCTCCGCCGCCAGGGCGGCCGCCGGGGTGCTGGCCACCTCATCGGCCGCGCCGGCATCCTGGCCCAGCAGGCCCACGGCATCGGCCCGGCATTGGCGGCAGTGTTTCATCAGCGTGGCGCCGCCCAGCTTTTCCTGCAGCGCTTGCACGGCCTGCGGCGTGGGCGCCGGCCGGCCTTCCAGCCCGAAGTGGGTGCCGTGGGCGGGATCGGAGATCAGCGGCATGATGTTGTGCAGGAAGGCGCCGCGCTTGGTGACTTCCGCGTGCACCTCTTCCAGATGGGTGTCGTTGATGCCGGGGATCATCACCGAGTTCACCTTCACCAGCACGCCGGCGGCCACCAGGGCGCTCAGGCCCTCTAGCTGCCGTTCCATGAGGATGCGGGCCGCTTCCTCGCCCCGCCAGCGGCGGTGGTTGAAGTAGATCCAGGGGTGAATCCGGGCGCCAATGGCCGGATCCACGGCGTTGATGGTGACGGTGACGTGATGAACATCGTGGGCGCGGATGGCCTCCACGTGATCGGGCAGGGCCAGGCCGTTGGTGGACAGGCAGAAGGTGAGATCGGGCAGCACCTCGCCCACGCGGTCGAAGGTCTCGAAGGTGCGGTCGGCCTGGAACAGGGCGTCCCCGGGCCCGGCCACCCCCAGCACGGAAAGCTGGGGCAGGCGGTTGGCCACCGCCACCACCTTGCGGGCGGCGGTTTCCGGGGTCAGGCGCTCGGACACCACGCCGGGGCGGCTTTCGTTGGCGCAGTCGTATTTGCGGTTGCAATAGTTGCATTGAATATTGCAGCCGGGCGCCACCGCCACGTGCATGCGGGCGAAGTAGTGGTGGGCGTCCTCGGAATAGCAGGGATGGTTTTCCACCCGCGCTTTCACGTCGGGGCTGAGGGTCTCGGTCTCGCGGCCGCCGCAGGAACCGCTGGCACAACCGCCGCCCTGCTGCATTTCTGCGCGCAGGTCGGCGGCGGAACCGGCCGCCGGCAGCGGCGCGAGGGGAATGATGGTGGCGGACACGGGGCGCCTCCCTTTGTTCAGAACCCGCCCCCGCCATCCGGGGGCCTCACCCTTTGCCAAGCAATCGTGATGCCAAAACCGGAACTCCGCGGTTTTCCGGCCCGGCGCACGGGGGCGACCCGTGTGGCGGGCGCGACAGGGTGTCGGACTCCCGACATGGGGTGCGACAGCCCCCGCCCTTCCGGGTTGTCGGGCCCCACCCTGTTGTGCGAAAAAAGGGCGATCCTGTGGTGTTGTGTCCGGAGGTGCCATGCGCCCTGCCCCCATCCGCCTGGTGGTGGCGGAAAAGAACCCCCTGCTGGTCCAGGGGTTGGAGCGGCTGTTTCAGGAGGATTCGCGCTTTACCCTGCTGGAGACGGTGGCCGATGGCGTTCGGCTGTTGGTGGCGCTGGAACGGCTGACGGCGGAGGTGGTGCTTACCGGCTGGGATCTGCCGGGCCTGGACGGCGGCGGGGTGTTGCAGGCGCTGCGCGAACAGCCGGCCCGGCCGCGGGTGATTGTCTACACGGGCAGCGCCGATCCCGAGGTGCCGCTGCGGGCCATGGCCCTGGGGGCGGCAGGGTTTTGTTCCAAGCGGGAGGCGCCGGAACGGCTGGTGGAGACGGTGCTGGCGGTGGCGGCGGGGCGCATGGCCTTTCCCTTCGTGGATGTGAACCGCCTGACGGAGGACCCCTTGGGCGGCCTCACCCGGCGGGAACGGGAGATGCTGGCCAGTCTGGCCGCCGGCATGACCAACGCCCAGATCGCCGCCCGCATGGCCATCTCCCTGAACACGGTGAAATTCCACCTGAAGAATCTGTACGACAAGATGCAGGTCAGCAACCGTGCCCAGGCGGTGGCGCGCTATCTGAAAAGCGGCGGCGGGACGGACGGATAACCCCGCAACCCCACCCGAAAGAGTGTTCAACACCACCCGTTCGGGTGTTCAGGGGGGGCAGGGGGCTGGGCATGATCCGCCAAAATCCCGACGCTTCCGGACCCGTGCCGCCAGGCGTGCCCGGCCGGTCAGCCAAACGGGACGATCATTGTTTTTGTGGGACAGGCAGGAAACGGACCCGGACGGCCGCGACGGCGGGCGAAATTCCCTCGCCTGCCCGCCCCGTGCCCCCGTCTCCCCCGTGTGCCCAGACCACCGGCCCACAGCCCCGACACCCGGGGCCGGCCCAACCAACCGGGGAAGCGACCAGCCATGAACACCAGCAACCCGACCCTTCGTCCCGCCACGCCGCTGTTTGCCTATGGTCTGCGTAATGTGACCGAGGCGGCCGCCATCGCCGCCTACGACTGGATCGGTCGCGGCGACAAGGAAAGCGGCGACGGCGCGGCGGTGGAGGCCATGCGGGCCGAGCTCAACCGCCTGCCCATCGACGGCCGCGTGGTCATCGGCGAAGGGGAAAAAGACGAAGCCCCCGCCCTCTACAACGGCGAAACCGTGGGCAACCCCAACCATCCCGCCAAATTCGACATCGCCGTGGACCCGGTGGAGGGCACCAGCTTTCTCGCCAAGGGCCTGACCAACGCCATGGCCGTGATCGCCCTGGCGCCGCGCGGCTCCATGATGGAACCGGGCCCCGCCTTCTACATGGAAAAGTTCGCCGGGCCCCAGGAAGTGGCCGGCAAGATCGATCCCCACGCGCCGGTGGCCGACAAGTTGAACACCATCGCCCGTGAAACCGGCAAGCCCATCGAAGAAGTGGTGGTCTATGTGCTGGAAAAGTCCCGCCACAAAAAGCTGGTGCAGGAAATCCACGCCGCTGGCGCCCGGGCATGGCAATATCCGGCCGGGGACGTGGCCGGTGCCCTGCTGGCCGCCATTCCCGGCAGCCCCGTGGACTGCCTGATGGGCACCGGGGGCACGCCGGAAGGGATTCTCTGCGCCGTGGCCATTCGCGCCATGGGCGGCGAATTTTTCGGCCGCTTCGATCCCCAGATCGACCACGAAGTGAAAGAAGTGGCCGAGGCCGGGCTGGACACCACCGCGTGGTATGGCCTGACCGATTTGGCCCAGGCCGATCCCTGTTTCTTCTGCGCCACGGGCATCACCCACGGCCTGCTGTTTGATGGCGTGCGGCGCACCCCCGACTATGACATCACCCAAAGCCTGATCATTGCCGGTCAGGGGGCGGATCGTCAGTTCCTCACCAGCTACCATCCCCGCGGCTGAATCGGTCTCAGGGGATCGGGGGCCTCCCCGCGAACGACGGCGTTCGCCGACGTTTGGCACGGGGAGCCAGGCCCATGAAGACGTGGGCCCTGGGGAGAGAACGGTTGGTCTCGTGTCAGGGCCCTGGCGGAGTCGCGGCGTGCCGGTGTTCCCGGCGCGTCGTCTTCCCATGACCGGCCTCGCCCCGCCGTTCCGGGAACGCGGAAAAGCGGTGGACGCGTGGGCGATTATGGGGCAAATGGGAGGCGCGCCCAGGACGCGGGGACCTCTCCCCTCTCCCCGGCGTCTCGGACATTATCATCTGGTCAAGGCGGCCCTTGGGCATTTTGCCGTCTGACCCGGGAGTCACCAGGCGGGCAGTTTTGACCCGACACCAGGCAAGGGACATGAAGCGATGACGGCTAACCTCACGGAAATGGCCAACGCCATCCGCTTCCTCTCCATGGATGCGGTCCAAAAGGCGAACTCCGGCCACCCCGGCATGCCCATGGGCATGGCCGACGTGGCCACGGTGCTGTTTGCCGAACACATGAAGTACGATGCCCACCGGCCCGACTGGGCGGACCGGGACCGGTTCATTCTGTCGGCCGGGCACGGCTCCATGTTGCTGTATTCGCTCCTGTACCTCATGGGGGTACCGGGCGTGGAGATGGACAATCTGAAGCACTTCCGCCAACTGGGGTCCCCCACCGCCGGCCACCCAGAAGTGGGTCACCTGCCCGGCGTGGAAACCACCACCGGCCCCCTGGGTCAGGGCATCACCAACGCCGTGGGCATGGCCCTGGCCGAGCGCCTGCTGGCCGCCCGCTATGGCGATGACGTGGTGGATCACCACACCTACTGCATCGCCGGCGACGGCTGCCTGATGGAAGGCCTCAGCCACGAGGCCCTGGGCATCGCCGGCCACCTGAAGCTGTCCAAGCTGGTGGTGCTGTGGGACGACAACCACATCACCATCGACGGCGACACCGCCGTGGCCACCTCCGACGACGTGCTGAAGCGCTTCGAAGCCCATCAGTGGGACGTGCAGTCGGTGGACGGTCACAACCCCGAGGAAATCTCCGCCGCCATCGCCAAGGCGAAGGGCTCCGACAAGCCTTCCCTGATCGCCTGCCGCACCACCATTGGCTTCGGCGCCCCCCATCTGGCCGGCAGCCACAAAACCCACGGCGCGCCCCTGGGCGACGATGAAATCGCCGCCACCCGCGAGGCCCTGGGCTGGAGCGCCCCGCCCTTCGAAATCCCGGACAACGTGCTCAACGCCTGGCGTGAGGCCGGCAGCCGCGGCGCCGTGCAGCGGGAAGCCTGGGATCGGCGTCTGAACGCCCTGCCGGCCGAGAAAAAGGCCGAGTTCGAGCGCACCCAACACGGCACCCTGCCGCCGGCGTGGGAGGAAGCCATCCTCCGCGTGAAGCGCGAGGCCAGCGCGGAAAAGCCCAAGAACGCGACCCGGAAATCCTCCCTGATCGTGCTGAACCATCTGGCCCAGGCGGTGCCGGAACTGCTGGGCGGTTCCGCCGACCTCACCGGCTCCAACCTGACCAAGGCCGACAGCCAGACCTCGGTCACCCCCGACAACATGGCCGGCAACTACCTGCACTACGGCATCCGGGAATTCGGCATGTCGGCGGTGATGAACGGCATCGCCCTGCACGGCGGCCTCATTCCCTACGGCGGCACTTTCCTGGTGTTCTCCGACTATATGCGCAACGGCATGCGTCTCTCCGCGCTGATGGAGCGCCGGGTGATCTACGTGCTCACCCACGATTCCATCGGCCTGGGCGAGGACGGCCCCACCCACCAGCCCATCGAGCATGTGGCCAGCCTGCGCGCCATGCCCAACATGCTGGTGTTCCGCCCCGGCGACGAGGTGGAAACGGCCGAATGCTGGCAACTGGCGCTGGAAGCCCATGACCGGCCGTCCAGCCTGATCCTCAGCCGCCAGGGCATGCCCACCCAGCGCACCGAGCACACCGACGAAAACCGCTGCCGCAAGGGCGCCTACGTGCTGGCCCACGCCAACGGCACCCGTCAGGCCACCATCATCGGCACCGGCTCGGAACTGCACATGGCCATGGAAGCCCGCGAGCAGCTTCAGGCCCAGGGCATCCCCACCGCCGTGGTGTCCATGCCCTGCTGGGAACTGTTCGAGGAACAGGACCACGCTTACCAGGCGGAAGTGCTGGGCGACGGGCCCTGTGTGGCGGTGGAAGCCCTCGGCACCTTTGGCTGGCACCGCTGGGTGGGGCCCCATGGCCGCGTGATCGGCATGAACAGCTTCGGCGCGTCCGGCAAGGCCGGCGACCTGTACAAGCACTTCGGCATCACCACCGACGCCGTGGTGGATGCCGTGAAGGCGCAAATGTAACTGCGGCGCCCGCCGCGCCCGGAAGGCCGGTTGGCGGCCTTCCGGACTTGCCACGTGAAGGCGGCCGACGTTCCTCATATGTGAGGGCGGCCGAAGTTCCTCATATGTGAGGGCGGCCGAAGTTCCTATACGTGAAGGCGGCCGCGCGCCGGCCGCCCGGCATCCCAAGGCCCCGGATCACGGGGCACCAAAGCAACGGGAGAGACGATCCATGGCCCTGATTTCGCTTCGTCAGCTGCTGGACCACGCCGCCGAACACGGCTATGGCGTGCCCGCGTTCAACGTGAACAACATGGAACAAGTGCTGTCCATCATGAACGCGGCCCACAAGACCGACTCGCCGGTGATCCTGCAGGCGAGCCGCGGGGCGCGGAAGTATGCCAACGACATCATGCTGCGCCACATGATCCAGGCGGCGGTGGAAATCTACCCCGACATCCCCGTGGTGATGCACCAGGACCACGGCAACAACCTGGCCACCTGTGCCTCCGCCATGGCCAACGGCTTCAGCTCCGTGATGATGGACGGCTCGCTGGAGGAAGACGCCAAGACCCCCGCGTCCTACGACTACAACGTGGCCATCAGCTCCCGCGTGGTGGACGTGGCCCACGCCATCGGCGTGTCGGTGGAAGGCGAGCTGGGCTGCCTGGGCTCCCTGGAAACCGGTGAGGGCGAAAAGGAAGACGGCCACGGCTTCGAAGGCAAACTGGACCGTGACGCCCTGCTGACCGACCCCGAGCAGGCCGCCACCTTCGTGAAGGCCACCAAGGTGGACGCCCTGGCCGTGGCCATCGGCACCAGCCACGGCGCCTACAAGTTCACCCGCAAGCCCACCGGCGACATCCTGGCCATGGACGTGGTGGAAAAAATCCACAAGCGCATCCCCGATACCCACCTGGTGATGCACGGCTCTTCCTCCGTGCCCGAGGAGCTGCTGGCGCAGATCAACAAGTACGGCGGCTCCATGCCGGAAACCTATGGCGTGCCAGTGGAGGAAATCGTCAGCGGCATCAAGCACGGTGTGCGCAAGGTGAACATCGACACCGACTGCCGCCTGGCCATCACTGCGGCCGTGCGTCAGGTGCTGGCGGAAAAGGGAGCCGAGTTCGACCCCCGCAAGTTCCTGAAGCCCTCCATGGACGCCATGGAAAAGCTGTGCGCCGACCGTTACGAGCAGTTCGGGGCCGCTGGCAACGCCTCCAAGATCAAGGCGGTGCCCCTGGCCGACATGGCCGCGCGTTATGCGGCGGGCGAGCTTGATCCCAAGGTGAACTGAGCCCCATATTAAAAGGGGCTTGCCGCCCTTGCCGGATCTAGAGCGGGTCGCCCCCAATCGGGTTCACGCTGTGAACCGGATTGGGGGCGTGACTCCGCTCTAAAACAAATGGATAGAGCCGAGTCACGCGGTCACTGGGACCCGAAAATGGGTCCCATTGACCGCGATCGGCTCTAGCGGCCGGCCGCCTTGGATTGCGGCCGGCCGTTCCTTTGTCTGGACCTGATGGAGATTGCTCCCATGGCGCAACAGATCAAAATCTCGCCCTCGATTCTCTCCGCCGACTTCGCCCGCCTGGGCGAGGAAGTGCGCGCCATCGATGCCGCGGGCTGTGACTATGTCCACGTGGACGTGATGGACGGCCACTTCGTGCCCAACCTAACCATCGGTCCGCCGGTGGTGAAGGCCATCCGCCCCCACACCGCTAAGGTGCTGGACGTGCACCTGATGATCGAGCCCGCCGACCCCTACCTCCAGGCGTTCGCCGAGGCCGGCTCCGACATCATCACCGTGCATGCCGAGGCCTGCAAACACCTAGACCGCACCTTGCAGGTGATCCAGAACCTGGGCAAGAAGGCCGGGGTCTCCCTGAACCCCCATACCCCGGAAAACGTGCTGGAATACGTGCTGGACCGCCTGGACCTGATCTTGGTGATGTCGGTGAACCCCGGCTTCGGCGGCCAGAGCTTCCTGCACTCGCAACTGCCCAAGATCAAGCGCCTGCGGGAGATGATCGGCAGCCGCGACATCGACCTGGAAGTGGATGGCGGCGTGAATCCTGAAACTGCTAAGCTGTGCGTGGAAGCGGGCGCCAACGTGCTGGTGGCCGGCTCCGCCGTGTTCAAGGGCGACGACTACGCCGGCAACATCGCCGCCCTGCGCGGCTGAAACCGGATTGGGCGCGACCCGCTCTAAATCGAATAGATAGAGCCGACTCACGCCGTCAATAGGACCCCAAAATGGGTCCCATTGACGGCGACAGGCTCTAAAACTTCCGTCTGAGAGACGACACCAAAGCCCTTCAGACCGATGCACGCAAAAAATCCTGGACGTTCTGGCCACACGCTGCAAGTGGTGCTGCCAATGATTCGCATGTCTCATTTTCATAACAGCTTGGCCGGCTCTTATTTCTGAACGGAATATCATTTAACGTTCATCGTGTGGTCATGAGACCGTTGCGGCATTTGGATATGGTCGGTTCTAGAGCGGATCGCCCCCAATCGGGTTCACGCTGTGAACCGGATTGGGGGCGTGACTCCGCTCTAAAACAAATAGATAGAGCGGAGTCACGCGGTCAATAGGACCCAAGAATGGGTGCCATTGACCGCGATAGGTTCTATCCGACGCCGGAGACCGCGCCTATCCTCGCGTTACCTGTGGCGACGCGTTCCTTAAGAAGCGCTAAGAGGTTCCCAGTGTTCCAGAAGACCCTGACCCTGGCCGCCCTGGCCGCCCTGGCCACCGTGGCTTTCGCCGGTGCCGCCGCAGCCCGCGACCAGATCCGCATCGTGGGCTCCACCGCGGTGTATCCCTTCGCCACCGTCGTGGCCGAGACCTTCGGCAAGACCACCGACCACAAGACCCCGGTGATCGAATCCACCGGTTCCGGCAGCGGCCTGAAGCTGTTCTGCGCCGGCAAGGGTGTGGACACCCCGGACATCACCAATGCCTCGCGCGCCATCAAGCAGTCGGAAATCGAAACCTGCGCCAAGAACGGCGTGGAAAGCATCACCGAAGTGAAGATCGGCTACGACGGCATCGTCATGGCCAACGCCCTGGAAGGCCCGGACTTCAACCTGTCCAACAAGGACATCTTCCTGGCCCTGGCCAAGACCGTGCCGAATCCGGAAAACCCGGAAGAGCTGATCGACAACCCCTACAAGTCCTGGTCCGACGTCCGTGACGGTCTGCCGGCCGAAGAAATCAAGGTGATGGGGCCGCCCCCCACCTCCGGCACCCGTGACGCCTTCGTGGAACTGGGCATGGAGCCCGGCTGCGAAGCCATCGAAGCGGTGGCCAAGCTGGAAGAAACCGACAAGGACAAGTTCAAAGCGGTGTGTGGCGCGGTGCGTGAAGACGGCGCCTACGTGGAAACCGGTGAAATCGACACCCTGATCATCCAGAAGCTGGTGAAAGACCAGACCGCCCTGGGCATCTTCGGCTTCAGCCTTCTGGACCAAGCCCGTGACAACATCAAGGGCGCGGCCATCGACGACGTGACGCCGACCTTTGAAGCCATCGCCGACGGCTCCTACCCCATGTCCCGGCCCCTGTTCTTCTACGTGAAGAACGAACACCGGGACACCATTCCGGGCATGAACGAATACCTGGAAGCCTTCGTGAGCGACCAGGCCATGGGCCCCGACGGCTACCTGGTGGAAAAGGGCCTGATCCCCATGGATGAGGCCGAGCGCGCCGCCGTGAAGAAGGCCGCCATGGACGCCGAAGACAACGTGAACTGATCCTCCGCCTGTCGGCGCCTGTTTCACGCCCTCCCTCTAGAGCGGATCGCGGCCACTGGGACCCGCAAAAGGGTCTCTTGGACCGTGATCGGCCCTTTGCGGAGACTTCTCGCCGCCCGCCCGTTTTTTTTCGCCTGCGCGCCCCGTGCGCTTATTCAGATACCCGGGGGACCGCCCACGTCATGTCCAGCACCTGGCTTATCTTCTTTTTGTTGAGTCTCATGGCCGTGGCCTACCAGGTCGGCACCCGCAAGGCCAAGCGATCGACCCCTGACGCCCGCACCCTGCACTCCCGCCCCGGCTATCATGGGGGCTATGTGGCGCTGTGGTGCGGCCTGCCGGCGCTATTGCTGCTGGTGCTGTGGCAGATCTTCCAGCCCCAGATCGTGGACGCGCTGGTGTTTTCCAGCCCTGGACGGGCCGCGTTGACGGTGGTGCTGCTGGCGGTGGCCCTCCTGGGCATGGTGTACGGCCTGCGTCACATCACCCCCCACATGCGCGCCCGCGACCGGGTGGAACGGGTGATCGTGATCATGCTGTTCGCCGCCTCCACGGTGGCGGTGCTCACCACCCTGGGCATTGTGCTGTCGCTGTTGTTCGAGACCCTGCGCTTCTTCCAGAAGGTCTCGCCCATGGAGTTCCTGTTTGGCCTCCAGTGGTCGCCGCAGACGGCGCTGCGGGACGATCAGCAGGGGTCTTCCGCCCTGTTCGGGTCCATCCCGCTGTTCATGGGGACGTTGTTGATCAGCTTCATCGCCATGGTGGTGGCGGCGCCGGTGGGGCTGCTGTCGGCCATCTGGCTGTCGGAATACGCCCCGCGCAAGGTGCGCACGGTGGCCAAGCCGGTGATCGAGGTGCTGGCCGGGGTGCCCACGGTGGTGTACGGCTTTTTCGCCGCCCTGACCGTGGCGCCCGCCATTCGCGGCTGGGGGGAGGTCGTGGGCCTGGACGTGTCCTCGGAAAGCGCCCTCGCGGCCGGTCTGGTGATGGGGATCATGATCATTCCCTTCGTCAGTTCCCTGTCCGATGACGTGATCAACGCCGTGCCCCAGGCCATGCGTGATGCTTCCTATGGCCTGGGCGCCACCCGGTCGGAAACCATCAAGCGGGTGATCTTCCCTGCCGCCCTGCCGGGCATCGTGGGGGGGCTGCTGCTGGCGGTCTCGCGGGCCATCGGCGAAACCATGATCGTGGTCATGGCCGCCGGTCTGGCCGCCAACCTCACCGTCAATCCCCTTCAGGCCGTCACCACCGTGACGGTGCAGATCGTCACCGTGCTCACCGGGGACCAGGAATTCGACAGTGCCAAGACCCTCTCGGCGTTTGCCCTGGGCCTGATGCTGTTCCTGGTGACGCTGGTCCTTAACATCATCGCCCTTCATGTGGTGCGGAAATATAGGGAACAATATGAGTAACGAGGCGATGCGTGGCGAGGCGATGCGCAGCGGAGAGCAAACCGCGGCCCGGGTTCGGGCCGGCCTCAAACGCCGCTACGCCGCCGAACGCCGGTTCCAGATCTACGGCATGACGGCCGTGGCCGTGGCGGTGATGTTCCTGCTGATCCTGTTTGGCAGCATCATCTCCAAGGGCTATACCGCGTTCTGGCAGACCGAAATCGCGTTGACCGTGACCTTCGGTCCCCAGGAGATCAGCGACGGCGATACCAGCCGGGACGCGCTGTCCAACGGCAACTATCGCGGCATCCTCTATGATGCCCTGTATGCCCAGTTCCCGGAGGTCACCGGCCGCGGCGATCACCGGGCCCTGCGGGCCCTGATCAATCCCGGGGCCGCCTTCACCCTGCGGGAAATGGTGCTGGACACCCCGGATCTGCTGGGCAAGACGGAAAAGGTCTGGTTGTCGGCCAAGGACAACGTGGACATGGTGGAAAAGGGGCACGTTGACCGCGATGCGCCCGCCGCCGAACGGCCGGTGAGCGACCAGCAACTGGCCTGGCTGGACACGCTGAAGGCGGAAGGGCTGCTGCGCTCAACCTTCAACGGGGCGTTCTTTACCCATGGGGGTTCCCGCAACCCCACCCAGGCCGGCATCCTGGGGGCGGCGGTGGGATCGGCCCTGACTCTGCTGGTGACCCTGTCCCTATCCTTTCCCCTGGGGGTGGCCACGGCCGTCTACCTGGAGGAATTCGCGCCCAAGAACCGCTGGACCGACCTGATCGAGGTCAACATCAACAACCTGGCGGCCGTGCCCTCCATCGTGTTCGGTCTGTTGGGGCTGGCCATGTTCGTGATCGTGTTCGGTCTGCCCCGGGGCGCCCCGCTGGTGGGGGGGCTGGTGCTCACCCTGATGACCCTGCCCACCATCATCATCTCCGCCCGGGCCTCCCTGCGGTCCGTGCCGCCCTCCATCCGCGAGGCGGCGCTGGGGGTGGGGGCCTCCAAGATCCAGACCACTACCCACCACGTGCTGCCCCTGGCCATGCCCGGCATGCTGACCGGCACCATCATCGGTATGGCCCAGGCCCTGGGCGAAACGGCGCCGCTGCTGATGATCGGCATGGTGGCCTTCGTGGTGGGCATTCCCTCCGGCTTCACCGACGCCGCGACGGTGCTGCCGGTGCAAATCTACCTGTGGGCGGAAAGCGCCGAACGGGCGTTCGTGGAGCGCACCTCCGCCGCTATCATGGTGTTGCTGGCCTTGCTGATCACCATGAACGCCACGGCGGTGATCCTGCGCAAACGCTTTGAACGACGGTGGTAACCATGGAAGCACCTAACACGACTCCCGAACCGGCGCAGCCGGAGGGCGAAGAGGGCCTCACCGAGGCCGCCAAGCCGCGCAACAAGGGCGTCTATCTTACCGATCAACCGGTAAAGATGGCGGCCCGTGACCTGAATGTGTATTATGGCTCCGCCCACGCGCTGAAGCACGTGGACCTGGACATCGGGGCCAATCAGGTCACGGCGCTGATCGGGCCTTCGGGGTGTGGCAAGTCCACCTTCCTGCGGTGCCTGAACCGCATGAACGACACCGTGGACGTGGCCCGCATCGTGGGCAGCGTCACCCTGGACGGGGAAGAAGTCTACGCCGAGACCATCGACCCCGTGCACCTGCGGGCGCGGGTGGGCATGGTGTTCCAAAAGCCCAACCCCTTCCCCAAGTCGGTGTTCGAGAACGTGGCCTATGGCCCCCGCATCCACGGCCTGGTGCGGAACCGCCAGGATCTGGAGGAGGTGGTGATGACCTCGCTGGAGCGGGCCGGCCTGTTGGAAGAGGTGAAGGACCGCCTGGAAACCCCCGGCACCGGCCTTTCCGGCGGTCAGCAGCAACGGCTGTGCATCGCCCGGGCCATCGCCGTGAACCCCGAGGTGATCCTCATGGACGAGCCCTGCTCGGCCCTGGACCCCTTCGCCACGGCCAAGGTGGAGGAACTGATTGACGAACTGCGGGAAAACTACAGCATCGTCATGGTCACCCACGCCATGCAGCAGGCGGCGCGGGTCAGCCAACGCACCGCCTTTTTCCACCTGGGCACCCTGGTGGAATGCGGGGAAACGGAACAGATGTTCACCAACCCCAAGGAAATGCTGACCCAGGGCTACATCACCGGCCGCTACGGCTGAGCCCGTTCACCCCCTTGCCCCCTGCCGCCCACCCATTCCGGGGACCGTGCCCATGTCCGAAATCCGTCAGAGCCGGTCGTACCGCCAGGAGCTGGAACAGCTCGATACGCTGGTGGCCCGCATGGGGGGCTTGGCCGAATCCCAGTTGGAGTGTGCCCTGCGTTCCCTGGCCCGCCGAGATACGGCCCTGGCCGGGCGGGTGATCGCCTCCGACGCCAAGGTGGATGCCTTGGACCGTGAGATTCATGCCTGCGCCGTGCGCATGCTGGCCCTGCGCCAGCCGGTGGCCGTGGACCTGCGCACCATCGTCGCCACCCTCAAAATTTCCGGTGACCTGGAACGCATGGGCGATTACGGTGCCAACATCGCCAAGCGTGCGCTGGCGCTCGCCCATGGCTCCCGCACGGAACCGGAACAAAGCCTGCCTCGCATGGGCCGGCTGGTGCAGCGCCTGACGCACGAGGTGGTGGACGCGTTCCTGGAACGCGACCTCACAAAAGCTGCGGCCGTCTGGCACAAGGACCGGGAGGTGGACGACCTCTACGATGGGTTTTTCCGCGAGGTGGTGACCTACATGATGGAGGACGCCCGCACCATCACGGCGTGCACCCACCTGATGTTCATTGCCAAGAATATCGAGCGAATCGGCGATCACTGTACCAATATTGCGGAAACCCTTCAGTTTCTGGTGCAAGGCGGCCCCATGGCCGGGGCCCGCACCCTGGTGGGCGCCTCCATGGGGGAGGAGGCGGACGGGGTGTTTGCTGCGCGGTCGCCCAGGCCCGGCGACCATGAGGGGGATCAACAGGAGGAGTAGGCTCATGGAAGTGGCCGGCAAACCCCGTGTGTTGTTGGTGGAGGACGAAATGTCCCTTGTCACCATGTTGCGGTACAACCTGGAAAAGGAAGGCTTCGTGGTGGAGGACGCCGGCGACGGCGACGACGCCATGCAGAAGGTGGCCGATCACGCGCCCGACGTGATGGTGCTGGACTGGATGCTGCCCGCGCTTTCCGGGTTGGAGGTGTGTCGCCAGTTGCGGCGCAAGGCCGAGACCCGTCACCTGCCGGTGCTGATGCTCACCGCCCGGGGCGAGGAGGCCGACCGCGTGCGCGGGCTGAACATCGGGGCCGATGACTACATGACCAAGCCCTTCTCGGTGCCCGAGCTGGTGGCGCGGGTGCGGGCGCTGCTGCGGCGGGCCCAGCCCACCCGCGGCCGGCGGCAACTGGAGTTCCAGGACATCATCATGGACCTCACCGCCCACCGGGTGACGCGGGCCGACCGCCATGTGCATCTGGGCCCCACCGAATTCCGCCTGCTGCGCTTTTTGATGCAGAATCCGGGGTGTGTGTTTTCGCGGGAGGAGTTGCTGAACGCGGTGTGGGGCCCCGACATTTATGTGGAGCCGCGCACGGTGGACGTGCACATCCGCCGCCTGCGCAAGGCGCTGAACACCGAGGAGGAACCCGACATGATCCGGACCGTGCGCGCCGCCGGCTATGCCCTGGACGGCAACGGTGTCACGGGCGAGGCCATGGCCGAGGCCGGGTAAGGGGAAAAGGGGGCGCATTAGAGCGGATCGCACCCAATCGGGTTCACGCTGTGAACCGGATTGGGCGCGTGAATCCGCTCTAAAACAAATAGATAGAGCCGATTCACGCGGTCAATGGGACCCGAAAATGGGTCCCATTGACCGCGATAGGCTCTAGAGCGGGTCGCGGTCAATGGGACCCAAGACTTGGGTCCCATTGACCGTGTAATGGCGTGCCCCGACCACTGATGGTGAAAGACATACTTCCGATGGGCGCGTTTCCTTCTTGAACCCGCCCGCCGGTTCACCCCCCTCCACACACCGGACACTGGGGATCGCGCGGCAGGCGCAGGCGGCGGAATTCCGTGCGCAGACCATCGTACAGCAGCAGATGGCCGGCCAGACTGTCCCCCAGCCCCAGCAGCTCTTTCACCACTTCCGTGGCCTGAAGGGCACCCATGACCCCGGCCACCGCCCCCAACACCCCGGCGGTGGCGCAGCTAGGGCCGTCCCGCGCGGGCTCGCTGTACAGACAGCGGTAACAGGGCCGGGGCGGCCCCTCGAAACTGCGAAAGGTGGCCAGTTGGCCATCGAACCCGGTTACCGCCGCCGAAACCAGGGGCCGGCCCACCGCGTGACAGGTGGCATTGACCAGGAACCGGGTGGCGGCGTTATCGCTGCCGTCGGCCACCACCTGCGCCGCCCCCACCAGATCGGCGGCATTGGCGGCGTCCAGGCGGGTGTCGTGGGTCACCACCCGCACGTCGGGGTTGAGGCGGCGCAGACGCTCCCGCGCCGCCGCGCCCTTGGGCCGGTCCAGGGCGTCCTCGTCGTACAACACCTGTCGGTTGAGATTAGAGCGCTCCAGGGTGTCGTTTTCCACCACGTGCAGGGTCCCCACGCCGGCGGCCGTCAGGTACAGCAACAGCGGCGACCCCAGCCCGCCGGCCCCCACCACCAACACCGAAGACGCCAGCAGCCGCGCCTGCCCCTCGCCGCCCACCGCGTCCAGCAGAATGTGGCGGCTGTAGCGCTGAATCTGATCCTCGGCCAGGCCCGTCATGGGGTGGGCCGCCCCTCATTCTTAATGGCGGCCACCTGGCGCGGGGTCACCCCGTCCTGCCGCAACAGGCGGTTGGCTTCCGCCACCTGGAAGTGGTTCATGCGCCCGCGCAGCTCGCCCAGGGCCTGGCGCACATCGAACTCCTTGCTGTAGTCGGCCAGGGTGCCCACGGGGTGGTTGCCGGCCCGCTGGTACCAGTAGTAGGCCTTTACCCGGCTGGGCCGCACGCCAAAGCCCGACTCGTACATGGTGGCCAGGACGTATTCCGCCCCCGCATGGCCCCGGTCGGCGGCGGCGCGGAAGTGGCGCACCGCCTGGGCGAAGCTCAGCGGCACCCCCTCGCCATTAAAATACATGAGCCCCAGTTGGTACTGGGCTTCCCGGTTGTTGGCCACCATGGCCGCCTGGCGGAACCAGCCGGCGGCGCCCACGTAGTCCCGGCGCACGCCTTCGCCGTTACGCATGGCCAGCCCCAGGGCATACATGGCATCGCCATGGCCCTGCTGGGCCGCCCGTTCATACCAGCGCACGGCGGCGGTGGGATCGCGGCGGGTGCCCTTCCCCTTCATGCTGAGGTAGCCCACGCCGTATTGGGCCTGGGGATCGCCCTCTTTCGCCTCTTCCAGCCATAGCTTGTAGGCGCGGTCGTACTCGCCGGATTCGAAGGCGGTCTGAGCATCACGGGTGCCGGCCGCCAGGGGCAGCGCCACCAGCGCCACCAGCAGGGCCACCAGCATGCGGCGGATATTGCGGCGGTTGAAAAAGCCCTTGCCGTCCACGGCGGCGGCCAGACGATCGGTGGCCGCGTCCGCCGGCGAGGCGGAGGCGCGCGACGCCGCGCCAGTTCGGGCGCGGACGAACACGGAACGGTCGGCCATGAAGGATCTCCTCTTGATCCGGGAGCGGGCCGGGGGCGGCGCGGTCGCGGGACCGACGGCGCCCACCTCTTGAGTATAAGCCCGCGGCGGCCATGAGGCCAGTGCCTTGCGTCACAGGGGGGCCTTGCCTACACTGCCCCCGCCCAACGTGGAGCCCTGTCCCATGTCCGATACCCCCGCGCCCGCCGAGGCACCCTCGGCCCCCGAGCCTCTGCCCGCCGACATCGCCGCCCTGCCGTTCGAGGACGCGCTGGCCGAACTGGAACAGATCGTGCGCCAGCTCGAACAAGGGAACGTGCGGCTGGAGGATGCCATCGCCGCCTTCACCCGCGGCCGGCAGTTGCAGCGTCACTGCCAAAGCACCCTGGACGCCGCCCGCGCCCGTATTGAAAAACTGGTGGTGGATGAGGACGGCGTAAAGGGGACCGAACCCTTTGGCGAGTCCTCCGGCGAGACCGCCCCGCCCTTCTGACCCGAGAGGGACCTTCATGACCGAGCTTGCCCTGGCTCTGGCCGGCGCCCGGCGCGCGGTGGAAGAGGAACTCAACCGCCTGCTGCCCGAGGACGGCTGTCCCGAGGCCCGTTTGTGGACCGCCATGCGCTATGCCGCCCTGGATGGGGGCAAACGCCTGCGGGCCTTCCTGGTGCTCACCAGCGCCGACATGTTCGGGGTCGCCCGCACCCCGGCCCGCCGGGTGGCGGCGGCGGTGGAAATGATCCACGCCTATTCCCTGGTGCACGACGACCTGCCGGCCATGGACGACGACGACTGGCGCCGGGGCCGGCCGAGCTGTCACCGCGCCTTCGACGAGGCCACGGCCATTCTCGCCGGTGACGCCTTGCTCACCCGGGCTTTCGAAATCTTGGCGGACGAGACCACCCACAGCGACCCTTACGTGCGCATGCGTCTGGTGCAGGGGCTGGCCCGAGCGGCCGGGGCACCGGGCATGGTGGGCGGCCAGATGCTGGACCTGCTGGCGGAACAGACGGACCTGGACCAGACCGGCGTCACCCGCCTGCACCGCATGAAAACCGGCGCCCTGATCCAGTTCGCCACCACCGCCGGCGCCCTCCTGGGCCGGGCGTCGGAGGGCGAGCACAACACCCTGGCCCTGTTCGCCCACGACCTGGGGCTGGCCTTCCAGATCGTGGATGACCTGCTGGACCAGGAGGCCACGGCCGAGGAACTGGGCAAGACCCCGGGCAAGGACGCCGCCGCCGGCAAGGCCACCTTCGTGGCGGTATTGGGGCTGGAACGGGCCCGGGAGCAGGCGGCACTGTTGGGCGATCAGGCCCTGGACCATCTGGAGAGCCTGAACCGCGATACGGATCTGTTGCGACAGGTGGTGCGCTTCGTGCTGGAGCGCCGGGCATGAGCGACGCCCCGCCGGCCATGCCGTTGCTGGATCAGGCGCCCACGCCGGACGCCCTGCGCACCTTGCCCGAGGACGTGTTGCCCGATCTGGCGGCGGAACTGCGCACGGCCCTGATCGAGACCGTTTCCCGCACCGGGGGGCACCTGGGGGCGGGGCTGGGGGTAGTGGAACTGACCCTGGCGCTGCATTACGTGTTCGACACGCCCCACGACCGGCTGATCTGGGACGTGGGGCACCAGGCGTATCCCCACAAGATCCTCACCGGCCGGCGCCACCGCATGGACACCCTGCGGCAGGCCGGCGGCCTGTCGGGCTTCACCAACCGCGCGGAAAGTCCCTATGACCCCTTCGGCACCGGGCATTCCTCCACCTCCATTTCCGCCGGCCTGGGCATGGAGGTGGGCGCCCGGTTGACGGGAGAATCTCGCCGGGTGCTGTGCGTGATCGGCGATGGCGCCATGAGCGCCGGGCAGGCCTATGAGGCGCTGAACAACGCCGGCGCCATGGACAGCCCGCTGGTGGTGATCCTGAACGACAACGACATGTCCATCGCCCCGGCGGTGGGCGCCATGAGCGCCTATCTGTCGCGGCTGCTGTCCTCCAAGTCCTATCGGTCCTTCCGCCATCTGGCCAAGGGCATGGCCCAGCGCTTCCCGGGCGCCGTGGAGCGCACCGCCCGCCGGGCCGAGGAGTTCACCCGCGGCCTGATCACCGGCGGCACCCTGTTCGAGGAAATGGGCTTCTACTACGTGGGGCCGGTGGACGGTCACAACTTTGATCATTTGCTGCCGGTTCTGCGCAACATCCGCGATGCCGGGCACCGCTCACCCATCCTGGTGCATGTGGTCACGCAGAAGGGGCGGGGGTATGCCCCGGCCGAGGAAGCGGCGGACAAATACCACGGCGTGGGCTGTTTCGATGTGGTGACGGGCACCCTGTCCAAGCCCCGGCGCAATGCCCCCACCTATACCAGCGTGTTCGCCGAAGCCCTGGTGGCGGCGGCCGAACGGGACGACGCGGTGGTGGCCATCACCGCCGCCATGCCGGCGGGCACCGGCCTGGACCGCTTCGCCGAGCGCTTTCCCAGCCGCTGTTTCGACGTGGGCATCGCCGAACAGCATGCGGTGACCTTTGCCGCCGGCCTGGCCTGTGAGGGCCTGAAGCCCTTCTGCGCCCTGTACTCCACCTTCCTGCAACGGGCCTATGATCAGGTGATCCACGATGTGGCGTTGCAGGGGCTGCCGGTCCGCTTTGCCATTGACCGGGGCGGATTGGTGGGGGCCGACGGCGCCACGCACCAAGGGGTGTTCGATCTGGCGTTCCTGGGGCCGGTGCCGGGATTGACGGTGATGGCGCCGGCGGACGAGGCGGAGCTGATGCACGCCGTGGCCACGGCCGTGGCCGCCGATGACGGTCCCTTTGCCTTTCGCTATCCCCGGGGAGAGGGCTGGGGCGTGGACCTGCCGACGGAGGGCGGCCGGGTGCTGACCCCGGGCCAGGGCCGGGTGGTGCGGGAAGGCACGCAGGTGGCGTTGCTGGCCCTGGGGCCGCCTCTGGCCGACTGTCTGGCGGCGGCGGAACGGCTGGCGGCGGAGGGGCTTTCCTGCACCGTGGCCGATGCCCGCTGGCTGCGGCCGCTGGACACGGCGTTGGTGACCCGTCTGGCGGCCCATCACAGCCTGCTGGTGACGGTGGAGGAGGGCGTGGCCGGCGGCTTTGGCAGCGTGGTGCTGCATCATCTGGCTCGCACCGGCGGGCTGGACCGGCCGTTGCGGGTGCGGCCGCTGACACTGCCGGATCACCACATCGAGCATGCCTCCGCCGAAGCCCAACGGGCCGAGGCCGGCCTGGACGCCGCCGGCATCGCCGCCGTGGTGCGCCGGGAGTGGGGGGGCGGCTAAAGCCGATTCACGCGGTCACTCCGGTTCACAACGTGACCCTGATTGATACCGATCCATTGTCCGGCGCCCCACTCACCCCGGCCCAGCCCACCACCGTGGGCAGAGGGGCCAGACGGCGGAAACGCGCCGCATCCATCCCGCCCAACGCAATCACCGGCAGCGGCGCCGCCCGCGCCAGCCGGGCAAAGCGGCCCCAGCCCAGGCCCGGCGCCCCGGGATGACTAAGGGTGGGAAACACCGGGGACAACAGGGCGGCATCGGCCCCCAGCGCCGCCGCCCGCGCCAGCGCCGCCCGGTCATGGGCCGCCACCGTCAACCGGCCCCGCCAGCGCCGCACCGCCGGCGTGGGACACCGGGCCAGCCCCTCCGGCAGGTGCAAGCCCTCGGCCCCCACCGCCCGCGCCAGCGCCGCATCCGCCGCCACCCACAACCGCAGATGCCGCTGCCGACACCGGGCCGCCACCGCCCACGCCAGCCGCGCCCGCGCCGCCGGCGCCAAGCCGTAATGCCGGAACAGCACCCCCGTGCCCGCTGGCAGGGTGGCCAGCCGGGGCAGCGGATCGGGCTGCCGCCGGTCGTCGGTCACCCAAAAACGGCGGGGCAGGGGGCCTGGGCTCACGAGAGTTCCCGCGCCGTTTCCGCCAGCCGCGCCGGATCGGTGGTGGGGGCGGAACAGGTCTGGCCCCGGCACAGGTGGGCCCGTGGCGTGTCCGCCGCCGCTTCCCACACCACCATGAGCTCGGGCAAGGGCAGGCGGAAGGCGGCGCGGCGCAGGGCCTGGGTATGGCCATCGGCCCACGGCCCCCGCACCGTCACCAGCGTGGGCCGCACCAGCGCCACGAACCCGGTGAGCAGCGCCGGCATGCGTTCGAAGTTTTCCGCCCCGGCGCCCCCGGCCCAGGCCAGCAGATCCTCGGCCCGGCGCCGCCAGTGGCTGGCCTCGGTCAAGCCGTGCAACCGCGCCAGCGCCATCAGCGCCAGGGCATTGCCCGAGGGCGTGGCCATGTCCGACAGGGGTTTGTCCCGGGCCAGGGGCGCGTCGCCGTCGGGCGGCGTGAGGAAATAGCCGCCGTGGCCCGCATCCCAATAGTCCTGATCCAGCCGCGCCATCCAGGCCTCCGCCTGGGTGCGATAGGCGGGATCGGCCTCCACCTCGTACAGGGTCAGCGCCGCCAGGGCCATGGCGGCATAGTCATCCAGCAGCGCCAGCGGTTGTTGCCGGCCGTCGCGGGCGGAATGGGCCAGGGGGTCCTCCAGCGGATCGGTCCCGCGCACCAGGTGACGACGGATGGCCTCGTAGGCGCCCCGGGCCACCGCCCCCCAGTCGGGCCGGTCGAACACCGCCCCGGCCCGGGCCAGGGCGGCGATGGCCAGCCCGTTCCAGTCGGCCAGCACCTTGTCGTCGGTCAGGGGGGGCGGCCGCTGCTCCCGCGCCGCCAGCAGGGTGTCCCGGCAGCGGCTCAGGGTCGATTCCTCCGGCGGGGTCAGGGGCCGGGGGTAGTGCAGACGGTGCAGAATGTTGCGGCCGTCCCAGTTGCCGGCGGTGGTGACATCGTACACCCGTTTGAACAGACCGGCATCGGCCCCCAGGCGACGGTCCACCTCCATCTCCGACCACACATAATAGCGGCCTTCCTCTCCTTCGCTGTCGGCGTCCACGGCGGCGGCGAAGGCACCTTCCGGGGTCATCATGTCCCGCACCAGCCAGTCGGCCGTTTCCGCCACCCGCTGCTCCAGCACCGTATCGCCGGTGGCGCACCACACGTCGGTCATCAAGGCCAGAATCTGGGCATTGTCGTAGAGCATTTTTTCAAAGTGAGGCACCAGCCAGCGCTCATCGGTGGCATAGCGGGCAAAGCCGCCCCCCAGGTGATCGTAAAGCCCGCCCTGGGCCATGTTGGCCAGGGTGCGGATCACCGCCGCGGCCATCTCGGGATCGCGGGTGCGGGTGGCGCTCTGCCACAGGAAGCGGAACACCGCCGGCTGAGGAAACTTGGGCGCGCCGCGAAGGCCGCCGTGGGTGGGATCCACGTGGCGGGTGAAGGCCTGGGCCAGGGCGTCGATATGGGCGCGGTCGAAGGCGTCGGCGTCGGGCGCGGGGGCATGGTGGCCGGCGCTTTCCGCCACCGCCCGCGCCAGGGCCTCGGCATTGTCATAGACGGCGGAGGGGCGGTCGGTGACCACCTCGGCGATGCCCCGCAGCACCTGGGCAAAGCCCGGCCGGCCATAGCGGGGCTCGGGCGGGAAATAGGTTCCGCCCCAGAAGGGACGGCCGTCGGGGGTGAGAAACAGGGTCAGGGGCCAGCCGCCGTGCTCGCCGGTGGCGGCCAGGGCACGCTGATAGAGCAGGTCCAGATCGGGCCGTTCCTCCCGGTCCACCTTCACCGGAATGAAGTGCTCGTTGATGAGCGCCGCCATGGCCGGATCGTCGAAGCTTTCGTGGGCCATCACGTGGCACCAGTGGCAGGTGGCATAGCCCACCGACAGCAGCATGGGCTTTTCCCGCGCCCGGGCGGCGGCCAGGGTGGTGTCGTCCCAGGGCTGCCAGTGCACCGGCTGGTGGGCGTGCTGCAAGAGATAGGGACTGGTGGCTTCCTCCAGCCGGTTGCGGGCGAGGGGGTCGCTGGGATCGGTCTCCATGGGGGGCTCCTGACGCCGTGGGGGGCTCATGCTATAGTGTGGGATGCGCGGCCGTCGTCACAAGGGGCGGGCCGCCCATCGGCAACCAGAGAAGAGAGACTGCGCTCATGGCCTCGTCCCATGGCGGCTATTTCCGCCACCACGTGTTCATGTGTACCAACTATCGGCCCGAAGACCACCCCCGGGGCTCGTGCGGACACAAGGGCAGCGCCCGCCTGCGCGACCATCTGAAACAGCGGGGGAAGGAGGAAGGGCTGCGCGACGTGCGCATCAACACCGCCGGCTGCCTGGACCGCTGCGAACACGGCCCCACGCTGGTGGTCTACCCCGAGGGCGTCTGGTACAGCGTCACCACGCCCGAGGACCTGGACGCCATCCTTTCCGAACATCTGATCGGCGGCACCCCGGTGGACCGCCTGCGCCTGCCCGACACCCGCGACGGGGACGACACGGCGTGAGCGCCGCCACCCTCTATGCCCTGGCCAGCGGGCGGCCGCCCTGTGCCGTGGCGGTGATCCGGGTGAGCGGGCCCGCCGCCGCCGCCGCCGTCAGGCAGCTCACCGGCCATCCGCCGCCCCCGCCCCGAGAAGCGCGGCTGCGCACCCTGCGCAACCCCGCTAGCGGCGACGTGCTGGATCAGGCCCTGGTGCTGTGGTTTCCCGGCCCGGCCAGTTTCACCGGCGAGGACGTGGCGGAACTGCACTGCCACGGCAGCCCCGCCGGGGTGGCCGGGGTGCTGGCGGCCCTGGGCCACTGCGCCGATCTGGACCCGGCGGCGCCGGGCGACTTCACCCGCCGGGCCTTCGCCAACGGGCGCCTGGACCTCACCGCCGTGGAGGGATTGGCCGACCTGCTGCACGCCACCACCCGCGCCCAGGCGCGGCAGGCCCTGGACCAGATGGGCGGGGCCCTGCGCCGCGCCGCCGAGGACTGGCGGGCACAGGGGCTGCACCTGCTGGCCCGGGCGGAAGCGGCCCTGGACTTCGCCGCCGACGAGGAACCGGAGACGGCCGCCGGCGCCGATCCCGCCGCCCTGACCGCCCTGGCGGCCACCATCCACGCC
>CAZHRQ010000006.1:22676-36471 GCA_964535075.1 uncultured Rhodobacterales bacterium | reverse complement strand
ACGCACCCAATCCGGTTCACAGCGTGAACCCGATTGGGTGCGATCCGCTCTAGAGTGATGTAACGGGCGAGACGCCCCCCCGGCAGGCCATCCCCGGCTACCCGATCTTATTGACGCCCTTCATATCGGTCACCAGGGAGGCCAACCCCAGGAAGGCCGGATAGGGGTGCACCATCAGCCGTACCGGGATATCCGACAGGTAATCATGGAAGCGGCCCTTGGCCGTGTACCAAGTGTGGAATTCCGATTCCCGCAGGGCGTCCACCATGCGCGGCAGAATACCGCCGGCCAGCACCAGGCCGCCCCGCGCGCCCACGGTCAGCACCTTGTTGCCGGCCACAACGCCCAGGAAGCGGAAAAAGCGCCGCAAGGTTTCCGCCGCCAGGGGATCGCTGCCATCCAGCGCCCGGCGGCTCACGTCCGCCGGTTCGATGGTCCCGGTCAGCGGCTGGCCGGCATCCTGGGTCACCGCCCGATACAGGTTCACCAGCCCCTCGCCCGACAACACACGCTCCGCCGAAACATGACCAAAATGCTTGCGGATGTGGCTGATCAGCCGGGCTTCGTGGTCCGTGATGGCCGGCAGGGTGCTGTGCCCGCCTTCTCCCGGCAGCACCAGGGGCGTATCGTCACAGAACACCAGGGTGGCCACGCCCAGGCCGGTGCCCGGCCCCATCACCAGAATGGGCTCGCCTTCGGCCCCCGGCACGTTGGGCCCGATCGTCACCACATCCTTGTCCTGCAGGTGTGGCACGGCCAGGGCCTGGGCCACGAAGTCGTTCACGACGCGCAAGCGGTCCAGGTGCAGGGCTTCCTTGGTATCGCGAATGGTAAACGCCCAGGGGTTGTTGGTCAGGTGCACGTAATCGCTGGTGACCGGGCTGGCCACGGCCATGGCGGCACGCGGCGGCATACGGGTGACCCCCACTTGTTGCAGGAAGGCACGCGCCGCCTGGATGGGCCCTTCAAAATCACTGCACTGCAAAGTTTCCTGAACCAGCATTTCGCCATCGGCCGCCACCAGGGCGAAACGGGCGTTGGTGCCGCCAATATCGGCGACCAGGCCGACGCTGCGGGCCTCCAGATCGGTGCTCATGACATGTCTCCTGACGATTGCGGGGCACGCGGAACAGCCTGAAGCGCGTCCAGAAAACGATCGCGCCACTGGCCCAGAGAATTCTCGTGCAGCACGGCCATCATGGCTTGCCAGCGCCCCTGGCGCTCGGCAAGGGGCATCTCCAGCGCCCGCGGCAGGGCATCGGCCATGTCCTCGATGTCGAAGGGATTGATGATCACCGCCTGCGGCAGCTCGGCGGCGGCACCGGCGAAGCGGGACAGCACCAGAACGCCCGGATCCTCGGGATTCTGGGCCGCCACATATTCCTTTGCCACCAGATTCATGCCATCGCGCAGCGGCGTCACCAGACCCACCCGCGCCCGCCGATAGAAACCGGCCAGGGTCTCTCGCGGGAAGCCGTGGTTGAGGTAGTGCAACGGCGTCCAGTCGAATTCCCCGAACAGACCATTCACCCGGCCGGAGGTGGACTCCAGCGTGCGGCGAATATCCTGGTATTCGGGCACATCCCCGCGCGACGAGGGCGCGATCTGCATGAACTCGATCTGACGGTGATACCCGGGATACTTCTCCAGAAAGCGGTGATAGCCCCGGAAACGGTGGCGCAGCCCTTTGGAATAGTCCAGCCGGTCCACGCCGATGATCAGGGCGCGCTCCCCGGTGCTTTCCCGCAGCCGCTGCACCATCTCGGTGTCCCGCGCCGCGGCGGCCTGGGCCGCCATTTGCTCGGGCGCGATACCAATGGGAAACACCCGCGCCCACAGGGTGCGGCCATACACCTGTACCGTGCCATCGGCCGCCACCGTGCCGCCCGCCTCCAGGGTCACGTAGTCATGAAAGGCCCGCAGATCGGCGGCGGTCTGGAATCCCAGCAGGTCATAGGCACACAGGGCCCGCATCAAACGCCCATGCCCCGGCAGGGCGGTGATCACCTGTTGCGCCGCCAGGGGGGTGTGCAGGAAAAAGCCCATGGGCTGGGTGAGGCCGTGGCGCCGCAGTTCCTCTGCCATGGGAATCAGGTGATAGTCGTGCACCCAGATCAGGTCCTCGTCCTGGATCAGGGGTGCCGCCAGGGCCGCGAACAGCGCATTCACCCGGCGGTAGGCGGTTTCCGTCTCGCGGGAGAAATCGGCCAGATCCAGGCGGTAGTGGAACAGGGGCCACAGGGTGCGGTTGGCATACCCGTTGTAATAGCCCTCCACATCGGCTTCTTCCAGGTCGGCCAACGCATAGGTGACCGGCCCCTGTTCCTGGAGGGCCGGCCGTGTGGGCCGGGTTTCGATGACCTCGCCGCTCCAGCCGAACCACACCCCGCCAAAGCGCTGGAGGGCTTCCTGCAAGGCCACGGCGAGCCCGCCAGCGTTGCTGGCCTGGCCGGAAGGCACCGCCACACGGTTGGAAATCACGAACAACCTGGGCACGAAACCTCTCCACGCTGGGGATCCGGGTTCCGGCACTATAGCAAAGGCGATAGGAGACCAAAAGAAAAGGACCAGCCCCGAAGAGCTGGTCCCCGTTGTTGCCCCTTGCGGCAGCGGCCTCAGCCCCCGGCGTTGGGGTCCACCGCCAAGTTCATCAGCGCGTCGTCGTCGTCCGAGGTGAAGGTAATGTCGATGCCGAAGGCGTTGTTGACCTCGCTGGCATCCACACTGGCCTCCAGAGCTTCCAGACCCATGGCATCGGCCGTCTGCCCGGCGTTGTCCAGATCCAAGGTGACCATTTCCTGGGTGGTAAGGGTCTCCCCGTTGTGGGTGCTGGTCACCGACACCGCGATGTCGATGTCGTTGGCCTCGGCCCCACCAGGCACCACCACGTCCAGGGTGGCGGCGGTGCCGTCACTGCTGTCGTAGGTGTGCTCGGTGCCATCGATGGCGATGGTGATGGACCACGGATCACCGGCATCGTGCGGCCCGGCATCCACATGCAGGGTGGCGTGATCGGCATAACCGGTGCCATCGGTGGCGCTGAGCGCCAGGTCCGGCTTGCCGCCCACATCCACATCCAGGGTCTGGTCCGCGCTTTCCGTGGTGCCATCCCCGGCGGTCGCGGACACGGTCAGCGTGTAGTCCCCGGCCGCCGCCTCGTCGGCCTGCAGGTGCGCCTGTTCGGCATCGGCTTCGGAAAGCTGCCAACCGTCCACCGCACCATCGGCATCGGTGAGCGCCGTGCCATCGGCATCGGTGAGCACCGCGCCATCAGGCACGCCGTCAATGGTCACCTGCGACACCCCGTCACCGTCCACTTCGTCCACGGTGATCCCCAGCGCCAGCGGGCCATCGCCTTCGGCACCGGTCACCGTGGGGCTGGCCAGGGTCACCACCGGGGCATCGGCCGTGGCCGTCACCTCGCCGGTGATCTGGTGGGTGGTGGTGGCGGTCTTGGTGGCATCGTGGGCGTCGGTCGCCGTGGCCGTCACCGTGAGCGTGAACGCCCCGGAGGCATCCCCCGCCGGCAGCAGACGGGCATCGGCCGCCTCCGCCGCCGTCAGGGCGCTGGCGTCCAGGGTGTTGCCGTCCCCGTCCACCAGCGACCAGCCGTCGGGAATGCCGGTGATGCTCACCCCGGTCACCGTGTCGCCGTCCACAGCGGTGAAGCTGAGGCCCAGATCCACGGCTCCGCCATCTTCCACCCCCGTGGGCGCGGCGACCGCATCGACCACGGCCGCATCCGCCACCGCCGTCACCGAGCCGGTGATGGTTTCGGTGGTGGTGGCCGTATCGCCGCCGTGCGCGGCGGTGGCCTTCACCGTCAGGCTGTAGTCGCCCGAGGCGCCGGCATCGGCCTGCAACTGCAACCCGGCCGCCGTGTCCGCATCCACCGTGTAGGTGCCATCCACGCCGGCCACCGGGTTGCCGTCGGCATCCACCAGGGTGGCCCAGTCCGGCACACCGGAGACGGCCACGTCACCCAGGGTGTCGCCATCGTCGGTGGTGGCCAGGGTGAGGTTGAGAGCGAAGGCCCCCGCGTCCTCGGTGCTGTCGGCCCCGCCCGCCACGGCAGGCGCGGTGGCCTCCGGGGTCAGGGACAGGGTAACCGTGTCCACCGTATCCACGTCCGTGGTGCCATCGCTGGCGGTGGCCGTGACCGTGATCGCGAAATCGCCGGTATCATCGCCGTCCAGCATCACCTGGATGCCACCGGTGGCCTCGGCCGGAGTCAGGGTCCACTGGCCGCCGCCGTTGTCGGTGCCAATGGCCTGGCCGGCATCGTTCACCAGGGACACCCCTTCGGGCAGGCCGTCCAGGGTCACCTGGGTGAGGGCGTCGCCCTGCACCGCCGCCACGTCGATGCCCAGATCCACCGCCGTGGCGGTGTTCTCGCCAGCGGTGACGGTCCCCTGATCCAGCGTCACGGTGGCGGCATCGGTCACCGACTGCACGGTGACGTCCAGGGTGGTGGAGGTCACGGCGGTGCCGTCGCCGGCCGCGGCCCCGTCCACGCCGGTGGTCACCTCCACGCCCAGGGTCATGGTGCCGTGGTTGACCCCGTCCCCGGTGAGGTAGACACCGCTGTCCACGGTGGCCGGGTCCAGGGTCCAGGTGCCATTGCCGTCTCCGCCCGCCAGCACGTTGCCGTCGGCATCGGTGAGCTGAGCCCAATCGGGCACGCCGGAGATGACCACACCGCCGTCCACCACGGCATCGCCATCCACCTCGGTAATGCCGAGATCCAGAGCGATGGGGGTCACGGAACCGTCGGCCGTGGTCTCCAGCCCGCTGGCGTCCACCGGTGTCACCTCGGCCGCATCGGCCACCGGGGTGATGTTAACGGTGAAGTCGGTACTGGTGGTGGCGGTCCAATCCGCTTCCTCCGCCGCAGCGGCCTGGGCCGAGGCGGCGAGGGTGGACACGGCGGTGGCGGTCAGGGTGAAGGTGCCCGAGAAGTCGCTGTTGCTGACCTTCAGGAACACCACGCCGTCGTCGTAGTCCAGGCGGTCATCGGCCCCCAGCGGCACCACGTAATGGCCGTCGGCGTTGGTGGCATAGGCATTGCCGCTGCCGTCCACCACCTGCACGCCCTCGGGCAGGCCGCTGAGAACCACTTCCTCCACCACCTCGTCGTCGCTGTCCCGGTTGGTCACCACCAGGTTGAGATCCACCGGGGTGGTATGGAGGGTCTCCTCGGTGGCGGTGAAGGTATCGTTCACCTGGAAGCCGGTGCCGTCGTAGGCGTAGCTGGTGATGCCCGGGGCATCGGCCACGGGGGTCACCGTCACGCTCTGGGTCGCTTCCGCCACCTGGGAGATCTTCACGTGCTCGCCGCTGGCCCCCCGTTCCACGGTGGTGGCCCGCAGAGTCAGGTCGTAGGTGCCGTGGTCGTCCGACGGGCCTTGGAAGGTGATGGTGGGCAACTGACCGTTGCTCACGTCACCCAACTGGTCTCCGTCCAAGGTGAAGGAGTCATAGACCTTGGTTTCCACGTACTCCCCGGCATCGTTGTAGACGAATTCTTCCGTCTGGTAGGTGACGCCGTTGACGGTGATGGTGCTGCCCACCGGCAGGCCACTGATCACCAGTTCCGACAGTTCCTCGCTGTCGGGGTCGATGACGGTGAACAACTGGTCCGTTTCCAGGGCGATGCCGGTGTCTTCCTTGCCGGTATCGCTGGCATCCTGGGCGGTCAGACCGTCGGCCCGGGGCGCCACGGTGATGGTGAAGTCCTTGGGCGCGGAGGAGGCCGTATCGGTCACCCCGTGATCGCTGTCGGTGGCGTGGGTCACCAGGGTCATGCCCAGGGCGCCATCGAAGTTTTCTGGCGGGGTGATGGCCACCGTGCCGTTGGCCACTTGCGCTTCGGTCAGGGTCCAGGAGCCATCGGCGTTGGGGGCGATTTCCTGATCATCCACGTACAGGGTCACGCCGTCCTCGGCGCTGCTGAGGGTGAAGCTCAGGGTTTCGGAGCCGTCCAGGTCCGTTTCCACGCCTTCCAGATCCAGGGTGATCTTCGGCGCGTCCTCGCCGGCCAGGGGTTCCACGCCCGCCGCCGGGGTCGCGAAGACCAGCGGGGTATCCGCCACCGGGTCGATGGTCACCGTGAACTGCTGGGTATCACTGGCGGTGGCCTCGCCGGTGTTCTTTTCCACCGCCCACACGGTCACGTCCATCTGCTGGGTGCCGCTCCAGTCCTCGGGCAGTCGCAGGTAGACGTCGCCGGTGGCCTCGCTGGCGCTGAGGGTGAAGGAACCATCGCCATTGTTGATGCCCAGCGGCTTGCCGTTGTTGCCCACCAGCATGGCGTCCTCGGGCAGGTTATCCACCACCATGGACATCACTTCCGAGCCGTCGGTGTCCACCAGGGCCGGGTTGATGTCCAGAAGCACCCCGCGTTCGCCCCCGGCGAAGGTGGCGTCCTCGTCGGCCGTCACGTCGTTCACGGTGAGGGTCGGCGTGGTGGGGTCGGAGGCCACGGTCACGTCGAGATTGACGGTCTGGGTCTTTTCCGAAGCCCCGTCGCGGCTGTCCAGGGAGGTGAACTGGAAGGCCACCGATCCGGCATCGCCGTGCAGGTAGGCCTGATCCGCCCGCACCTCCAGGGTGGCGGTGGTGGCTTGCCCCAGCAGCACGGCCAGCATGCCGCCATCACTGCCGGCGGTGAAGGTGTGGGTGGATCCCGCCTCCAACACCTGTTCGTTGCCGCTGTCGTCGGTGAAGCGCAGGTCCAGACGGCCCGGCACCGTGACGGTCACCTGACTGACGCTTTCGTGAGCACTGTCGATGAGGGAGGTGATGGCACCCACATCGGTCCAGCCGTCGTTGGCGGGGGGTTCCGCCGGTTCCCATTCGTCGATGGTCTTATGAACGGTGGCCGTGCCCACGCCGTCGGTGACGGCGTCGATGTCGAAGGTGAGGGCCAAGGGCTGCGCCGAGTCATCCTCGGTGAACACCGCGCTGACCCCCGCATCCTCGGTCACCACCACCGTCACCGGCAGGCTGATCTGCCCGGCGGTGTGCTCCACGGCGGTCTCGAAGGTCACCGGATGGGCATCCAGGTCATTCACGTTGACCAGATACTTCCCGGCATCGGCGTTCCAGACCATGGCACTGCTTGGATTCATGGTCAGCCCCGCCGCCGACAGGTCGGCCGGATCGATCATGAGGGTCAGGGTTTCCGAGCCGTCCACATCCCCGCTGGCGAAGGTATCGCCATCGAGGGTGAAGGTGATGGTCTGATCCTCCTGGCCGGGCACCGTTACGTCCACGATGGGGGTATCGGCCACG
The DNA here is from genome assembly GCA_964535075.1 of uncultured Rhodobacterales bacterium. Taxonomy (GTDB): domain Bacteria; phylum Pseudomonadota; class Alphaproteobacteria; order Rhodospirillales; family CAJXLG01; genus CAZHRQ01. Next base: position 29,178 of record CAZHRQ010000006.1, on the reverse strand, counting down.
GCCTTCACCTCCACGTCGCGGGCATAGGCAGTGGCATCGCCGTCAATGGCGATGTCGATACGGAACTCGGCATCCAGGTCCGTGTCCTGCGGCCGCACGCTGATGGCGCCCATGTCCGTGCCGTGGGGCACGGTCACGGTGGCCTGGTAGTGGCCGTCCCCGGTGTCGCTCCAGGTGAGGGTCATTTCCGAGCCATTGGGCCACAGGAAGGTGGGCCCCGCGCCCGACCCGGCGGCGTCGAAGGCCGCCGCATCCACGGTGAAGGTCACCTCCGTGTCGCCCCCGGCCGTGGGCAGACCATTGCCCAGGGCCACCACGCCCTCGTCCGTGCCGGCGGTGGCCACGTCATCGTGTTCGTCCACCTGCAGGGTGGCGTGGTTGTCGGCATCACCGATGCCTCCCCAGCCGCCGTCGCCGTCGCTGCCCTGACTTTCATCGAAGGTGAGCTTCAAGCGCCCCAGCACCTCCACATTGGGATCGGTGGCGGTGGCCACGCCGCTTTCGTTCAGGTCGCCGTTGCTGTCTTCCCGGGCCACGGCGCGAATGTCCAGCACCAGCCCGCCGTCATCGGCATCGTAGGCGCCGTAATCGCCGTCGTCTCCCTTCACCAGGGAGACATCGTGCATGTCCCCTTCCACCAGCCAGGTGGTGCCGGTGGCCGCGCCGTCATCGCTGCTGTAGGTGCCCATGTTGGTCACCTCGGCCCCGTTGCCGGCCTGGAGGTAGAAGCCCTGCGGCACGCCACTGATGGTATAGTAGACGTCTTCCGACCCGGTGGTGTCGTTGCTGGTGGCCTCGATGTAGTTGCCAAGGTTCACCGCGTGGTAGCCCACCGTGTATTCGTGGCCGGTGGTGCTGTCCTGGCCGCTGTAGGCCACGTCGTCACTGTCGTCGCCGATGGTGGCCTTGGGATCGACCAGGTCCGGCGTATCGGCCACGGCCTGGAAGGTGATGTCCACGGTCTGGGTGAAGCTTTCCACATCGGGCGTGAAGCCGCCATCGGGGGTCGCCCCATCCTGGGCCGAGTCCCCGGTGTCGGTGATCTGGGTGGTCACCTCGATCTGGGTGGCGTCCTTCTTGTCGTCGTCGGCCCACTTCACCTGCACCGAGTTCCACTCACTGCTGCTGTTGAAGGTCAGCGTGGTGGTGTCGTCCCCGGTCATTTCCTGCCAAGTGCCGTCGCCGTCCTGGTACTTGACCATCAGGCCGGTGGGCGGGGTGAGGCTCACCTGGGTGACGGATTCCGAGGCGTCGTGCGGCGTCTGCCACAGGTTCACGTCCTGCCAGTCGTCCTCGCGCGCGGTCTGGGTGCCACGGGCATTGGGCTGGTCCACTTCCGGGGTCACGGTAACGGTGAGGGTATCGGCCGCCCCGTCATCGTTCGCGTCATAGACGGCCGTATCCCCGTCGGATTCCTGGCTCACCACCCGGGCCTTGAGGTCGATCTCGCCACTCCAGTTGCGGTCCGGGGCCACCAGTTCCCCGTTCAGGAACTGGTCGGCGGTCAGGGACCACTTGGTGGCCCCGTTGCCCCCGTGGCCGGCGAAGCTGCCTTCGCCGTTGTAGGTCCAGTCGGCCGGAACCTCGATCACCACATAGACGGATTCCGAGCCATCCTGGTCGCTCAGCATGTCCCACTTGGTGGCGCTGTCGGCGTTGGGCACAAAGTCGGAGAGGGCCACCGTGGGCAGGTCACCGGAATCCCCCCCCACCTTGTCCGCCTCGCTGACGGTGGTGCTGGTGGTTTCCAGCACCGGCTGGTCGGCCACGCCGGCGATGTGGACCGTGGGTTCCACGGTGTCGGTGGGGTCCACCGCCGCCGCGTTGTCCCAGTCCCAGTTGCCGTCGTGGTCCTGTTCCGCCGCCTCGGCCGAGACGGTGAAGGACAGGGTTCCGGTGGTCTCCGAAGAGTCATCGGTGTTGCCCTTCACCACCATGTGCCCGGCCTCGAAGAAGGCGTTCACGTCATCGGCGGAGTCGGTGCTTTCCACCCGGATGTCGCCGTTGGCGAGACGGGTGGCGGTGACGGTGCCCACCGTGGCCGTGTCACCGGCCTCGGCCAGATGCACGTCGCCGGTGCCGTCGCCGTCGGTGTCCACCCAGAATTCCAGCTTCTCGGCGCCCTGGTCGCCATCGTCCACATCGTGGCCCGCGTCGTGGGTGCCCGGCTGGTTGGCGGGGTCCTGGATCACCACCCGGATGTTTTCGGAGGCGTCCACGTCCGTGTGCCCCACCTTCACCACCACGGGAGCGAACTGCTCCTCGTCGGTGGTGATGGGACGGGCTTCCACCCAGGGCTTGTCTGCCGTCCCGGCGATTTCTACCGAGAGGTCAAAGGTGGTGGTACCGCTGCTCACCGCCGGATCGCTGCTTTCGCTATCCGTTTCGGTGGAGGTGGCGGACACCTGCAGCCCCACGGTCCCCGAGAAGTCGGTGGGGGTTTCGAGGGTCACATCGGAAAGCAGGGTGTTCACGTCCGCGCCCGGGCTGTCGGCCAGGTAGCTGGCCACATCCACCACCCAGCCGCCGAACACGTCCGGATCGGCGCTCAGGTATTGTTCCAACCCGGCGGGCGCCACCAGGGTGAACTGGCTGGCGTCGTAGAGTTGGTCGCCCTGGGAGTCCGTGGGACCGTCGATGTTGGCCACCGTGATGGTCACCGGCTCCAACTGCTCGGTGTCATCGGTGAGGGCCACGTGGATATTGAGATCCACGCCCCCTGCTTCGCCTTGTTCCTCGAAGTGGGTGGTCTTGTCGTCCGTGGCCCACAGGTCCGGAGCATCGGCCACCGACTGGATCTCGATGGTGAAGGTACCGGGATCGCTCCAGTCAGACACGTGATCGGCTTCGGGATTGGCGGCATCCTCGTCGATGTCGCGCACCTTCACCGCCACGTCCAGGTCGAAGTCCTCGCTGTAGTGGGTGGGCAGATCCAAGGTCAGCCCGGGCAGGTCGGTGAAGGCATCGCTGCCGATGGCGTCGTCCCAGCCCACGGCGGCCATGTCGTCATGACCCAGCACGATTTCTCCGTCACCGTCATCGTCGGTGAAGCGGTGAGGCACACCGTGGCTGTCCACCACCACGATGGCCGCCGGTTGATCCTCGCCGGTGGGCAGGTTGCTGAACTTGACACCCTCAAGCTGCTCGGAGGAGTCGGAGAGCTTCAGCGGGATGGAAATGGGGACCAGTCCCGTTTCGTCCGCCGACAGCGCCGTCCCGCTCAGGTCGCTGACGTCCACGTGGCCCTTGCCATTGGGATCGTAACTGCCCTGTTCCACCTGAAGGTTCTGGATCACACCGTCGTAGTCCACCTCGTGAGACCCCGGCACCGCCGACGTGGGCACCCCGGCGGTCATCTGCCCGTCGATGAGCTGGTCTTCCAGGCCTGCGTTCTCGGCGGTGCCGAATTCGGGAGTGCCACTGTCCGGGGAGACGTTGATTTCGATGTACCCGGTGCGGCTGGCTTCCTGGTAACTGGTGTTAAGGGCATCGTTTCCTTCATCGGAAACGGCCACCACCTTCAGGGTGAAATCCTCACTCTGGTTCTCGGGCGGGGTGATCTTGAGGCCATCCTTGGGGCTGAAGCCATCCCCGTTCACCTCCAGAGCCTCTCCCTCGAAGGTCCAGGTCCCGCTGTCGGTGTCGTAGGAGACCCCGGACGGCAGGGACCCACCGGCCACCAGCACGGTGGTCCCCAGGTACAGGGTGGCGCCGTCGGGCACCTGGCTCACCTCGATGCGCAGGTCTTCCAACTTCCCGACAGAATCGTCGGTACGGTCGATGGTGATGGGCAGGTCCATGACCACGTTGGTATCGGCCGTATCCTCGGTCACGTACCGCTGCACCGTATTCCCGGCGGCCAGATCCGCTTCCGGCGGATTGTCCTTGGGATCCTCGGCGGCCGGTCCCTCGGTCCCGTCTTCCCGCAAGGTGATGTCGTCCATCGCCACCGCCGCGCCGTCACCGGCCTGACCACCCAGGGCCAGATCGGGGGTATCGGCGATGTCGAGCACCGTCACTCTGGTGCTGTCGTCGGTGGTGCTGTGTTCGGAACCGTCCAGGTCCATCACCGTGCCGGTGATGGAGAGCTTGTCATTCTGCCCCACATCCTGAGGCGCGTGATAGGCCAGCTTGCCGTTCAGCACCTGCCCCAGGGCCGTATCGGCCCCGGTGGCCACCCCCGGCGCGGCATCGCCGGTGAAGGTCCAGGTCCCACTGTCGTAGGACACCCCGTCGGGCCAAGTGCCGCTCTCCGTCGGATCCAGAGCCACCCCGTCGAGGGACAGGGAGGCACCACCGCGCAGGCCGGCCACCTCCACCGCCGACACCACCTCGCTGGAATCGGTGGGCGTCACGGAGATGTCGAGCACCCCGTGCGTGTAACCGACGGCCTCGTCCGGGGCCACGTCGTCCTCGTGCACCGTGGCCGACCACGACACCGTGGGCGCGTCGGCCTCGGATTTCGCGAACAGCTCCACGTAGCCGGTGCGGGTGGCCTCGGTGAAGGTGCCGTTGAGGGGATCGTGCCCTTCGGTGGAGACCACATCCACGCGGATACCGGTGATGGTGGCGCTGCTCAGGTCGTTGCCTTCATCGGCCGGCGGGGTGATGGTCAGCGCGCCATTGGCCAGGCTGTCCACCAGGTCGGCGCCCTCGAAGATCCAGGTGCCGCTGCCGCTGTCGAAGGAGACCCCCGCCATGTCGGTGGAGACCGCCTCCCCGTTCAGCTTCAGGAAGGCGCCCTGAAGGTCGCTGATCTCCACCCGCTGGGTTTCAGAGCCGTCCGCGTCGGTGTCGCCCACGTCGATGCGCAGTTCCACCGCCGTGTCCTCATCCGTGTAGAGGTCAACGGTGTTGGCCGTCACCTGGGTTTCCTCGGGCACGTTGTCGCGGGGATCCTCCTGCACGCCGGGAGTAGCCGTGTCCACCGTGATGTCTTCGGACACCAGGGTGCGATCGGCGGCGGTGTTGCCGGCGATGGCCAGATCGGGAGTATCCACGATCCCCTTCACGTCCACGTGCAGGGTGGTCTGGTGGGTCGCCTCGCTGTCATCCTCGGTCACATGCCCCACAACCGTCAGGTCTTCGTCGAAGCCCTGTTCCGGTGCGGTGTGATAGGCGAGGTGATCGCCGGCGCCGTCATTGTCCTTTCCGGCCAGGACGGCATCCAGGGCATCGCCGGTGAACTGCCACAGGCCGCTGTCGGCGTCATAGCGCACCATCCCGTCCAGGGCGGGATCCAGGCTGTCTGCATCCAGGGTATAATCGACGCCGTTCACCGTCAGGGTGAGGTAGGCATCCCCCGCAGGCTCCTGCACATCCACCTGGGAGACCGTTTCCACGAAGGCATCGTCATCCACGTCCTGGGGCGTGATGTCGATCTTGAGTACGCCGTGGGCGGTGGTGAGATCCGCCGCCACGTCGTCTTCATGCACCACCGCCGTTTCGGTAGACGTTACCGGCGTGTCGGCATCGCCTTCCAGGTCGATCTCGATGTAGCCCACCCGGGTAGCCGTTTCGTAGCCGCTCACCGGCTCGATGCCCTCGGTGGAGGTCACTTCCACCTTGATGGGCGCCACCGTGATGTCCCCCGACAGGTCCGCCGGCGGTTGCAGCGCCACGTCGCCCGCTTGCAATGCGCTCAGCATGTCCCCGGAGAAGGTCCACGACCCGTCCCCGTTGTCCACGATGGTGGTCCCGTTGGCCACCAGCGCCGACCCGTTGTACAGCAGACCACTGCCCGACGGCAGGTCGCTCAGGGTCACGCTCAGGGTCTCGTCCGCGTCCGTGAACGCATCCGTCTGCGCCACCTGGATCGGCAACGCCACCGCCTGATCCTCGGTCCCCGTCAGCGTTACCGTGTTGGCCGCTATGGCGTCCGCTTCCGGCGGGTTCACCGCCTTGTCTTCGTCCGCCACGCCCGTGCTGCCGTCCGACAGCACCGTGATCTTCTGACCGTTCAGCCACAGATCCGGCACGTCCGCCACGCCCTTCACGTCCACCGTCAGCGTGGTGGTCGCCGAAGCCGTGTCGCCGCCATCGGCTTCCGTCACGTACCCGGTCACCGTCAGCTCATCGTCCACCGACTGGTCCGTGGCCGCGTGATAGACCAGCTCGTTGCCCAGCACCGCTTCCAGCGCGTCGCCGGTGAAGCTCCAGGTCTCCGTGTCCGCGTCATAGGACACCCCATCCGGCAGCGCACCGCCGGCATCCAGGTCCGTCCCCGACAGGGTCAGGCGCGACCCGGCATCCAGATCGCTGATGTCCACCCGGCTCGGCGCCTCGGAGCCATCGGGATCATTGCTGGTGATGCTGATGCTGAGCACGCCATGGTTGGCCGTCTGGCCGCTGGCCACGTCGTCCTCGTGCACCACCGCTGTTTCCGTGCGCACCGTGGGCGTGTCGGCATCGCCTTCCAGGTCGATCTCGATGTAGCCCACCCGGGTGGCCGTTTCGTAGCCGCTCACCGGCTCGATGCCCTCGGTGGAGGTCACTTCCACCT
>CAZHRQ010000006.1:0-22576 GCA_964535075.1 uncultured Rhodobacterales bacterium | reverse complement strand
CCACGTCGTCCTCGTGCACCACCGCTGTTTCCGTGCGCACCGTGGGCGTGTCGGCCAGCCCATTCATGTCGATGGTCAGCGAGGTGGTGTTGGTGGCCGTGTCGCCCCCGGCATCGGTGCTGGTGGCGGTCACGGTGATGGGGATGCTCTCCGCCGAGTGGGCCACGGGCACCACATCCACCGCCGACAGGTCCAGATAATCGTCGTTGGTACCGCCCAGGGCCGACCCGGCGGGAATGTCATAGACGGTGATGCCGTCTTCCTGGCTGGTAATGTAGGCGTCGAAGCCGTCCAGAGTGGCACCGCCGCCCACGGTAATGGTCAGGGCCACGCTTTCCGAGGACACATCCACGCCGTTTTCGTCCTGGTTCACGTCAACCAGGCGGTCCTCGCCGCCGGGACGCGGATCCACGTCGGTCACCGTCCCCAGGAAATTCAGGGTGATGGGGCTGCCTTCGGCCCCCTGCACCGCACCCGGTGTGGCGTCGCCTTCCACGCCATTGACGGTCACCGGCTGACCTTCCGCCACCAGGGAGCCATCGGCCGCCGTGACCCACACCCGGGGGGTATCGGCCTGCGCCGTGACGGCAATGGGCATGTCGGTGGTCGCGGTCTGGGAGTCCCCGGTATCCTGCTCGGTGGTGGTCACCGAGACCTGGAGGGACCACCCATCATGGGCAAAGTCATCGTCCTCGGGCACGAAGGCCACCGCATCCAGGTCATCCACCACCCACACCTGGGTGCCATCGTTGGCGGTGACCGGGCTGCCGTTTTCGTCGGTCTTGGCATGCACACCCTGCAGGCTGCCGCCCTTGAGGTCGCCGCTGATTTCCACGGTCAGGGCTTCCGAGGTGTCGGCCTGATCCACGTCGATGGTGATGGGCACAGACCCCAGAGGCGCCGCATCCACCGTCTCGGTCCCGCTGGCGCTGGCCGTTACGGCCACCTCGTCGGCCACCCCTTCAAAGCTGATGACGAAGGAGGTGGTGGCCGATTCCGGTGCGGCGGTTTCCGCCGGCACGCCGTGTTCTTCGGGGCGCACGTCTTCCGCCGTGGTGGTGACGGTAACGGTCACGTCCTCGGTATTGTTTTCCTCGGGCACGATACGCACCTGGGTGAGGTCCAGGCGGTCGCTGGCCAGGTCTTCGGGCGTGAACACCCACGTATCGGTGGTGCCTTCCACCGGCGCCGGCCGGCTGCCATCGGCGAGAACCAGGGCGGCCCCGCCGGTGAGGGTCACCTGCAGGCTGGTGATGTTTTCGGAGGAATTATCGCTACGGGCGCTGTCGTCGTCGGTGACGTGGCCGGACAGGTCCACCACCACCGCGTGATCCTCGGTCACGCCGCTGATGGTAGCGGTTTCCTCAAGATCATAACCGCCCGAGACCACACCATCGCCCTGGTGCGCCACCTCGGTGCCGTCAGGAGCGATGATGGTGCCGCCATAGGTGGCTTCCACATCCGGAATATCGGTCTCGGGATGCACCACCAGGGTCAGGGTATCCACCACCGTGGTCTGGGCGCCACCATCGGCTTCGGTGGTGACGGCGGACACCTGGAACTGCACCACGCCGGCATAGTCGTCATCGGCGTGCCCCGGAGCGTGCTCATCCACCGGCACGAACACCAGGGAGTCAAGCTGGTCGGGTGTCACTTCCCAGGCGACGGTGCCGTCAGCCGCTTCCGAAACGGGCGTTAGCGGCGAGACCGTCCCGTTCTCCGACAAGGCCAGGGTGCCGCCCTCGGGATCACCGGCGAACAGCAGGGTCAGGGATTCGGACCCGTCCGTATCGGTGAGCGCCACATCCACATGACCGCCCAAAGCAATGGGACCGCCGTGCTCGGTCGTCTCACCGGGGGTGACCGAAAGGGTCGCGGCCTCGGCGTCCGTGTCCGGCGCCGGCTCTTCGGGCGCGTCCTCCTCGTCCTCTTCATCCTCCGAGACAATCGGCGCCTCGGGTTCCTCCGTCGCCGGTTCCTCTTCCTCATCCACCACCGGGGTCTCGTCCTCGGTGGTGTCTTCGTCTTCGGCATCTTCCTCGGTGTCGGTCACCGGCGTCGAGGGCGCGTCCTCTTCCGGATCCTCGGTGGTGTCTTCGGCCACCGGAGTGGTGGTCCCGGCCTCGGCGGCCAGGATGTCTTCCGGGTCCTCTTCCGGCGCGATCACCCCGGGCGTGTCGTCCTCATCGTCGGTCGCCGTGGGAAGGTCTTCCTCATCGGGCGTGTCGTCGTCGTCGCCCTCGTCCTCATCGGTCGTGTCGTCCGTCGCCGTGCCCGCCAGGGGAGCCGCCGCGCCTCCCGCCGCCGTCGGCGTCACCGGCGCGGGACCGCCACGGGCGTCATTGTCCTCGCCCTCACTGACCCCGCTGGGACCACCGGTACTGTCGGGATCCACGCCCGAGGCCCCGGGTTCCGCCACGTCGGGGGCCACCCCCAGGCTGACGGGATCGTTGGTCACCGTGCTCCGCGTTTCATCGCCGTCGGTGCCCCGCTCGCGCAGGCCACCGGTTCCGTCGTTGTCGGGCTCGTTATCGGTGGTCTCCAGCGCGGTGCGGTCGGGATCCCCGGCATCCAGCGGCGACCCCAGCACCCCCTGGGTGCCGGACAGAGGCTCCTCGTCCTCCCGCGAACCGGTGTGGATGATGCCGAGGATGCCCAGGTCCTCGCGGTTGCCCGGGGTTTCCGGTGACACATCCCGTTGCACGGCGTCGAGCGCGTCATCGGGCTCGTCGTCCATCCGCTCGGCTTCTTCCTGATCCACCGCCGACAAGGGCGTTTCGGTCGGAGTTTCCTCAACGGTATCAAAGGCGGTATCGTCGAGGTTTTGATCAGTGGTATCGGCCATGGCTTTGTCTCCCCGCCCCAATTCAAAGGGCCTCAAGATGGACGCAGTGCGTCGCTTGTTCCCGTCAGGACCGGTTTCGGCGGCGCTCGTGGCGGCCTGTGTCCGAAAGGGTCCGGTTGCCAGCGGCCGTTGGTTCGGCCTTGCCTTAGTGGTTCAGCCCGATACCGGGCTTAAACATTTGTTGGTCTGTCCTCACAGGTGCTCACCGTTCGGTGAACGCCTGCCAAGCCGCCGTATAAACCGGCTTCAACAGGTACTCGATCAGGGTTTTCTCGCCGGTCGTGATGTCCGCCTGGACCACCATTCCCGGCAACAATCTGTTGTCTTCGGAACCCACATAATCCTGCTTCAGCGCCACCTTGGCCTTGTAATAGGGTTGCCCCTGCTCATTAAGGAAGGTGGTGGCGGAAACGTGGGTGAGTGTGCCTGACGCCGCTCCGTACTGGGCGAAGTCATAGGCCGTGACTTTTACCGACACCTCCTGCCCGAGGTGGAGATAGCCCACATCCTGGGCGGCCACCCGGGCTTCCACTTCCAGGGTGCTGTCCGTAGGGACGATTTCCATCATCACCTGGCCGGGCTCCAGCACCTCACCTCTGTTGTGTACCTTGAGCCCCTTGATGTAGCCGGCCTCCGGCGCCGTCACCAGCAGGCGGTTCACCCGGTCCTGGGCGCGGGCCAGGGACTCATCCACTTCCGCAATTTCCCCCTGAATCTGGGCGATGCGGGCGCGGGATTCCTCCTTGGTGGAGGACTGACTCTCCGCCATCTGCTCCCGCGCCTCGGCGATGGCGTGTTCCAGGGTTACCAAGCGCCCTTGCAGGCGTTCCCGATCAGCCTCGGCGTTGGCCAGTTCCCGCTGCACCTGTAGAAGCTGAACCTTGGTGCCATACCCATCGTTATACAACTCTCGATAGATGCTCACTTCCTCCTGAAGGGCCTGCACTTCCCGCTTGATGGCCGCCAGTTCCTCCACCACCGACAGCCGCTCCGACTGACGCTGGTTGAGACGCTTTTGCAACACCGCCAGCCGATCCTCGCTGGATTCCATCTGCGATTGCAGGAAGGCGGTCTGGGCCAGGTTCAAGGCGGCATAACGGTTATCCTGATTGAAGGCGGCCTGCCGACCTTCCACAAAGGCTTCCAGACGCTCCACTTCCGCCATTAGCGAGGCCCGACGGGCCTTGAGCTGGCGCATTTCTGCCTGGAACCCCACGGGATAGAGCTGAAGCAGGTTCTCGTCAGCCGCGACCTTTTGCCCTTCCTCCACGAAGATCTCAGAGACAATACCACCTTCCAGGTGCTGAATGGGCACCACCGGCTTGGTGGGCACGATCTCACCCGGGGCACGCGCCGTCTCGGTGATCTGCTGGGTGGCGGCCCACAGCAGGAAACCGGCCACCAGCGCCAGCACCACCACGATCACACCCCGGCGATACGGCCCGAGGCCGGCTTCCTCCAGCTCGGCCACATGCGCCATCACGCGCGGCCGCCGGCCGGCCAGCGCCAGTTTCTGATCGTTCAGAGCTTTCTGTACCGCCTGCTCGCGCGACATCTTTGGTATGCTCCCGCCTTCCGCGCTTCTGCTTCCACACCGGGGAACGGCTGCCGCGCCCCGGCCCTCCGCTCGCTAGTCGTTGCCTTTGGGGGCCCGCTCCGTCCCGCCGTCCTGAGCGGGCAGGGCCTTGGGCTTGTCGTCTCCACCCTCGGGGGCCGGCGCCGCTTTGGGGGCCGGGGATTGCGGCACCCCGAACCGGGACACTTGCCCCTGCCGCAGCTCCAGGACCTTGTCCGCCAATCGCATGTAGCTCGGCCGGTGGGTAATCACGAACACCGTGGAATGGCTCTTCAGGGTCTTGAGCACATTCACCAGCGCCGTGTCACCGTCGCTATCCAGGCCGCCGGTGGGCTCGTCCAGCAGCACCAGGCGCGGCCGACGCAGCATCACCCGGGCCAGACCGATGCGGGTCCGCAGGCTGGGCGAGGCCGCCCGTTGGTCGCCAAATCGGGTTTCCAGACCTTTGGGCAGCTCCACATCTTCTTCGGTAATGCCCGCCTCTTCCGCCGCGGCGCGCACCGCTTCTTCGTCGGCGGTGGGGTCGGCCAGCAGGATGTTCTGGATCACCGTGCCGCGCAGGATCTGGGGATCCTCGGGCATGTAGCCGATCTCCCGCCGAAACTCCACGGGGTCGAAGCGGCGGATGTCCATGCCATCCACCTTCACCAGACCGGTCTGAGGGCGCACCATGCCGGCGATCACCTTGATGAGACTGGTCTTGCCGGCCCCGTTGTGACCGATGACCGCCACCATCTCCCCCGGCTGAATGTCCGCGGACACCCCCAGCAGCGCCGGTTCCGCGTCGGGGGCATAGCGCAGCGACACCCGGGCCACGTTGACGGCGCCCCGCAGCTCCCGTACCGGCCGCACCGATTGCCCGTCGGGTTGCTCCGGCGCCACTTCCATCAGGCGGTCGATCTGCCGGATGCTGGAGCGCACCTGCTCCGACCGCGCCACCACCATCAGCGCCGCCTGGTAGGGAGTAAGCGCCCGCCATACCAGGATCATGCTGGCAATCAGGCCCCCCGTGGAAAGATCGCCCGTCATCACCAGCCGGGATCCGGCCACCACCGTGGTCAGCCCCGCCACCATGGTGATGAGCTGTGCCATGCTGCCCAGCAGAGCCGTCAACTGCGCCGTGCGCAGATTGGCCTGAGCCGCCGTGGCCGTGCGCACCCGATAACGCCGTAACCAGTGATCAACGGCACCGCAGGTCCGCAGCAGCCGGTGTTGGGTGACGGATTCGATGGCCAGTTCCTGACGGTTGGAGGTCGCCCGCGCCATGGCGTTCACCCGCCGCCGCAAGGGCGTGCGGGCGAAAAAGCCCATGGCCAGCAGAATGGTCGCCGCCACCAGGGGCACCAGCCCCAGCCAGCCGCCCATGGCAAAGATCACCCCCATCACCACCAGGGTGAACGGCAGATCCAGCAGGGTGGCCGAGGCCGGGCCGGTGAGGAACTCGCGCACGGTCTCGAAGTCCTTCATGCGCGAGACCTGCGCCCCCACGGTGGATCCTTCACTCATCTGCGGGTTGAGCCCCAGCAGCCGCTGGAACATGGCCCGCCCCACCAGCACGTCCATTCGCGCCCCCACATGGGAGAGCAACCGCGCCCGCTGGGTCCGCAGGATGAATTCACCCCCCACGGCAATGCCCATGCCCACCAGCAGCGTCAGCAGGGTGGCCACGGAGCCCGAGGTCACCACCCGATCATACACCGTCATCACATACAGCGGCGACGCCACCACCATGCACATCACCAGCAGGCTGATGAACAGCAGCAGGAACAGGTGGGGCCGGAAACGCCGCATGATGGTGGCCAGCCACGAGGGGCTATGTTCCTGCGCTCCCGCCGTTTCCGGATGGGACAGGGGCTGGAAAGCCATGATCTGCCCCTTGCCCAGGGCACGCACGCTCACGTCCTCCCGCAGGCCTTCGGGATGTTCGGGATCAAAGAGAGTGACCCGCCGCCGCCCGGGGGTATCCAGGACCACCACCGCCGGTCCCCGCTCGGGCAGAAACAGACTGGGCAGTTCGTCGGAACGCAAACGGGCCGGGCTGCCCTGCCGCAGGCGGCTGGCGAAGCCCAGGTTAACCATCACCTGCCGGGTGCTCGAAACATCCAGCGGGCCGCCGAAGTACGGCAGGGCCTCGGTCAGGTGGCGGGTATCCCCCTGCCATCCCAACGCCCGCAGCAGCACCGGCAGGCAATAGGCCACGTCGTTTCGGGGCAGCAGATGCTCGGCGGGCAAGGCCAGGTCACGGGACTGACTGACCGTCACGGCATTGGTCTGATTCAACGTGCTGTCCCATTCCGGGGTGTTGATCACGGTCATGCCTTTTCCCCCTGCACCAGACGCGGCGACGAGGGCGTGCGTCCGGCCCGACCTGCCGCGCCGGCTGTCACCGGCGCGGGCCCCGGTTGCCCAATGTCCTCAAGCCGGCCCTCAGCCAAACGGAAGTGGCGCTGCCCTAGCTTCAGGGTGGACGGACGATGGCTGATCACCACGATGGTGTGCCGACCCATCCTTCGTTTCAAGGCTTCCATGACCAATCGGTCCGACGGCCCGTCAAGCTGGCTGTTGGCGTCGTCGAACAGCAGCACGGCCGGCTCCATGGCCAACACCCGGGCGATGGCGATCCGCTGGATCACCCCGGCCGGCAAGGCGGCGCCGATCTTGCCGCCCAGCTCGGCGTCATAGCCCTGGGCCAGACTGGCCGCCACCTCATTCAGTCCCACTTCCTCGGCCGCGGCCAGGGCTGCTTCCTCCCGGGCCGGGTCCAGCATGGTGAGGTTGTCGAGCAGCGTGCCTTGGATCAGTTCCCCGTGTTCCGACATGAAACCGATGCGGCGGTACAGGGTGCGGGGATCGTATTCCGCCAGATCGTGGCCATCCACCAGCACCCGCCCGTCATCGGGCAACAACTGCCCGGTCATCAGCCACAACAGCAGCGACTTGCCCGACCCGTTGCCTCCCTGAATGGAAATGCATTCACCGGCCTGGAGTTCCAGAGTCACGCCGTCCAGCAGCGGATGGCCTTCCCGGCTTTGGCCATGGACGATGTTGTCCAGGGTGATGAACCCCTTCACCGGCGGCATGGGCGGCCGCTTTTCCTCCAGTGTGGGATCGGGCATGGCAAACAGGCTATCCACCCGCTGCCGCGCCGCGCGCAGGGTCTGCCGACGCAGCCACACCTGCAACGCCGCCTGCACCGGCGGAATCACCCGGCCCGCCAGCAAGGTGCAGGCGGCCATGGCGCCCACGGTCAGGTGACCCTGAATGGCCAGGATGGCGCCCCCCGCCACCACCAGCACCACACTCATCTGCGAGAACATGGCCCCGATGCTGTTCACCGCGGCATGGCTGAGGCTGAGCTTGGCCCGTCCCGTGGTGGCTTGTTCCAGCAGACGCTCGAAGCGGCGGATCATCTGGGATTCCGCGGCCATGGCCTTCACGCCGTGGATGCCGCGCAGCGTCTCCAGCATGAAGTTCTGCCGTCGTTCCGCCAGTTCCGTATTGCTGTCCACCAGCCGCCGCATGCCGGGGCCGCTGAGGAACACCACGATGGCGAACACCACCATCAGGCCAGCGGGCACCAGCACCAGCACCCCCCCCAGGGCCGCCATGACTCCCAGAAAAATCAGCACGAACGGCAAATCAACCATGGCCACCAGCGAGCGACCGCCCACTTGGTCGCGGATCTGGTCGATGGCGCCCAGGCGTTCCACGTAGCTGCCCGACCCCTGGGTTTCATAGCGGGCCATGGGCATGTGCAGCAGCCGGCGCAGGGCTTCGATATGCGCCCGGTGCTCGAACCGAGCAGCGATCCACCCGGCGATGTATTCGCGCAATTGCCGCAGCGAGGCTTCGATCATCAGGGCCGCCCCCACACCCAGCGCCAGGGCGGTGAGCGTATCCACGCTGTGATTAGGCAGAATGCGACGATACACTTGCAGCAGGGCCAGGGGCAGGGCCAACGCCATGAGATTGATCAGGATGGAGGACATGACCAGCTCCAGCATATACCGCTGGCCCCGCACCACATGGTGCGGCCGGTTAATGGGCCGCCCGCGCCGGTGTCGCGCCAGCGGATCCTCGCTGATGTCCGATGTCCGCACCGGTTCCTGGTTCATGCCTGACATAACGCTCCCCATATCGAAAGCCCATCACGGGCTTCCCTACCCCAGACTTTACACACAGCGCCTGCTTCAGCGGGGGCCCCTGGAATAGGCCACTCCTAGTCTGCCGGATCTTCCATTAAACAACGTCTACCGGATCTTCCATTAAACAACCTCTGCCTGATCTCCCATTAAACAACGTTTGCGCCCCTCTCACAAGGTTAGCCTAGGTTATAGAACCTCCGCATAACCCATTGATATATGGAGCCATCATACTGTTTAAAAACAATTTTATCGAACTTCTTGGGCCGATAGTGCCATGTAAGAGAATGTAACCACCGATGGGCAGCGACGGGCATTATGTCCTTTAACGTGTTTTTCCATGGCATCCATCCCTGAGAAAAATACGCACCTTCGACATGCAAAGGGCGCATGGCCGAATCTTCCGCCATCATCGACCGAGGGGTGCGATCGGCTCTAGAGCGGATTATTCACCGGGATTGGCGGGTGTAGCGTAAGATCCTGAGATCGTGTATTTTCTGGGTGTCTCAGCCAAAAACACGGTTTCCTGGAGAGCGACACCCGCCAATCCCGGTGAATAATCCGGGCTAATATTCTTTGTAGTACTCTTTGTACCAATCAACAAAACGGGACACCCCTGTTTCAATAGGGGTCCTGGCGCGATATCCTGTGGCGGCCTCCAGAGCCGTTGTATCCGCCCAGGTCACGGGAACGTCTCCGGGCTGCATGGGCAGCATTTCGTAGTGCGCCTGGCGCCCCAGACACGTCTCCAGAACCTCAACATAGCGCATCAGGTTTTCGCATCGCCCGTGCCCAATATTGAACACCCGATGAGGGGCGACGCCACTGGTGGCCGGATAAGGCGTTTCGGGACTCCAACAAGGATCCCGCCGAGGCGGATGGTCCAGGATCTTGATCACCCCCTCCGCGATATCATCAATATACGTAAAGTCACGCTTCATCTGACCATGATTGAATACGGGAATAGGATCACCCGCTAAAATTGCTCGCGTGAATTTGAACAGCGCCATATCCGGTCGCCCCCACGGCCCATAGACGGTAAAAAAGCGCAACCCCGTGGCCGGAAAGTCGAAAAGATGGCTGTAGGCATGGGCCATGGCCTCATTGGCCTTTTTGGTGGCCGCATAAAAACTCATCTGGTGGTCCACCGATTGGCGTTCGTGAAATGGCATGGCCGTATTGGCGCCATAAACCGAACTGGTGGATGCATAAACCAGATGCGCCACGTGCCCCGTCCGGCACCCTTCAAGCACGTTATGGAATCCCACCAGATTGGCATCCACGTAGCTGTCGGGGTGATCAATGCTATACCGCACCCCTGCCTGGGCGGCGAGATGAACAATCTGGTCGGGCTTTTCTTGCAAAAAGAGACGCGCAACCGATTCCCGATCAGAAAGATCAAGACAGTAATCAACATATCCGGCGCGGCGGATCAGGCGGGCCAGCCGGGCTTTCTTAAGGGTGACGTCATAATAAGGTGATAGATTATCCACGCCCACGACTTCGTCCCCCCGATCAAGAAGACCCAGGGCAACATGGCTGCCGATGAAGCCAGCCGATCCCGTGACAAGAACTTTCATGAGCGCCTTGTTTTGCCAAAAAGTGACGCGAGCCTGTCTCGCAAGAGCAGACGATGATGCCGCCTGGAAGCAGCGTTGGCAAATCCCGCGTTTTGGGGCGCCCGCCTTTCCCCGGACGGGCGTCACAACGTCACCTGTTGTCCCTGGTGCCCCCTCCCACAAAACCCGGCCCAGCGCAGCGGGAGAATGACCCATGACTCCTTCTTGACACGGCGCGGCGACAGCCCCATTCTGCGTTTGCGAGTGATTTGCATTTTTTCTCGGTATGGCACCGTTGTTGACCCACGCCCCGGAGAACGCCCATGACAGCTCCCCTTGAATCCCCTCCTTCCCCAGCGGACGCCTCACCGGCCCGGGAACGCCCCCTCTCTGATTGTGCCGTTTCCACCACGGTGCGCGTGACCCAGGTGTTGGCCGGCAAACAGGCCGTGCGCCGGCTGGCCGACCAGGGGCTGCCGCTAAACAGCGTGGCACAAGTGGTGCTCCGACGCGCCGGCGGCGCGGTCGTGTTGCGCCGCAACGGTGTCACCGTGGGCGTGGGAGGCGGGCTGGCCCGCAAGACCCTGGTGGAAGTACTCCCCATCGAAAGAACCGGAGAGCGAACGGAGGATGCCGCTCCATGACCACACCTGACCCCTATGAAGTCGCCCTGGTGGGCGCGCCCAACTGTGGCAAAAGCACCGTGTTCAACCGGTTGGCGGGTCTGACCCAACGGGTAGGCAATTTCCCTGGCGTCACCGTGGAACGCAAGGAAGGCCGGGCCACCGATGCGGATGGCCACCCCATGACCGTGGTGGACCTGCCGGGACTTTATGGCCTCACCGTGCACCCCGAAGATGACGCCCCCGATCAGGCCATCGCCCGGGATCACCTGCTGTCCGGGCAGGCACGGGTGGTGGTGAACGTGCTGGATGCCACGCGGCTGGAACAGGGCCTGTACCTGACCCTGCAGATCCTGGAAACCGGGGTGCCGGTGGTGGTCGCCGTCAACATGATGGACGCCCTGCACCGCCAGGGCGACACCCTGGACACCAAAGCCCTGGCCGACGCCCTGGGCTGTCCGGTGGTGCCCCTGGCCGCCGCCCGCAATGAGGGCGTGGACGACCTGAAGGCCGCCGTCACCCGCCTGGCGGAAACGGGCAGCGCCGTGGACGGCCCCACTTATCCCGACGCGGTGGAAAAGGCCCTGGGCGCGCTGGCGCCGTTTTTGGCCGAGACCGCTCGCACCCGCAAAATCCCCGAACGCTGGCTGGCGGTGAAGCTGCTGGAAGGGGACGCCATGGCGCTCGCCAGCCTGACCGAGCCCCACCGAGCCGAGGTGGTCCGTATTCGGGAAGAGGCCGAGGCCGGGGGCGACGAGGATACGGAGACTCTTATCGCCGACGCGCGCTTCGACATCGCCCACCACCTCGCGCAGCAGACGGTAAAGCGGGCTGCCGCCCCGAAACGGGGTTTCAGCGACCGCCTGGACCAGATCGTACTACACCCGATCCTGGGCATTCCGCTGTTCCTGGGGGTGATGTATGCGTTGTTCACCTTTACCATCAACATAGGCGGCGCCTTCATCGACTTTTTCGACATTGCCGCCGGCGCCCTGTTCATTGATGGCGTGGGTCGGGTGCTGGACGCCGTGGGCGCCCCGGCCTGGCTGACGGTGGTGCTGGCCGATGGTTTGGGCGGTGGCTTGCAGGTGGTGGCCACTTTCATTCCGGTGGTGGGCGCCCTGTTCCTGGCCCTGACCCTGCTGGAGGACACGGGTTACATGGCGCGGGCGGCCTTCATGCTGGACCGCTTCATGACCCGCATTGGTCTGCCGGGCAAGGCCCTGGTGCCCCTGATCGTGGGCTTCGGCTGCAACGTACCGTCAGTAATGGGGGCCCGTACCCTGGAGCGCCACCACGACCGGGTGCTCACCGCCGCCATGGCGCCCTTCATGTCCTGCGGGGCCCGTCTGGCGGTGTATGCCCTGTTCGTGGCCGCCTTTTTTCCCACGGGGGGGCAGAACATCGTGTTTCTGCTCTATCTCATCGGGGTGCTGGTGGCGGTGCTGACCGCCTTACTGCTGCAACACACCCTGGTGCGCGGCGAGCCGGCCGCGTTCGTGCTGGACCTGCCCCGCTATCACCTGCCCCGCGTCCGTGATTTGCTGCTGCACACCTGGTCCCGACTGCACAGCTTCCTGGTGCATGCTGGCAAGGTGATCGTGTTGGTGGTGATGGTGCTGGGGGTGCTGAATGCCGTGGGCACCAACGGCGAATTCGGCATCGAGGACGCCGACAAGTCGGTGCTCAGCGCCTCCAGCCGCATGATCACCCCCGCTTTTGCTCCCATGGGCATCCAGGAAGACAACTGGCCGGCGGTGGTGGGCATCATCACCGGCGTGTTCGCCAAGGAAGCCGTGGTGGGCACCCTGGACACCCTCTATGGCGACCCCGAGGGCGACGCGGCCCCCGGCGTGCTGGCCTCCCTGGGAGAGGCGGTGGCCACCATTCCCGCCAACCTGGCCGGGGTGGGCGCCCTGCTGCTCGACCCCTTGGACCTGGGGTCCCTGGATTCCGGCGCCGAAGAGGTGACCACCACCACCATGACCACCATGAAAACCGCCTTCGACGGCACGGTGGGGGCCTTTGCCTACCTGCTGTTCGTGCTGCTCTACGTGCCGTGCGTGGCGGTGCTGGGCGCCCTCTACCGGGAACTGGGCTGGCGTTGGATGGCCTTTGTGGGGGTGTGGACCACCAGTGTGGCCTATGTCGTGGCCACCCTCGCCTATCAGGTGGGCACCTTCGGCCGTCATCCCGGAACGTCTACCCTGTGGATCGGGGGCATGGTCGTGGTGTCGGCAGCGGTGGCGCTGATCATGCGCCGCCTGGGCAACCGACAGGCGGCCAACCCCGCCCTGATGGCGGCCGAATAAACCAACAGTCGGAAACCGCTCTAGAGCGGATCGCACCCAATCGGGTTCACGCGGTGAACCGGATTGGGTGCGTAAATCCACTCTAAAACAAATAGATAGAGCCGATTCACGCGGTCAATGGGACCCGAGAATGGGGTCCCATTGACCGCGATAGGCTCTAAAACAAACAGAGAGGGCCGGTTCCCGACCCTGCCCCCAAGGAGTTTTCCATGCGCCTGACCGAAGTCCGCAACCATATCCGGGCCGAAGGCTGTGTGAGTCTGCTGGGTCTGGCCCGGCATTTGAACACCGATCCAGAAACGGTGCGCCCCATGGTGGACCACTGGGTGCGCAAGGGCCGGGTGACCGCCGAAGCCCCCTCCTGTGCCCTCAAAAGCGGCAAGAGCAGCGCCTGTGCCGGATGCAGCAGCGCCGGCGCCACCGAGCTCTACCGCTGGCTGGGCTAGAGCCTATCGCGGTCAATGGGACCCGATTCATGGATCCCATTGACCGCGTGAATCGGCTCTATCTATTTGTTTTAGAGCGGATCGCCTTCAGCGAACATACCCGGTCACCCCCGCCACCAGGGCCGCCAGACGGGGCCCCGGACCCGGCCGGGGGGGCGGGGTCAGGTCGGACCAGCCCCGGGCGGCCATGGTCCGCAACACATGACGATAGACCACCAGCATGGCCAGGGCGGGCCGCAGCCGCCGCCGGTCACCGGCGGGCAGCAGGTGGCACGCCCGGGCGTACGCCGCCTCCGCCTCCGCCGCCAGGGCCGCCCGCACCGCCCCCAGGGCCGGATGGGCCAGGGTGGCGGCCGGGGATCGGTCCGTCACGCCGTGCGCCTGCAACAGCGGCGCCGGCAGATAAACCCGCCCCCGGGCGCCATCCTCGGCCACGTCCCGTAGAATGTTGGTGAGTTGCAGTGCCTCTCCCAGGGCCTCGGCAAAGGCATCGGCCCGGGTGCCGGGCACACCGAAAATCCGCACCGACAGCACCCCCACACTGCCCGCCACCCGCCGGCAATAAAGCCGCAGCGTCTCCCGGTCCGGGGCCACCACGGGACCGGCCACATCCATCACCATGCCATCCAGCAGCGCTTCCAGTTCCTGCCGGGGCAGGTCATAGGCCGTCATCACCGGCGCCAGGGCACGGGCCAGCGGCGGCGCGTCCGCGTCCACCTGGGGCAGACGGTGCACCAGGGCGCGCCACGCCGCCAACCCGGCCGCCCCCTCCGCCGGGGGCAGATCGTCGGCCAGATCGTCCAGCACCCGGCAATAGGCATAGAGCACATGCATGGCCCAGCGGCGCCGGGCCGGCAGCAGTCGCATGGCGGCGGCAAAGGAGGAGCCCGAGCGGCGCACAATGGCCGTGACGACCGCCCGATCCGCCGCAGTCGGCACCACCGGTGGCGGGTCTGCCGGGGGACTCACGCGGCCCCCCGCCACCACCACTGGCCGGCGCGTAGGGCGGCCCCCAGCCCCGCCGCCGGCCCCAGGGTCACCCGCCGCGCCAGAGGGTCCTGCCGCGCCAACCGCCGGGCCAAGGCCCGGGCGCAGGCCACTGTGGCGCCAGCCTGGGCCGCCAGCCCCCGACACCCCCGCACCCGGGCCAGGGCTGCCGGCAATCCGGCCGCCTCCGCCAGCAGGGGGTCGGTCGCCGCCAACACCCGGTCCAGCACCCGCCGCAAAGCCGGCGAGGCCTGAGAGGCGCCGAGCGCCTCGGGCGCCACCCCCTCGGCCGCCAACCAGTCGCCGGGCAGATAGCAGCGTCCCATGTCGCGCCAATCGCGGCCACAGTCCTGAAGGTGATTGAGAATTTGCAAGCCGGCGCACAAGGCATCGGCCCGGGGCCGCAGCTCGGCCGGCGCCCCGTACAGCGTCAGCAGAAAATGCCCCACCGGGTGGGCGGTCCCGGCACAGGACTCGCGCAGCGCCGCCCAGTCGGCGCACGGCACGTGGGTGACATCCCGGCCGAACGCCGCCAGCAAATCATGTACCGGCGCCGCCGACACCCCCCGCGCGCGCAAGGCGGTGCACAAGGTGCGCACCCGGTCGGCTTCCGCCATGGGCAGCTTGGGAACATCGGGGGCGTCGGGACTCCGGTCGCTCATGCCGGCGCGCACCGCCCGGTCCAAGGCGTCCAGGTGCGCCAACCGCTCCAGAGCCGGCACGGAGGTGTCATCGGCCACGTCATCGGCGGCCCGCACCACGGCATAGAACGCCAGAATCACCCGGCGATGGGCGGCGGGCAGCAGGCAACTGGCCACGGGAAAGGACTCGGTGGCCGGCGTTTTCGCCACCGGACGCACGCCCTCTGTCATGCCGGCCGGGCCACGGCCTCGGTGTCCTCGTTCCCCGGTGCCGTCGCCCCGGTGGCCTCCCCGTCCTCGCGTGCGGGCGGATCCGCGTCGGGGGCGGTGCCATCCGCCTGGTCGGTGTCCACGTCCTTGGGTCCCTTGCCGCGCAGCACCGACGGTGCCTCCAGGGTCTCGGCGGGCAGGTTCCGGCGATCAGGCCCCTGGAACTCGTAATCCCAGCGCCGCCGACGGTCCGGCCCGAAAAACACCTTGGTGCGCACAAAGGGCCGGGCCTTATAGATGATGGCCTTCAACCGGGATTGCAGCACCTGGGCGGTGAAAGGCTTGGCCATGAACTCGGTCACCCCGGCATTGCGCGCGGCGGTCACCACCGGCTTGGCGGTATAGGCCGTCACCATGACGATGGGCAGAAACGGATTGGGCGAGTCCTCGGCATTGCGGATTTCCCGGGTCAGGGCCAGACCGTCCACCGGCTCCATCTGGTATTCGGTGAACAGCAGGTCCGTGGGCCGGTCCTGGAGCATTTCCAGGGCCTCGGCCCCGTCCGAAGCCTCGCGGATACTGCGCAAACCCGTCTGGCGCAACAACTCCGCCAGCAGATACCGCATATGCTTGTTGGGATCAGCCACAACAACCTGTATTTCCTGATCCCGCAAAAACTCGCCCTGTGAGCGATTTGCGCGCAAGAGTTCCCCCGACATTCCCTCAAACCCCGGTCGTGTTGACACCCGCGGTTCCGGCCTGAATTCTGGGTCCCGCCGCTGGTTCGGCGAGTTGTTATACTTCTGAGCGGTCTGCGCGGAGGCAGGGCCTCCCGCGCCGCGCCGCCGGCCACCCCGCGTGCTCGTCCCAAGGGCCCCCACCTTGTTTGGTGGGCGGCCCGGCAACACCCCTATCCCTGGTAAGACACGTTACCATCCTTTGCTCTAGCCTGAAAGCAGGAACCCCATGTCCGTCACCGCCCTGAGCCTGCTGCGGCAGGAGGATCGCCTGCGTTATGTGCCGGTGCTGTTCGCGTCGGCGCCGACGCGGGAACTTCTGGCCGCGCTGGCCCTGCTGGAACATGAGATCACCACCATTCCCTGGCGCACCGGGAACCCCACCTTGGCCCGCATCCGGTTACAATGGTGGCGGGAGGCCCTGATGAGCACCACGCCGGCCGCTCACCCGGCCCTGGCGGTGCGCACCGGGGACCTGGATGCGGCCAGGGTGCTGGAACCCCTGCTCACCACCTGGGAAGACGTGGTGGACAATACCCTGGCGCCGGAAGCCGCCTGGACCCGCACCGGGATCACACTGGCCGAAGCCGGGCTGGTGCTGCTGAACTTGGATCACGAAGGCAGCCGACGGGCGGTGGCCACGGCCCTGCAGGCGCGGGGGCTGGCCCTGTGGCAGCGCCAGCGACGGCTCCATGGCGAGGCGGTGGATGGCCTGGCCGTGGCCGCCCTGCCCTCCCTGGTGGCGGCGGCCCGGACCGAATCGGTGGACCGCCGGGCCCTGCCGCTGCTGCTGGCGGCGACCCAAGCCGAAGATCTGTACCGTCGTTTGCAGCACGGCGCTCAGGGCGCCCTGGCCCGGGTTGGCCCCGGCACCGCGCGCCTGATGTGGCGGGCGGTGCGGGGCCGCTATTGAAATTCGCGCCCGGTTCTCCACACTGAATCTCATGCTATCCGACCCTGAGCACACAATCGGGAGTTTTCCCATGCGACTTCGGTGGATTGCGCGTTTGATGTTGGCCCTGGGACTCCTGGGCCCCCTGCCGGCCACGGCCGAAGAAGTCTCTCTCACCGTCAACGGCCACAAGGCCAACGCCCTGTGGGAACCGGTGGCCAATCCCCTGGGAGTGGTGCTGCTGGTGCACGGCTCCATGGCCCACAACGACATGGAGCTGATGCGCGACCTGCGATCGGCGCTGCATGATCGCGGCTTTTCCACCCTGGCCCCCACCCTGACCCTGGGCCAGGACGACCGCCACGGCATGCTGAGCTGCAAAGGCACCCATAACCACGGCCACAACGATGCTATTGCGGAAATCGCCGCCTGGGTGGACTGGGCACACCAAGAACAGGGCGTGGACAGCCTCATCCTGCTGGGCCACAGCCGGGGCGGCAACCAGGTGGCCCAGTACGCCGTCACCCACGATACGCCGGTGGTGGCGCAACTGGTCCTCATGGCGCCCATGACCTGGGAT
The DNA here is from genome assembly GCA_964535075.1 of uncultured Rhodobacterales bacterium. Lineage (GTDB taxonomy): Bacteria > Pseudomonadota > Alphaproteobacteria > Rhodospirillales > CAJXLG01 > CAZHRQ01. The sequence continues at coordinate 5,026 of CAZHRQ010000006.1, read as the reverse complement.
CAGGAAAAGGTGGCGGCGGTGTACGAGCAGGCCACCGGCACCGCCCTGGACGCGGTGCTCGCCACCGCCCGGGAAAAGGTGGCGGCCGGCGAACCCGACGCCGTGCTGGAGGACGTGCGCTATTTGCACTGTCCGGAGGCCGACGCCACCGCCGCCAGTTTCCTCGCCTACTACGGTCCCGATCCCCGGCGCGACACGCCGGCCCTGGTGGAGGCGTTCACCCGGCCCACCCTGATCCTGGTGGGGGCCGAGGACCGGGTGGTGCCCGACCTGATGCCTCGGTTGGATCACCTGGAGCCAGGGAGTACTGTCACCTTTGACGTGATCGAGGGCGCCGGCCATATGTTCCTCGACTTCTTCACTCAGGACGCCGCCGACCTGATCGAGGCCTTCATCGTCGGAGAACGGTAATGCATCTGGAAATGGGGCGCGATCCGCTCTAAAACAAATAGATAGAGCCGATTCACGCGGTCAATGGGACCCGAAAATGGGTCCCATTGACCGCGATCGGCTCTAGCCCCGCCAGGCCGCCGGCAGGGTGAGGTGGAAGGTGGTGCCCACGTCAGGCGTGCTGTCCACCCACAGCCGGCCGTGATGATGGGTCACGATGCGGTTGGCGATGGCCAGGCCGATGCCGGTGCCGGGGTACTCCCGTTCCGTATGCAGGCGCTGGAACAGGCGAAAAATGCGCTCGTGGAATTCGGGCGCGATGCCAATACCGTTGTCGGCCACGGTGATGTGCCAGTGATCCCCCTGCCGCACCTGATCCACCACCACCCGGGGCGGGCGCTGTGGCGCGCGGTATTTCAAGGCATTGCCCACCAGATTCTGGAACAGCCGTTCCAGTTCATGGCCATTGCCCACCACCCGGGCCGGCCCGCCGGAGATCACCAGTTCCCCCGCACAGTCGGCCAGGGCCCCCGCCAGCGTCAGAGACACCCGTTCCAGCACCGGGGCCAGGGGCATAGCCACCCGGGGGCTGTCGCCGCTGCCCACCCGGGAATAGGCCAGAAGATCGGCAATGAGCCGGTCCAGGCGCCGCGCTCCATCCACCGCATAGCCCATGTAATCCCGGCCCGTATCGTCCAGGCGGTCTTGCAGGTGGCGCTCCAGCAACGCAAGAAACCCAGAAATCATGCGCAACGGCTCGCGCAGATCGTGGGAGGCCACGTAGGCGAACTGCTCCAGGTCCTGGTTGGATCGGGCCAGATCCTGGATCAGCCGTTCCAGCCGTTCCTCCATCAGGCGGCGGTCGGTGATGTCCACGGCAAAGCCGATGGCCCCACTGCCGGCCAGGGCATCGAACTGCAACGTGTTGCGAAAAGCCCAGCGCTGGCCACCGGTGCTGCCGCTGGATTCAAAGTGGGCGGTCCCCCCCTTCAGGACGGCCCGAAATTCCTCGCGGTAGGCAGGATAAACGGCAAAGGCATTACGACCCACCAGGTGTTCCCGTCCCAGCCCCAGGGTGCGCAGCCCGCCACCGGCCAGATCGGTGAAAGTGCCTTCCGCATCCAACCGGTACACCACGACGGGCAGGCTCAGAACGCCCTCCATCACCTGCCACAGGCCTTCCTGTTCCCGCAGGGCCTGTTCGCGGGCCGTCACATCCCGGGCGGCCAGCACCAGGTCACAGGCGTCGGCACAGCTTTCATGACGCATCACCCGCGCCGCCGTTTCCACCCAAACCACCCGGCCTTCGGCGTGGCGCAGGCGGTGCACCAGGGGCGGCGGCCTGTCCCCCGCCAGCACCCGCCGGTGCAGGCCGTTCACCAGGATAAAGTCGGCGGGATCAATAAAGGTGTACATGCTGCGGCCCACCACCGCCGCCGGATCCCGACCGGTGAGGGCCCGGCAGGCGGAAGTCACCTGCCGCACCACGCCGTCGGGGGAACATCGCGCCAGCAGGTCGGCCGTGTGGGCCAGCAGCAGTTGGGCCTCCTCCGGTGTGGGAGCGCCGGGCGGCCCTGACGGGGGGAAGGCGGAACACGGGAGAGCCACGGCCATGATCTTCCATTCAGGAGAGCCTGCCCCAAGGGTAGAGTTTTCCGCATGGGAAGGGAAGGTCAACGAAGGTACAATGGGCGCGCCCCATGCTCTTCTTGCGATTAGGATCCCATGCCCGATTTCACTCTGGAAGACGACTGTGCCTCCCCCAGCGTGGCGGGTGTGGACGAAGCCGGGCGCGGTCCCTGGGCCGGACCGGTGGTGGCGGCGGCGGTGATCCTGGATCGGGCCCGCCCGCCGCTGGAACGCCTGGACGATTCCAAGCGGCTGGGACGCCGGCGCCGTCAGGCCCTGGCCGAGCGCCTGCATGCCGAGGCCCTGGTGGGCATTGGCGTGGCGGAGGTGGCGGAGATCACCGCCCTCAATGTGCTCCAGGCCAGCCTGCTGGCCATGAAACGGGCCGTGGCGGCTCTGCCTTGCGTGCCCGATCACGTGTTGGTGGATGGCCGGCAGATCCCCGAAAACCTGCCCTGCCCCGCCCGGGCAGTGATCGGCGGGGATCACCGGTGCTTCAGCATCGCCGCCGCCTCGGTGGTGGCCAAAGTTCACCGGGATGCCCTCATGACCGCCCTGGCGGCCCAGTGGCCGGGCTATGGCTGGGAACGCAACATGGGCTATGGCACCCGCGAACATGCGGAGTCCCTGCACCGTCTGGGCGCCACGCCTCACCACCGTCCCACCTTCCGCCCCGTGCGCCAGCGACTGACCGACGGGGAACAGGAACGGGTCTGATTTCGCCTTGACTCACCGTGATGTCTTTGCTTGACGGTGGGAATCGCACAAGGCATGGTTAAGACCTCGACTCGTGGCGCTAGCTGATGCGACTCGTTCCCCAACGCTCCCGGGATTTGTGTGACCTCGCCCGGGGGCCCAACTTCCCGGACGGCGGCCGTGACCCCCTTCAAGACCAACACCATCATCCAGGGCGATTGCGTGACGGTTATGGACAGCCTGCCCGCGGGCAGTGTGGACATGATCTTCGCCGACCCGCCCTACAACCTTCAACTGGGCGGAGAACTCCACCGGCCCGACAACAGCCGCGTGGACGGGGTCACCGCCAACTGGGACCAGGTGGGCGACTTCGCCGCCTATGACACCTTTTCCCGCCGCTGGCTGACGGCGGCGCGCCGGGTGCTGAAAAAGGATGGCACCCTGTGGGTGATCGGCACCTACCACAACATTTATCGCCTGGGGGTGGCGTTGCAGGACCTTGGGTTCTGGACCCTCAACGACGTGGTGTGGCGCAAATCCAATCCCATGCCCAACTTTCGCGGCACCCGGTTCACCAATGCCCACGAAACCCTGCTGTGGGTGGCCCATAATCGAGACTCCCGCTATACCTTCAACTATGATGCTCTCAAGTCCCTAAACGAGGGACTGCAAATGCGCAGCGACTGGACCCTGCCCCTGTGCACGGGGGGGGAGCGGCTGAAGGACACCGACGGTCAGAAGGCCCACCCCACCCAGAAGCCGGAGGCGTTGCTGTACCGAGTGCTGCTGGCCGCCACCAACCCCGGGGACGTGGTGCTGGACCCCTTTTTCGGCACCGGCACCACCGGCGCGGCGGCACGCCGACTGGGACGGCGCTATATCGGCGTGGAGGCGGATGCCCGCTACGTCAAACTGGCCCGGGAGCGGCTCAAGGGGCTAAAGGCGGTCTCCGACCCGTCGCTGTTGCTGACCCCCGGCAAACGCCAACAGCCGCGCATTCCCTTCGGGCTGGTGGTGGAGCGGGGGTTGCTGACGCCCGGAGACCTGCTGTACGGACCACGCCGGCGCTGGGTGGCGAAGGTCCGGGCCGACGGCTCGGTGATTTCGGAAAACCACCGCGGCTCCATCCACCAGGTGGGGGCGTTGGTGCAGGGCGCCCAGAGCTGCAACGGCTGGCAGTTCTGGAACACGGAACAGGGTGAATCCCTGGTGCCCATAGACGTGTTTCGGGAACGGCTGCGGGCGGAAATAGGCCACGCTTTGTGATACAGGGAACGGGCAGATCATGAACCAGACACCGCCGGAACACCGCTATGTGGGCATTGACCAGGACCACGAGGGGGGCATGACGGCCACCGGCAAGATCATCCGCGATGCCTGGGTGTTCGGCCTGCTGCCGGAAACGGAAACCTGTGCCGGCTGGACCTCGGCGGGCTTGCAGGGGCTGTGGCGGCAGGTCAGCGAGCAATGGGAGAAATACGGCTTCCAGGTGAACAACCTGCCGCCGGAGATACGGGAACGCTTCGACCGCATCCAGGCGGAGGCCATGACCCGGGCCCGGGCGGCGGGCTGGGACCCGGACGGCGAACTGGAAGACGAAACCTGACACCACAGGGGGAAGGGCCATGTACACCCGTCACCTGGAGGTCCCGATCCTGGACGCCTACCCCACCCGGGTGGAGGCGGCGGTGTACAACCGGGTGCGGCTGGCCCTGCACCGCGCGGGCGGGCAATCGCTGCGGGCCCCCGTTCCCGGGCTGAAACACCTGGATGTGATCGTCCAGCCGGAAGCCTGGATCGTGGTGGATCGGGCCTTCGGCGACGTGCCGGTGGCCGCCTGGACCGCCTTTGAGGACACGGGCCGCGACGCCCTGCATACGGACGTCTCCTGCCGGCTGCAAACCCATAACCAATACGCGGGCATGGTGTTGAAGGCGGTGAAGGTGTTCCTGCAAGAAGGCTTCACCGACGATCCCGACGTGGACGACAACGACCATGCCGTATTGCCCTTTCCGGGCAACAACACGTCCGGGGCTCCCTGAGAAACCGTGAGCTGTGACCAATCGTGGGTGACGGCATGATCAGGCGGCGGCGGATTGGTTGGCGTCTCTCACCTGAACGCCGTCGCGGGACCTGACACCCCTGAACACCTGGGGCAAGCGGTTATTGCCAGACAGGCGGCGCCAGGTGGACACCTCCGGAAACCAGCCTGCCGTCCCGCCATGACCGCCTCTGTTACCGCACCATCACGGCTAAAGCCTATCGCGGTCAATGGGACCCATTTTCGGGTCCCATTGACCGCGTGAATCGG
>CAZHRQ010000005.1:0-40725 GCA_964535075.1 uncultured Rhodobacterales bacterium | reverse complement strand
TCAATGGCGGCCGACCAGCCGACCGACCAGGAAGTCAAATGGGAGGTCGGCTGGTCGGCTGGTATTATTCCCCGGTGTCGGTTTCGTCCACCGCGTTGGCCCCCTCTTCCACCGCGTCCGGGCGGGGCAGACGGGTAATGCGGAAGGGGCCGGGCGCCCCGGGGGTGCGGTCGGGGGCGAACAGATGCGGGAACTGGCTTTGCACCACCCACACGCTGTCGTCGGTGACCACCGCCGTGGTGGGGCGGTCGGGCACGTCGGCGATCTCTTCCACCGCCACCGGGTCGGTGCCCAGGTCGAGCACGCTCACCGGGCCGGCGGCTTCCACCACCACCAGTCGGCCGTCGCCCAGCTCGGTGAGGCCGTCGGGGCGGCGCAGGGGCCGGCTGGTGGCCACCTCGGTGAGGGCCCCGGGCGTGCCGTCGTCGTTCACGGCAATCCGGTACAGCAGGCCCTCGTTGGACTTCACCACATACAGGGCCCCGTCATGCCAGGCCACGCCGTTGAGGTTGAAGCCCTTGCCGGCGGAGCGGTCGTCGGTGAGCCACACCTCGAAGGTATCGCTTTCGGGATCGTAGCGCAGAATCCGGGGGTTGAAGGAATCGGTGGCGTAGATCCGGCCCTGGGCGTCGCGGGCCAGATCGTTGCAGAAGCCGCCGTCGGGCAGGGCATGGCGCCCCTGGGGCGCGGCCGTTTCCAGGTCCAGGGCCACCAGGGCCGGCGGTGCCTTGCCGGTGTGCACGCTCCGGCCGGGATCGCTGGAGCACACCCACAACACGCCGGCGTCCGGGTCCGCTTCCAGGCCGATCACCGAGACCAGATCGCCGTTGTCGGTGGTGGCGAACACGGTGCCCTCGGTGGCGCCGGGGGCGATGCGATAGATGGTGCCCTGCCGCACACTGCCCACATAGCGGGTACCGTCGGGGGTGGCGGTGATGCCTTCGGGAAAAATTTCCGCGCCGGGCAGGGTGGCTTCCTGCACCGGGTTGGTGGCTTGCGCCGCGGCGGGGCCGGTGCACGCCGCCAGCATCCCGCCGGCCAGCACCGCGCCCCGCATCCAATCACGTTGACCCATAGCGTCCTCCCCTGAGATGACGGGAACAGGGGCCGGCGGCCCCGGTCACGTTCCCTTGCGACTCTGTTGTTCCATATGGTGGTCGGAGATCAAGGGATAGTCTTCTTCCGAGCCCAGGGCGTTCTCGCCCCGGCCGTACAGGGCTGGCGCCATCATGTAGTGGGCCAGCAACCGCGCCACGGCATTGAGGGAGCGCATGTGGGTGCGTTCATAGCCGTGGCTGGCGTCCAGGGCGAAGCAGACCAGGGCGGTGCGAATGTCGTTGCCCGCCTCCAGCGCCGCCGCCGCGTCGCTGCGATAATACATGAACACATCGCGGCTGTATTCGATCTCGAATTCCTGGCACAGACTGATCAGGGTCTGGGTCAGGTTGCGGTCGAAGGGGCCGCTGGAATCCTGGATGGCCAGGGTGGCGCCGTATTCGCAGGTGTTCTGTTCCGGGGCGATGGTGCCGTTGTCCACCGAAACCATTTCCGCCACGTCCCCGTGCAGGATGTGGGAGGCGCCCACCCCCACTTCCTCCGAGATGGTGAACAGCAGGTGGCAATCCAGGGGCGGTTCCAGGCCATTGTCGCGCAGGGCCTTGGCCGCCGCCAGGATGGCCGCCACCCCCGCCTTGTCGTCCAGGTGGCGGGAATTGATGAAGCCGTTGGGGACCACCTCCGTGCCCGGGTCCACGGACACGAAATCCCCCACCCGGATGCCAATGTCCCACAGGCCGTCCAGGCTGCTCACCGGCTCGTCCACGCGGATTTCCAGGTTGCCCCAGGTGTTGGGCTGGGTGTCCACCGCCTCGTTATAGGTGTGGCCGGAGGCTTTCATGGGCAGGATGGTGCCCCGGAACACCCGGCCGTGGTCGCAGTGGATGGTGACCCGCGCCCCTTCGGCAAAGCGGGCCGACCAAGTGCCGATGGGCACCACCGACAGCCGGCCGCTATCCTTCAGGCCCTTGACCATGGCGCCGAGGGTGTCGATGTGGCCCACGATGGCGCGGCGGGGGGAATAGTGCCCGCCCTGAAGGTTGGCGCGGATGGCGCCCCGGCGGGTGAGCTCGTAGGGGATTTCCAGGGTGTCCAGTTCCCGGCAGACGTGGCGCACCACTTCGTCGGTCATGCCGCTGGGGCTGGGCACCGCCAGCAGACGGCACAGCACGTCCATCAGATAGGCGGTGTCAATCTCGATCCGGTCCATGGGGACTCCCTTGTCGCGTGGCGCGGGTCTGCGGGAACAGCAGGTCGATAAAGCGTTCCGCGGTGGGTCGCGGCTCGTGATTGGCGAGGCCGGGGCGTTCGTTGGCCTCGATGATCACATAGTCGGTGCCTTCGATGTCCGGCATCATGAAATCGAATCCCACCACGGGGATGTCCAGGGCGCGGGCGGCGGCCACGGCGTCCTGGACCACGCGGGGGTGCAGGTGGTCGGTGACGTCGTGGATGGTGCCGCCGGTGTGCAGGTTGGCGGTCTTGCGCACCCGCAGGATCACCCCCTCGGGCAGGATGTCGCCCAGGTCGTGACCGGTGGCGCGCACGCAGCGCGCCGTTTCGTCATCCAGGGGAATTTCGCTTTCGCCCCGGGTGGCGGCGGCGCGGCGGCGGCTTTGCTTTTCGATCAGGGCGGCGATGCTGTGGCGGCCGTCACCGCGAATCTGGGCCGGCCGGCGCACCGCCGCCGCCACCACCGCGTCCTCGATGACGATGATGCGCACGTCCTCGCCGCGCACGAATTCCTCCAGCAGCACGGTATCGCTGACCCGGCGGGCGCGTTCCACCGCCGCTTCCACCTCCAGCGGGTCTTGCAGGTCCACGGTGATGCCGTGGCCCTGTTCGCCCCGGGCCGGCTTCACCACTACGCGTTTGTAGCGTTCCAGGAAATCCAGGGTGATCTCGCGGGTGGTGACCAGGGTCTGGGCCGGGACCCGCAGGCCCGCCCGTTCCAGCAGTCGCCGGGTGACGGCCTTGTCGTCGCAGCGGCTCATGGCCACGGCGGAGGTGAGTTCCGACAGGGATTCCCGGCAGGCGATGGAGCGTCCGCCCAGGGTGAGCCGGAACAGCCCCGCCTTGGCGTCCTCCACCTCCACGGAGATGCCGCGTCGCCGCGCCTCGTCGATGATGAGCCGGGCATAGATGTTGAGGCCGTCGGTTTCATCGGCGGCGGGCCCCAGGAAAAGCTGTTCGTTGATGGGGTTCTTGTGCTTCAGGCAGTAGACGGGCACCTGCTCGAAGCCCAGTTTGTCGTACAGGCGCAGGGCCTGACGGTTGTCGTGCATCACCGACAGATCCATGAAGGCCCGGCCCCGATCCCGGAACACGCCGCACAGGGTGCGCACCAGGGCTTCGCCCACCCGGGGCAGGTCGGCCTGGGCATCCACCGCCAGCGACCACAGGCTGGCGCCGTTGTCGGGATCGTTGATGGCGGTCACGTGATCCACGCCGGTGACGGTGCCCAGGATGGCGCCGGTGCGTTCGTCCGTGGCCACCAGATGCATCAGGGCCGGATCCTCGTGGGCGCGGGCCAGATAGCCCTCGCTCACCGGCACCATGCCGCGGCTGGTATAGATGCGGTTGATCTCGGCCTCGTCCTGGGGGCGGGCTTCCCGCGCCGCCAACCCGGGCGGCGGCTGGGTCCACTCTTCGTACAGCCGCAGGTCCACGCGGTAGGTGAGGGAAGGATCCAGGAACAGCTCCTGTGGCGCGTAGGACAGCACAACATTGGGGTTGAGCATGTACAGGGCCACATCGCGGCGGCCCGGGCTTTCCTGGCACAGGGCCTCGGCCAGCCGGGCGGGATCGTCATAGGTCTGGCCGAAGATCAGCCGGCCCCAGCCGCAATCCACCTGCCCTTCGGGGGTCATTTCCGCCCAGGCCTCGTCGTCGGGGCGGTTGCCCCAGTGTTTGAGGGACGCCATCTGGGTGGGGTCCATGGGATCGCAGGCGGTGCCGTCCTCGGGAACGGCCGTTCCGTCGTCGCCGTGCACGGGGATCATGGGGGTCACTCTCCTTCAAGCCAGCGAAACAGCGGCGGCGTGGTCAAAGCCCGTGGGTTTGCAGCCACATTTCCAGCAGCGCCACCTGCCACAGCTTGGAGCCCCGCAGGGGGGTGATGTGTTCGGCCGGCGCCGCCAGCAGCGTTTCCACGTAGGGCCGGTTGAACAGCGGCCGTTGGCGGGCGCGGGCGCTGTCCAGATGGTCGCGCACGAACGCCAGATAGGGGCCTTCGATGTATTTCAGGGCCGGCACCGGGAAGTACCCCTTGGGGCGGTCGATCACCGCCGAGGGAATCACCCGGCGGGCGGCGTTTTTCAACACGCCCTTGCCGCCGTCGGCCACCTTGTGCTCGGGCGGAATGCGGCCGGCCAGCTCCACCAGTTCGTGATCCAGGAAGGGCACCCGGGCTTCCAGCCCCCAGGCCATGGTCATGTTGTCCACGCGCTTCACCGGATCGTCGGTGAGCATGACGGTGGTGTCCAGACGCAGGGCCTTGTCCACGGCCCGGTCGGCGCCGGGCGTGGCGAAATGGTCGCGGATGAAGGCGCGGCTGGCATCGTCGGCCAGCACGTCGGGGTGCAGGGCCTGGGCCATTTCCGCCTGGTCACGGTCGCAGAAGCCTTGCGCGTAGTCGCCGGCGGCATCGTTGGAGTCCATCAGCGGCGGATACCAGTGATAGCCGGCAAACACCTCGTCGGCGCCCTGGCCCGACTGCACCACCTTCAGGTGCCGGGCCACCTCCTGGGACAGCAGAAAAAAGCCCACGTTGTCGTAGCTCACCATGGGTTCGGACATGGCGGCGATGGTGCGGGGCAGGGTATCCAGCAGTTGCCGCGATTCGATGAACAGGCGGTGGTGGGTGGTGCCATAGTGCTCGGCGATGAGGTTGGAATACTGGAACTCGTCGCCCTTTTCGCCCCCGGCGGCCTCGAACCCCACGGAGAAGGTGTTGAGGTCGGTCTGGCCCGCCTCCGCCAGCAGGCCCACGATCAGGCTGGAATCCACCCCGCCCGACAGCAGCACCCCCACCGGCACGTCGGCCACCATGCGCCGGTTCACCGCCGTCCGCAGCCCGTCCAGCACCAGGTCCTGCCATTCCTCGGCCGGGCGCACCAGATCTTCGGCGGTGGGCGCCAGGGTCCACTGCCAGTAGGTGTGATCCTCCTGGCGGCCATCGGGCGCGATCAGGCGCACGGTGGCCGGGGGCAGCTTGCGCACCCCCTGCAACAGGGTGCGGGGCGCCGGCACCACGGCATGAAAGCTCATGTAATAGTGCAGCGCCACCGGATCCAGGGCCGTGTCCACGCCGCCGGCCGCCAGCAACGCCGGCAGGGTGGAGGCGAAGCGCAGCGCCCGACCGCCGCCGGCGCTGGGGGTCTCGGCGGTGTACAGAGGCTTGATGCCCAGGCGGTCGCGGGCCAGCGCCACCCGGCCCGTGTCCCGCTCCAGGATGGCAAAGGCGAACATGCCGTTGAAGCGGGTCACGCAGTCCCGTCCCCAGGCATGCCACGCCTTCAGAATCACTTCCGTGTCGCTGGTGGAGAAAAAGCGGTAGCCCTGGCTTTCCAGGGAGCGCCGCAACTCTTGATAGTTATAGATGCAGCCATTGAAGACCAGGGTGAGCCCCAGGTCCGAATCCACCATGGGCTGCTGGCCGTGGTCGGAAAGGTCGATGATGCGTAACCGGCGATGGCCGAAGGCCACCCGTTCCCGCGCCACCACGCCGCCGCTGTCGGGGCCCCGGGGCACCATGGCCTGGGCCATGGCCGCCACGGCGTCCACCCGGGCCGGTGCGTTGTCGAAGGTCAGTTCGCCGCAGATGCCACACATGCCGGATCCTGTTTGTTGCCTGCCCTCGGGCCGGGTGAGGCGTCCCGGCCATGGGCGATCCATCCGCCGGGTACGATACGGCAAAGCGATTGACAATGACAGGGCAAGGCGAAACAAAAGACCCTAGACGCCGGCCGGAACAGAGTCGCGATCCAGGGGGGAAAGGGACGTTCCGGCGCGGTTCTCGGGGATTGGAATCAGGGGAGAAGAACCCATGACGGGTGTGCGCGACGTTTTGCGATTCGGGATGATGGCGGCGCTGGCGCTGGCGCCGGCGACGGCCCATGCGGCGGACGACACTCAGGGCACCGCCGCCCATGACGTGCCCTCTGACGCGGGCGCCAGCTCCGGCACCCCCACGGCCGCAGCGGCGCCACAGACGGCGGCGGCGGCGGCACCGAAAAAGAAAATGTCCCGCGGCGAGTATCTGGCCACCGCCGGCGACTGCGTGGCCTGCCACACCCGCGACGGCGGCAAGCCCTTCGAGGGCGGGCTGGGCATCAACACGCCCTTCGGCATGCTCTACACCCCCAACATCACCTCCTCCAAGGAACACGGCATCGGCACCTTCACCGACGAGCAGTTCCTGAAGGCCTTCCACAACGGCATCCGTCCCGACGGCAAGCCCTACTACCCGGCCTTCCCCTATACGTCCTATACCAAGGTGACCACCGAAGACGCCCTGGCCATCAAGGAATACCTGTTCAGCCTGACGCCCTCCGACTATGTGCCGCCCAAGAACGAAATGCACTGGCCCTTCGACGTGCGCGACGGCCTGTTCGCCTGGCGCGACATGTACTTCGATGCCGGGCGTTATCAGCCCGATGCCAGCAAGTCGGACGTGTGGAACCGGGGCGCCTATCTGGTGGAGGGGCTGGGCCACTGTGGCGAGTGCCACACCCCCCGCAACCAGGCGGAAGCCATGATCAACCGCGACGCCCTCTCCGGCGCCATGATCGACGGTTGGTACGCCCCCAACATTTCCTCCGACCTGCGCCAGGGCATCGGTGACTGGTCCCAGGCCGATCTGGAACAGTACCTGAGCACCGGCATCGCCCAGCCGAAACTCAAGGGGGGTGGGCCCGACACCGCCGCCCTGGGGCCCATGGCCGAGGTGATCCACGACAGCCTGTCCCATCTGAACAAGGACGACATCCACGCCATCGCCTTCTATCTGAAGAACAGCGAGGCCAAGGAAGAGCCGCACAAGGAACGGCGCCAATACCTCAGCGCCGCTGAACTGAAGGCCGGCAAGAAAATTTATGACACCAACTGTGCGCCTTGCCACCAGAGCAGCGGCCAGGGATCGGCGCCCTACTTCCCGGCCCTGCGCGACAACCCGGTGGTGACGAATGCCGAGCCCAACGACGTGGTGATGACCATCCTGCATGGCGCCCCCTCCGATCCCTCGGAAGCCTTCTCTCCCTATGTGCAGATGCCGCCCTTCGCCAGCCAGCTTTCCGACAAGGACATCGCCGCCGTGGCCAGCTATGTGCGCATGAGCTGGGGCAACGACGGCGGCCTGGTGGCCGAGCGCTTGGTGCGGGAGCTGCGCAAAAAGAAATGACCGACGTCGCCGGGGACGACGATCCGCGTCGTCCCCGCGCTTTTTGGTGACGGCGATCCCCGAGGGCGGGATCCCGGTAACGGCGAGGAGGTCTCCCCATGACGGTCCGCACGCCCCCCGAATTCAGCACTGATCGCCAGAAGCTCGACACGCCGGAGCACCGCCGGCTGGCCACCGCCGACCGGGGCGAGGGTCCCTGGAAACGCTGGGGCCCCTATCTTGCCGAGCGCCAGTGGGGCACGGTGCGCGAGGACTACTCCCCCGACGGCGACGCCTGGAACTACTTCACCTTCGAGGAGTCCCACACCCGCGCCTACCGTTGGGGGGAGGACGGGCTGGCCGGTTTCAGTGACGACCGCCAGACCCTGTGCCTGTCCCTGGCCCTGTGGAACGGTCGTGACCGCTGGTTGAAGGAACGCCTGTTCGGTCTCACCAACGCCGAGGGCAACCACGGGGAGGACGTGAAGGAGTTTTACTACTACCTCGATGCAACCCCCACCTATTCCTACGCCAAGATGCTCTACAAGTATCCGCAGGGGGAATATCCTTACGACTGGTTGCGTTCGGAAAACGCCGCCCGCAAGAGCCGCATGAACGAGGCCGATCCCCATGTGGAGCCCGAGTTCGAGTTGCACGACACGGGCCTGTTCGACGAAGACCGCTATTTCGATGTGTTCGTGGAATACGCCAAGGCCGACCACGACGACCTGTTGATGCGGATCACCGTGTGGAACCGGGGGGCGGAGCCGGCGCCCATTCACGTGATCCCGCAACTGGTGTTCCGCAATATCTGGGACTGGGGCCGGGACAAGGAACGGCCGGTGCTGGCGGAGGTGGCCCCCACCCGGGTGAAGGCCCTGCGCAAGAGCGACGACATGCTCTATTGGGTGCATGTGGAGGGTGACCCCACCCTCATGTTCACCCACAACGAAACCAACGCCCGCCTGCACTGGAACAAGCCTCACGCCCCCGGGCCGTTCAAGGATGCGTTCCACCAGTGCGTGGTGCACGGCAACCACGAGGCGATCAATAACGTTCAAACCGGCAGCAAGATGGGGGCCTGGTACCAGAGCACCGTGCAGCCGGGGACCTCGGTCAGTGTCCGCCTCCGTCTCACCGCCCACGACAACCGCGATCCCTTCGGCGATTTCGATCAGATCGTCACCCAGCGCCAGGCGGAGGCCGATGCCTTCTACGCCGGCCGTCAGGCCCTGATCAGTAGCGAGGAGGAAAAGCGGGTGCAGCGGCAGGCCATCGCCGGCATGCTGTGGACCAAGCAGTTCTACCGTTATGACGTGAACCGGTGGCTGAGGGGGGATAAGAACCAGCCCGCCCCCCCGCCCGGCCGTTGTGCCGTCCGCAACGGCGACTGGGATCACCTCAACGCCGCCGACATCCTTTCCATGCCCGATAAGTGGGAGTATCCCTGGTTCGCGGCGTGGGATCTGGCTTTCCACACGGTGGTGCTGGCCACCATCGACAGCACCTTCGCCAAGAAACAGCTCCACACCCTCACCCGCACCTGGTACCTGCACCCCAACGGCCAGTTGCCGGCCTATGAATGGGGCTTCGACGATACCAATCCGCCGGTACACGCCTGGGCGGCCTATCGCGTTTACCAGATCGACCGGGAACACACCGGGCGGGGCGATGTGGATTTCCTGAAGCGGGTGTTCCACAAACTGCTGATGAATTTCACCTGGTGGGTCAACCGCAAGGACCGCGACGGCCGCAACATCTTTCAGGGCGGCTTCCTGGGGCTGGACAATGTGGGCGTGTTTGACCGCTCTAAACCCCTGCCCACCGGCGGTTACATCAATCAGGCGGACGGTACCGCCTGGATGGGCATGTACTGCCTTAACCTCATGCGCATCGCCATCGAATTGGCCGAACATCAGTCGGTGTACCAGGAGCTGGCCCTTAAATTCTTCGAGCATTTCCTGTCCATCGCCAAGTCCATGGCCGGCATCGGCCCGTCGGGTGTGGGGCTGTGGGACGAAGAAGACCAGTTCTTCTATGACGTCTTGCGCCTGCCCGGGGGCGAGGCCCGGCCCCTGCGCCTGCGCTCCATGGTGGGGCTGGTGCCCCTGTTCGCCGTGGAGGTGGTGGACAAGCGCTGTTTGGATCGGGAAAGCGAATTCCTGCGCGGCCTGGAATGGTACCTGCAACACCGTCCCGATCTGGCGGAGCTGGTGAACGACTGGGGGGAAAAGGGGCAGGAGGATCGCCGCCTTATCTCCCTGCTGCGGCGTCACCGCCTGGGGCAGGTGCTCAAGCGCATGTTGGACGAAAGCGAGTTCCTGTCCGACTACGGCATCCGCTCCGTGTCCCGGGCCTATGCGGACGAACCCTACAGCTTCTCCTATAACGGCGTGCATGAAAGTGTGCGTTATGTGCCGGGTGAGTCCAATTCAGGCATGTTCGGCGGTAACTCCAACTGGCGCGGGCCCATCTGGCTGCCCATGAACTTCCTGATCATCGAAGCGCTGGAGAAATATCACTATTATTACGGCGATTCCTTCCGCATCGCCTGTCCCACGGGCTCCGACGTGCACCTGACCCTCCAGGGCGTGGCCAACGAACTGCGGCGGCGGGTGGCGCGGCTGTTCCTGCCCGATGGCAGCGGCCGCCGGCCGTGCCTGGGCGATTGGGAGAAGGCCCAGACCGACCCCCACTTCCGCGATCATCTGCTGTTCCACGAGTATTTCCACGGCGACACGGGCCGGGGGTGCGGTGCCAGCCATCAGACGGGCTGGACCGGCGTTATTGCCAAGATCCTACGCCCGCCCCGTTCCGCGGACTGAAACCACGGGGCAATCAGCGGGGGATCACGAACCATCCCCCGTGGGCCGGGCGGTTTCGGCGGGGCTTGGGGGCGGAATATGGCGCTTGTCCCTGGAAAACGGATCCGATACCATGCCGGGCGTTGGGACAGCGCTTGCGTTCCGAAGGGGCGAAACCGGCTTTTATTCAGTGTCGCCCCGGACGCAGGCGGGCGTTCCGCAAGAAAATCGCGGGGTCCGATGTCTGCAGGACCTCGCCCGAACCGTCGGGCGTTCACGATTTCCGTCGCTCGAGCCACAAGCAGCAAGGTTTGATTCGCTCATGACTCGTTCGTCGCTCAGCCTGACCCTGCTTCTCACCGCGGCCCTGCTCGGGGGATGCGCCAGCGATGGGAACCTGTTCACTCGCGGGGGCAGTGGCAACCCCACCCCGCTGCTGGCCACCAGCAGTTGGCATTCCATCAACGTCACCGACGGCCCCGCCACCGGCACCTTTGTCGGGACCAAGGTGGCTCAGTTACGCGACGAACTGCGGCTGCTGCTGAACGAACTGGAGCGCGAGCACGGCAAGCTGGCCCGCACCCGGGGCACCATCGCCACCGATGCCCAGCGCTATCACGGGACCGTGGCCGCCATCAATGCCCGCCTGCAAATGGGCACCACCCCGGGCAACCCTCAGTTGCAGCGGTTGTGGAAGAAGGCTCAGGGCGAGCTGGACCAGCTCAGCAGCGACGTGGCGCAGGTCTCCGATTTCAACAACTTCATCGGCAACGCGGCCACCATGGCCGGGTTCCTGGATGAATCGGTGGACAACGCCTTTAACCTTGCCGGCGCCGTGGAAGAGGATCACCGCCAGTTGCGGGTGCTCCGGGATGAGATCAATCAGACCATGGTGTTGATCGACAGCATGCGCAACGAGGTTTCCCGCGACGTCAGCCGGCAGCAGCGCTACATCCAGGGCGAGCGCGCCACCTTGGACCTGCTGGCCTCGGCCATCAAGCAGGGGCAGCCCCTGGGGCAGGGGCTGGGGGCCGCCTACAGCCTGTCGGCGCCGGGACCTCTGGTGGGCCGGACCTTGAACGAGGCCACCCTGGGCGGCGGCGACTACTTCCAGACCGGCCGTGCCGGGGGCGCCTTCCTGGGGGCGGCGCCGGGCGGCTTTGGCGGTGGCTTCATGCAGGACGCCAAGGCCCTGGGCAGTCCGGCCATGACCTATGCCGCCACCGGCGGCGGCATGGTGGGCGATGCGGGCATTCCCCTGGTGACCATCCGCTTCGACCGCGCCAATGTGCCCTACGAGGACACGCTGTTCGCCGCCATGCGCGAGGCGCTGGCCCGTGCGCCCATGGCCTCGGTGGAGGTGGTGGGCGTGGCGCCTCAGGTGGGCCGCGCCGGGGCCGGTCTCTCCGGCAACATGGCCCGGCGGGAAGCGGAGCGGGTGCGCTCGTCCCTCATCCGCATGGGCCTGCCCGAGGAGCGCATCCAGTTGGCCACCACCTCCAGCCCCGGTGTGGACACGGACGAAGTGCGGGTCTACGTGCGGTGACCCCCACCGGGCCGGGGCCCACGCTGGACGCGGCCCGGGTGCACCCCATGGTTCTGCCCGACGGCCAGGTGGTCTCTCAGGTGGTGCATCTGAATCAGGTCATCGACCATCCCCGCTGGCAGGTGGGGGATTTTACCTACGCCCATTTTGCGGATCCGCCGGCGGATCCGGCGGCGGTGCTGGCGCCCTATCTGTTCCCGCCCAGTCCGGAGCGGCTGGTGATCGGGCGTTTCTGCCAGATCGCCGCCGGGGTGCGTTTCCTCACCGCCTCCGGCAACCATGCCCTGGAGGGGTTTTCCACCTATCCCTTCGCCAACTTTCTCATGACCCCGGCGACCACGCCGGAAGAACTGGCCGCCCTGCTGACCATGGCGCCGGCCAAGGGCGACACGGACGCGGTCAACGACGTGTGGCTGGGCATGGAGGCGCTGGTGTTGCCGGGGGTGACCTTGGGCGACGGCGTGATCGTGGGCGCGCGGTCGGTGGTGAGCCGCGATGTGCCGCCCTATTCGGTGGTGGCGGGCAATCCCGCCCGCGTGGTGCGCCGGCGTTTCGATGAGGACACCATCGAAGCCCTGTGCACGCTGCGCTGGTGGGACTGGCCCCCCGCGGTGATCGCCCGGCACCACGCGGTGATCGCCGGCGCCGACCTCGCCGCCCTGCGCCGGATCGCGGCAACGCTGTAGGGGCCGCCCCCAACAACCGCCTTCGGCCAAAAGAATTCAGGAGGGACACGCTCATGGCGGATGTGGATCCGGCCCTCCAGGCCCTGGTGGCCCTGTATCACGAGGGCCGCCTGGCCGAGGCCATTGCCGCCGCCCGCCGCTATGTGGCGACAACCCCCACCGAGCCAGCGGCCTGGAACCTGCTCGCCGCCGCCCTGGAACGCACCGGCCATGCCGAGGCGGCCGAGGAGGCCGCCCGCCACGCCGTGGCCCTGGTGCCCGAGGCGCCCGTGCCCCGGCTCACCCTGGGCAATGTGTTGCGGGCCCGGGGGCTCTGGGACGCGGCCGAGGCGGCCTTTGACGACGCCATCGCCCGCGCCCCCGACTTCGTGGCCGCCCACCACGCCCGGGCCGGTCTGCTGCTGGCCCGTGACCGGCCGGAGGCGGCGGTGGCCGCGCTGGAAGCCGCCCTGGCCCACGATTCCCACCATTTGCCCTCCCTCATGACCCTGGCCCAGGCGCTGTACCGGCTCCACCGGTTGTCGGAGGCGGAAGCGGCCATTCGCCAGGCGTTGCAGGCCCACCCCCACCATGCGCCCGCCCACCTGTGGCTGGCCCGCATCCTGTTGGCCGCCGAACGGGCCCGGGAGGCGGAAGCGGCCGCCCGCGAGGCCCTGGCCCTGGTGCCCGAGGATCCCCTGCCGCTGGTGCTCATGGCCCAGGCCCTTATCGCCCGCACCGCCTATCCCGAGGCCCGGGAAGCCCTGGACGCCGCCCTGGCCCTGGATCCCGGCCATGCGGAAGCCTGGACCGTGCTCGGGACCCTGCACGCCCTGCTGGGCGATAACGCGGCCGCCCTGGAGACCTATGCCGCCGCTGAGGCCCACGCCCCCGACGCCTTGCCGCCCCGGCTCAACCGCCTGCGGTTGCTGGAGCGCATGAACCGCATGGCGGAGGTGCGGGCCGGTCTGGCCGAGGCCCGCGCCCGCTGGCCGGCGGAGGGCCGGCTGGCCCTGTTGGCCGCGCAGGTGGCCTTGCGGGAGGGCGACGCCGAGGAGGCCCTGGCGGTGCTACAGGGGACCGGCGCGGCCAGCCTCGACCGCCCCAGCTTGCTGGAGCGCGCCTTTCTGCTGGGCCGCATCCACGACCGCCTGGACCACCCCGGCCAGGCCATGCGCTGGTTCCGGGAAGGCAACCGCCGCCAGGAAATGCTGCCGGTGTACGAGGATGTGGCCCGGACCCGCTTCCTGGACCGCCTGGACCACATCGAGCAGGCCCTGGCGCCCGAGCGGGTGGCCGCCTGGCCGCCGCCTCCGCCCCCCGATGGCCGGGACGATCCCGTGTTCGTGGTGGGCTTTCCCCGCTCCGGCACCACCCTGGTGGGGACCTTGCTGGACGGTCATCCGGGCATCACCGAACTGGATGAGCGGCCGTTGCTGGATGCGGTGTTGCAGGCCCTGCCCGGCAACGAGGAGCACGTCGCCCTGGATGCCCTGCCCGACGACGCCCGGGCCGCGCTGCGCGACCGCTATTTCGCCGCCCGCGCCCGGGAACTGGAACGGCGCGGCCTGAGCGAATCGGCGGCGGGGCTGGTGGTGGACAAGATGCCCTTCCACCTGGTGAACGCCGCCTTCCTGCATCGGCTGTTTCCCGAGGCCCGGTTCGTGCTGGTGCAACGTCATCCCTGCGACAGCGTGCTGAGCTGCTTCATGCAGAATTTCGGCCCCAACCATGCCCTGGTGCACTTCACCACCCTGGAGCAGACGGCGCGGCTTTATGATCAGGTGATGCGGCTGTGGACCCTGACCCGGGAGCGGGTGCCGCTGCGGGTGCACACGGTGGTGTACGAGGCCCTGGTGGCCGATCCGGAACCGGGGCTGCGGGACCTGACGGCCTTTCTTGACGTGCCCTGGGACGATGCCCTGGTGACTCACGCCCGCACCGGGCAGGCCCGGGGGGATATCCGCACGCCCAGCTATCCCCAGGTGGCGGAACCCCTCTATACCCGTGCCCGGGAACGCTGGCACCGTTATGCCCGCTTCATGAAGCCGGTGCTGCCCCGCTTGCTGCCGTGGGCGGCGCGGTTCGGCTATGGCCCCGCTACGGTCGCTTCTCTCCCTCAGGCAGGGAATCACCCCAGTCTGGATCCGTAAAGGGCGGGGAGCCCCCCAAGTTGTATAAATTGGGGCGGCGCGCCGCCCCTGCCGCCTCAAGGAGATGTTCCCATGGGATTCACTACAGCCGTCCGCACCTGCTTTCAGAAATACGCCACCTTTAGCGGGCGAGCGCCCCGCCCCGAATACTGGTGGTGGGTGCTGTTCCAGGTGGTGGTCAGCGTGGTTGTTATGGCCCTGACCGGCGCGCCCACCGGCGGCAACACGATCCAGGGGCTGGTGTCGCTGGCCTTGCTGCTGCCCAGCCTGGCCGTGGGGGCCCGCCGCCTGCACGACATGGGCCGCTCCGGCTGGTGGCTGTTGCTGGGCCTGATTCCCGTGCTGGGGTTCCTGGTGCTGCTGTTCTGGTTCGTGCAGCCCGGACAGGCGGGGACCAACCGCTTCGGCCCGTCGCCGGTGCCCACCCGGACCCAGTGAGACCACACGCCTATTTGACCCCGGGGGGGCTTGCGCCCTACTCTTGCAAGGGTCGGCCCGTGGGGGCCGGCGGTCAGCAGTCAGGAACCAGGGCCATGCCTTCCACCGAGACCTACGACGGCTATCTCGTCGGTCACCTCCTGGTGGCCACGCCCGCCATGGGGGATTCGCGTTTTGACCACACGGTCATCTATCTGTGCGCCCACAATGACGAGGGCGCCATGGGACTGGTGATCAACCGGGCCATGCGCGACATCGACTTTTCCGATCTCCTGGAACAACTAGACATCGATTCCGCGGGGGCCCTGAGACAGCAGATCATCGTGCACGCCGGCGGCCCCGTGGATACGGGCCGGGGCTTTGTGCTGCATACCCCCGACTATCAGCACGAAACCACCGTCAGCGTGGACGACTCCGTGGCCCTGACCGCCTCCGTGGACATCATCCGTGCCATCGTGGAAGGCCACGGCCCCGAACGCTGTCTGCTGGCCCTGGGCTATGCCGGCTGGAGCGCCGGCCAGTTGGAGCAAGAATTAAAAGAGAACGCCTGGATCGCCGTGCCGCCCGATGACGAGCTGCTGTTCGGCGACGACCTGATGCGCAAATGGGAGGCCGCCCTGGGCCGCCTGGGCATTTCGGGCGCCATGCTCTCCACGCTCGCTGGAAATGCGTGAGGGGCTGGAAGTGCATGAGGACGCACGGGATGGTTCCCGCGGGGCGCAATCTGCGCTAACGTGGGCGCCGTTTGCCTTTTACCGCAACACGGCTCAGGGAATCCTCCACATGGCCCGTCGCCCCTTCTTCCCGTCCCTTCTTTCCCGGACTCTGCTAGCCGGGGCCCTGGCGCAGGCCCCCGTGGCGGCATGGGCCGCCGATGATCCCGTGGTGGCCCGGATCGGCGCGCAGGACATCCACCAGTCGGACGTGGCCGCCTATTACGACCAGCTCACCGCCAGCCAGCCGGTGAAACTGCCCCTGCAAATGGTGATGCCGCAGGTGGTGGAGCTGATGATCAACGAACAACTGGTGGGGGCGGCCGCCGAACAAAGCGGACTGGCCAACCAGCCCGAGGTCAAGGCGGCCATGGATTACGCCGCCGATCAGGTGTTGCAGCAAAAGTGGCTGGAGGCGGCCATCGCCGAAAAGCTGGCCACCATGGACCTGAAGGCCGAATACGACCGCCGCGTCGCCGACCTCAACAACGTCCAGGAAGTCCACGCCCGCCACATCCTGGTGGAGGACGAGGAAACGGCCCGCGCGTTGTTGAAGGAAGCCCAGGGCGGCGCCGATTTCGCCGCGCTGGCCAAGGAACACTCCACCGGGCCCAGCGCCGGCGCCGGCGGGGATCTGGGCTACTTCGGCAAGGACGAAATGGTCGAGCCCTTCGCCGAAGCCGCCTTCGCCGCCAAGCCCGGCACCGTGGTGGCCGAACCGGTGCAGACCCAGTTCGGCTGGCACGTGATCAAGGTGGAAGACCGGCGCGACAAGGAACCCCCCTCCTTCGACGCCCTCACGCCGCAGATCGAGGACGAATTGTCCCAGGAAATCGTGGAAGACGTGCTCGATTCCCTGCGCACCCAGGCCGAGGTGGAGGTGCTGATTCCCTCCACCGCCGATCCGGAAAACCCGGCCGCCGACTAACCCCCCTTTCCGGCCCGCTCTTGCGAGAGCGGGCCGAGTCCGCCGCCCTTCCTCTGCCGAGACGCCCATGCCGTCCCTTCCCCGTTCGCCTCTCGCCCCGGACACCCTGCCGGACCTGCCGCCCCTGCCCGGGGTGCGTCTGGCCGGGGCCGCCACCGGCCTCAAGCCCGAGTCGCAGCCCGACCTGATGCTGGCCCTGTTTCCCGAGAACACCACCGTGGCCGGCACCCTCACCCGGTCCCGCTGTCCGTCGGCGCCGGTGGAATGGTGCCGCCGGCACTTGCCCCGGGGCACGGCCCGGGCCCTGGTGGTGAACTCGGGCAACGCCAACGCCTTCACCGGCCAAATCGGCCGCCGCGAGGTGGAGGCCACCGTGGCCGCCGCCGCCGCCCTGGGCGCCTGCGGCCCGCACGAGGTGTTCGTGGCCGCCACCGGCGTCATCGGTGTGCCGCTGGGCGAAAACGCCGTGGCCGAGCGCCTGCCCGCCCTGGCCTCCCAGCTGCGCGAAGACGGCTGGCAGGACGCGGCGGAGGCCATCCGCACCACCGATACCTTCCCCAAGTGGGCCACCCGCACCGCCACCGTGGACGGGGTGACGGTCACGCTCAACGGCATTGCCAAGGGCTCGGGCATGATCGCGCCCGACATGGCCACCATGCTCGCCTTCGTGGTGACCGATGCCGCCCTGCCGGCGCCGGTGCTGCGCACCTGTCTGGCCTATGCGGTGGACCACAGCTTCAACAGCATCACCGTGGACAGCGACACCTCCACCAGCGACACGGTGCTGGCCTTCGCCACCGGGACCGCCGGCAACCGCCCGCCCGTGGACTGCGAGGATCCGCGCCTGGGCGATTTCCGCCGGGCCCTGCGGTTGGTGTGCCAGGAGCTGGCCCATCTGGTGGTGCGTGATGGCGAGGGGGCCCGTAAGTTCGTCACCCTGACCATCACCGGCGCCGAAAGCACCCAGGCCGCCCGGCGTATCGGTCTGTCCGTGGCCAACTCGCCCCTGGTCAAAACCGCCCTGGCCGGCGAGGACGCCAACTGGGGCCGGCTGGTAATGGCGGTGGGCAAGGCCGGCGAACGGGCGGAGCGCGATCGGTTGGCCATCACCATCGGCGAGACCCCCGTCACCCGCGACGGCGAACCGGTGCCCGGCTACGACGAGGCCCCGGTGGCCGCCCATCTGCGGCAGCCGGAAATTCACATCAGCATTGATGTGGGGGTGGGCTCGGGCCGGGCCACGGTGTGGACCTGTGATCTCACCCATGACTATATCCGCATCAATGCCGATTATCGGTCCTGACACCCTGCCGGCGGGCGGCTGCTGGCAGGACACGCCGCCGGCCCCTCTCACCGGACCGCTGGTGCTGGTGGTGGCGGCGGCGTTGGTGGACGTGGACGGCCGGGTGCTGCTCAGCCGCCGGCCCGAGGGACGCCCCTTGGCCGGGCTGTGGGAATTCCCCGGCGGCAAGCTGCACGCCGACGAAACCCCGGAAGCCGCCCTGATCCGCGAACTGGAGGAGGAATTGGGCCTGGACGTGCGCCAATCGTGTCTGGCCCCCCTGGCCTTTGCCTCCCATGCCTACGACAGTTTCCACCTGTTGATGCCCCTCTACGTGTGTCGGGTGTGGGAGGGACCCCCCACCCCGCGTGAGGGACAGCGCCTGGCCTGGGTGCCGCCGGCGCGGCTGGGCGACTATCCCATGCCGCCGGCCGACCTGCCGCTCATTCCGCTGCTTCAGGACTGGCTGTAGCCATGGCGGGGGTGGAGTCGCTGGAAACGCGGTGGTTCGTGCCCGGACCGGTGCCGCCGGCGGTGGCCGCCTGGGCCGCCGGGGCCACGGCCCAACCGCCCCGCCAGGACCGCTATCTGGCGGTGCCGGAAACGGACGCCCTGGGCATCAAGACCCGGGACGGGCGTCTGGAAGTGAAACGACGCCTCGCCCCTGGCCGGCCCCTGGCCCTGCCCGGGGGCGGAGCCGGCGTGGCCGAACCGTGGGTCAAGTGGGGCGTGCCCGCCGCCGCCCACGCCGCCCTGCCGGCGGACGACGATCCCCGCTGGCGGACCGTGCCTAAGCGGCGCTGGTTGTGGGTGTTTCCCGCCGGCGCGGAGACACCGGCGGCCGATCCGACGGTGCGCCTGCCGGCCGGTTGCGGGGTGGAACTGACGGAACTGGCGGTGGACGGCGCCCCATGGTGGACGGTGGGCGCCGAAGCCTTCGGCCCCGATCCGGTCCTGGCCCTGGCCCCCCTGGGCCGGCTGCCCTTTCCCCTGACCCCGGAGACCGCCGCCAGCTATCCGGCATGGTTGCAGCGTCTCGCCCGTATGGAGGACTAACCCCCATGGATTACGGCCTGCGGGAATACGCCAGCCGGCGGGAACTGGTGAACGAGCTCCATGCCCGGCCCTACAACGAGGTGCAGGTGCCCATCCGGGGCAGCCATATCGCCCTGTTCAGCGGCGAGGACGCGCGCGATGCCGACTGGGGCCATCTGCTGGCCCTGTGCGAAGCCTACGACGCGCCGCAACCGCCCCGGGATGCCACCTTCTTCACCATCACCCTGGGGCCGGTGTGGTTGCGCTGGGAGCGGCACACGGAATTTTCCACCTATACCTTCTACCGCGATGGGGAGCTGAAAGAGAATCCCTTCGCCGACCCGGTGATCGGGTTGTTGCCCCGGGAATGGCTGTCGGGTTTGCCCGGCAGTGTGCTGGCGGCGGCCCACTTTGCCGTGGAGCCCGAGGGCACACCCGGGCGCGGGCCCCAGGAAATTCCCTATCTGTTCGGCGGTCACACCATCATCGGCGCCCGCATCGGCGGCGGCGCCGGGGTGGCCTGGACCGACATGCGCCTGCACGAGGACGGCTTCGCCCGCATTCTGCTGCGGGATGTGGCCTTCACCCCGCGTCAGAGCGGCCGCTACCTTCAGCGCATGCTGGAAATCCACACCTATCGCCTGCTGGCCATCACCGCCCTGCCGTTGGCGCGGGCCGCGGGGCCCCGGCTGACCCAGGCCGAGCACCGCCTGGAACAGGTGGCGGCGGAAATCGGCGGCCAGGGCGCCACCGCCGCCGACGAGGAACGCCGGGAACGGGACCTGCTGGCGGAGCTGTCCACCGTGGCCGCCGACGTGGAAAAGGTCGCGGTGACCACCAGCTATCGCTTCGATGCCGCCCAGGCCTATTACGCCCTGGTGCAGCAGCGGCTGGCGGAGTTGCGCGAGGAACGGATCCAGGGCCTGCAACCCTTTTCCGAATTCCTGTCCCGGCGTCTGGATCCGGCCATTCGCACCTGCGAGGCGGTGGCCCACCGCCAGGACATCCTGGCCGGCCGCGCCGGCCGCATGATCAGTCTGTTGCGGGCCCGGGTGGCCATGGCCATGGAGGCTCAGAACCAGAAGCTGTTGGACTCCATGGACCGCCGGGCCCGGCTGCAACTGCGCTTGCAGGAAACGGTGGAAGGGCTGTCGGTGGTGGTGCTGAGCTACTATCTGGTGAGCCTGATCGCCTATGGCCTCAAGGGGGTGAAGGCCTTGGGGCTGCCGGTGAACCCGCCCGTGCTCACGGCCCTGGCGGTGCCGGTGGTGGGCTTGGGGCTGTGGTTCGGGCTCAAGCGCGCCAAGCGCTTCCTGCACCACGAGGAGCCATGACGGAGCGCCTCCAGGACGTCGGGAATCCGACATTCCGCGGTTAGGTTTCGTCCAAGGGATCCGCGGCGTCCATGGCCGTGAGCAGGGGGTGCACGGCGGTCTGCCCGGCGGTGTCCAGGGTGGCGAGGTGTTCCATCAGCGCCCGGCCTTCGTCCTGGCGACCATGGCGCATCAGGCACCAGGCCAGGGCCAGGGTGGCGCTCAGATAAAAGCGGATCTGCGGCACGAGGGCGGTGAAGTCGGCATCGGCGGGGGTATGGGCCTCGGGGGTGCCGGAAAGCCCCAGGTCCGCGCCCGCCAGCCCCAGACAGGTCTGCACCGCGTCAATGGCCTTCGGATACTGGTGGCTGTAGAAAAAGAATTTGTAGCGGCTGACATGCACCTGGAGGTGGTTCGGGGCCAGGGCGCGGGCAGCGTCCAGATGGGCCTCGGCCTCGTCCTTGCGGTCCCAGGCCAGGGCGGCCACGCGCATGTGGCGCTCGGCGTCCGGCGGCAGATCGGGATAGTCGCGACGGGTCAGCCAGTCGTCTGGGGCGAAGTCTTCCAACATGGGCACGGTCCTCTGACAGGGCGGGGCGGGGCGCGATCCGCTCTAAAACAAATGGATAGAGCCGATTCACGCAGTCAATGGGACCCGAAAATCGGGTCCCATTGACTGCAATCCGCTCTAGAAGCAATAACCATTCCAATGCGCGGCCAAAAGGCCCGAGGAGGCCGAAGGCGTTGTGCCCCTATTCGCGGTCTTGCCCCTTGCGTTGCGGCCCGGCCGTGGAAACAATGGTCCCATGGCGCACCGCACTTCCGAGCCTCACCCATCTTCCCGCCTGCCGGACGCTCCGGTGGGGCCGCGCATCCGGCGCCGTCCGGTCGGTGACGACCGGGACCGGTTGACCTGTCCCGAGTGCGGCTATGTGGCCTATGAGAACCCCAAGATCATCGTGGGCGCCGTGTGCACCTGGGGTGAGAGCTTCCTGCTGGTGCGCCGGGCCATCGCGCCGCAACGGGGCTTCTGGTCCCTGCCCGCCGGCTATATGGAATTGAATGAAAGCTCCGCCCACGGCGCCGCCCGGGAGGTGTGGGAGGAGGCCGGCGCCCGGGTGGAGATCGGCCCGCTGCTGGCCCTGTTCAACCTGCCCCACCTCAGCCAGGTCCACCTGATCTATCGCGCCACCATGCTGTCGCCGGAGCATGTGGCCGGGCCCGAAAGTCAGGAGGTCTGCCTGGTGCCGTGGGCGCGTATTCCCTGGGACCATCTGGCCTATCCCAGCATCCGCTGGACCCTGGATCACTGGCAGGCCACCCGCCATCAGGACTCCTTCGCCCCCCTGATCCGCATGCCGGAGCCGCCCACGCCATGACTCCCGCCGCCCGCTGGCGCCTGCCCCCCCTACCGGCCTTGCCCGGTCTGCCCCGCCGAGGCAGCCGCATCTTTCTGGTGCTCAGTCTCACCATCGCCGTGCTGGACGGCAGCTTCGTGCTGGTGAACACGGCCCTGACCCGCCGCACCTTCCACGCCGAGGTGGCCGCCGAGGGCGAGTCCATGCTGCGCGCCTTTCGCATGTCCAACGAACAGGTGACCGCCAGCATGCGCATGGTGGGCACGCTGCTGGCGGGCGACGGCACCATCCAGCAACTTATGTGGGAAGCCCGGGACGCCATCCAGGCCGAGGGCGGGGGCAAGGGCGGCCCCCGCGCCGCCGCCGTGCGCGAGGCCCTGCTGTCCAAGGTGGGCGATGCCTGGAACAACGTGCAGCGGGGCTTCGGCACCCGGCAGTTGCACTTTCATCTGGGGCCGGAGGCGCTCAGCTTCCTGCGGGTGCATGCCCCGCACAAGTACGGGGATACCCTGAAGGGGGTCCGTCATACCATCGTCCACGCCGCCCGCACCCGCACCCCCGTCAGCGGCTTCGAAAGCGGCCGGGTTTATGCCGGGCTGCGGGGCGTGGTGCCCATCTGGGCCCGCGACCCCGGCTCCGGCGCCCGCGAGATGGTGGCCACCCTGGGCGTGGGCATCTCCTTCGATTGGCTGCTGGAAACCTTCCACCATTACTTCGGCTACAACGGGGCCGTGCTGCTGCAACAGGCGCACGTGGAGGAGACCATGTGGCCCGATCACGTCTCGAAGGTGATGGGCCCCCCGGTCACCGGCTGTGAGTGCTATGTGGAGGCGTCCTCCGATGCCATGTTCCTGACTCTGCTCAAGAAACTGCTGGCCACCGACCGCAAGCCGGCCCCGGGCCGGGCCACCACCACCGTGGCGCTGCAAGGCCGCACCTATGCCGTGAGCTTTGATCCGCTGTACGATTTCCTGCGCCAGCAGGATCCCGACCGGCCCCATGTGGGCATGGTGGTGCTGTGGACCGACGTCACCGCCCAGGCCGCCGCCGCCAACCGGGCCATCGGCGTGAACGTGTTCTATGGCGTCATGGCCTATGTGCTGCTGGAGGCCCTGCTTTATCTGGCCTTCCGCCTGGCCCATGGCCGGCTGCGGGCGGAAATCAGCCGCAAGACGGCGGCCCTGGAGGCCTCCAACCGCGACCTCAGCACCTTTGCCTATGCGGTGTCCCACGACCTGAAGGAACCGCTGCGCATGATCACGGGCCATCTGGGGCTGCTGAAGCAGCGCCTGGGCTCGTCCCTGTCGGGCAGCGCCGCCGCCAGCCTGGAGCATGCTCTGGGCGGGGCCCGGCGGCTGGAAACCATGATCGTCGATCTGCTGGATCTGTCCCGGGTCACCACCCAGGGCGACCGCTTCGCCGCCGTGCCCCTGGCGGGCGTGGTGGCCGAGGCTCTGGCCAATGTGCAGTCCCTGGCGGACGAAACGGGGGGCTCCCTGTCGGTGACCGCGCCGCTGCCGGTGGTGCGGGGCGACCGGGCGCAGTTGGTGCGCCTGTTCCAAAACCTGTTCAGCAATGCGTTCAAGTACCGCGCCCCCGAGCGCCTGCCGGTGATCACGCTGGCGGCGCGGCGGCTGGACAGCGGGCCCTATGAGGGGTTGTGGGAAATCAGCGTCGCCGACAACGGCCGGGGCATCCCCCGCGCCCGCCAGGAGGTGGTGTTCGAGCCGTTCGTGCGGGGCGAGACCCCCCGCCCCGAGGAAGACACCCCCACCGAGGGACACGGGGTGGGACTGAGCCTGTGCCGCCGCATCGTCGAGCACCACCGTGGCCTGATCAGCCTCACCTCCACCGAGGGGCGGGGCACCACCATCACCTTCGTTCTGGAGCCCGCCGGGGAGACGGAGGCCAGCTAACCGCGTGACTCGGCTCTACAACAAATAGATAGAGCCGATTCACGCGGTCAATGGGACCCGAAAATGGGTCCCATTGACCGCGATAGGCTCTAGCACAAACGCCGCCCCAGCCTGGGCCTCCGGGTCGGGGCCCCCTGGCCGGGGCCCCGACGATGGGAACAGACCCGCCAAGGGGATTATCCGTGCAGCCGCTCGTATTTGGCCTGAAGCTGGTTGTTGGTTTCCTCGTGCGCGGGGTCGGGCACGATGCAGTCCACCGGGCACACCGCCACGCACTGGGGCTCATCATGGGCCCCCACGCATTCCGTGCAGCGGTCGGGGTCGATCACGTAGATCATGTCGCCCTCGGTGATGGCCTCGTTCGGGCACACCGAGGGGCAGGCATCACAACACGTGCAATCGTCGTTGATGATCAGAGCCATGAGCAATTCCCTCCCTGCTGCTCTGGACAGGCGGCTTGGTTGGCGCGCCGCGTTGGGATCCCCTCACCTGACCGGCACACTCCGGGCTTGTCAATGAGATATGTCGTTTGCCGGCACCCGGTTAAATCCCTCCGATTTCTGCGGGAATAGGGGGTGCGCGCCGGGCAGAAGGGGCCGGCTTTGGGCTTTGGTTTTCAACCCCTTCTGCTATACTGTTGCTCCCTTAATTCCTGGCGAGAGTCCCGAGGCCGCATGATCGTCACCCTGGAACGCGCCGTTCTGCTCAAAGCGCTACAGCATGTGCAGAGCGTGGTGGAAAAACGCACCACCATGCCCATCCTGGGCAATGTCAAGGTGAGTGCCGAAAAGGACTGTCTGAGCCTCAACGCCACGGACACGGACCTGGACATCACGGAAACGGGGCCGGCGGAGGTGGAGACGGCGGGCGTGACCACCGCCCCGGCGCACATGCTCTATGAAATCGCGCGCAAGCTGCCCGATGGCGCCCAGGTGACCCTGACCCTGGACGGGGAACGGCAACAGTTGCAGGTGAAGGCCGGGCGCTCCCGCTTCACCCTGGCCTGCCTGTCGGCGGAGGACTTTCCGGTGATGAGCGGCAGCGACTGGGCCGCCACCTTTACCCTGACGGGCAGTGACCTGCGGGCCCTGATCGACGGCACCCGCTTCGCCATCTCCACCGAGGAAACCCGCTACTACCTCAACGGCATCTATTTCCACGTGGTGGAAACCGACGAGGTGACCGCCCTGCGCGCCGTGGCCACCGATGGTCACCGGCTGGCGCGGGTGGACGTGCCCCGGCCCGAGGGCGCCACCGGCATGCCCGGGGTGATCATTCCCCGCAAGACCGTCAACGAACTGCGCAAGCTGGTGGATGACAGCGACGAGGACGTGACCGTTTCCCTGTCGGAAACCCGTATCCACTTTGCCTGCGGCCGGCTGACCCTCACCTCCAAGCTCATCGACGGCGCCTTTCCCGAATACCAGCGGGTGATCCCCGCCCACAACGACAAATGCCTGTTGGTGGACCGGGCCGATGTGCACAAGGGCGTGGACCGGGTGTCCACCATCGCCACCGACAAATCACGGGCGGTGAAGTTCACCGTCCAGAACAACGCCCTGACCCTCTCCGCCAACAGCCCCGACCAGGGCAGCGCCGTGGAGGAACTGGAAGCCGAATACGACTCGCCGCCGCTGGAGATCGGCTTCAATGCCCGCTACCTGCTCGATATCCTGGAGCAGATCGACGGCGACCGGGTGCGGTTCGATCTGGGCGATTCCAGCGCCCCCACCGTGATTCAGGAGGAAGGGCGCACCGGCGCCCTGTTCGTGTTGATGCCCATGCGGGTGTGAGGGTGCCGGCCGGGTTTCCGGGGCTGTCCGTGCGGGCGCTGACCCTGACCGATTTCCGCAATCACCCCCGCCTGTCCCTGACCCTCGGTCCCCGGCCGGTGGTGCTCACCGGTGCCAACGGGGCGGGCAAGACCAATCTGCTGGAGGCGCTGTCGCTGCTGGGGCCGGGCCAGGGGCTGCGCCGGGCCCGCCTGACCGACATGGGCCACAGCGACAGGGGCCACAGCGATAGGGGCCACAGCGATAGGGGCCACAGCATCGCCGATGCCGCGCCCAGGCCCTGGGCGGTAACGGCGGAACTGGACACCCCCACCGGGCGGGTGCGGCTGGCCACGGGCCTGAAGCCCGACGGCGGCGACCGGTCCCGGCGGCTGGCACGGGTGAACGGCGAGCCCGTGGCCGGGCCCGGCACCCTGGCCCGGCACCTGCGGCTGGTGTGGTTGACCCCGGCCATGGACCGCCTGTTCCAGGAGGCGCCCTCCGGCCGGCGCCGCTTTCTGGATCGGCTGGTGCTGGGTCTGGATCCCGATCACGCCCAGCGGCTGTCCGCCTATGACCGGGCGTTGCGGGAACGGGCGGCGCTGTTGCGCACCGACCGGCCCGATCCCGGCTGGCTGACGGCGCTGGAGGGGCGCATGGCCGGCTGGGGGGTGGCGGTGGCCGCCGCCCGGCGCCAGACCGTGCGTCGGCTGGCGGCGGCCCTGGCCCCCGACGACCCCTTTCCCGTGCCCGGGCTGGCGTTGGCGGGCATGGCGGAGGAAGCCCTGGCCCATGGCCCCGCCCTGGCGGCGGAGGAGGCTCTGGCCCGGGCCCTGCGGGACAGTCGGCGGCGGGATGGCGAAAGCGGCGGCACCGCCGTGGGGCCGCACCGCAGCGACCTGCGGGTGTGGCATCGCGCCGACGGCCGCCCGGCGGCGGAGGGCTCCACGGGGGAACAGAAGGCCCTGTTGGTGGCGCTGCTGCTGGCCCAGGCCCGGGTGCTGGCGGCGGAGGGCGAGGCGCCGCCGCTGATGCTGCTGGACGAGGTGGCGGCCCATCTGGACCCGGACCGCCGGGCCGCGTTGTTCCAGGCGGTGCTGGGGCTGGGCGTACAAGCGTGGCTCACCGGGACCGAGCCCGCCCTGTTCGCGCCCCTGGCCGGGCAGGCGCAGAGGGGGCAGGTGGTACCAGGACAGGTGATCTGGGACGGAGATGAGGGAGACGCCAGCGGGGGTCAGGAGGGCGCCAGCGGGCGTGGGGCATCACGGGAGTAATCAGGGGTCCCGCGGGACACCGGGTTCATTATGATGGAAGGAACGCGCCGCCAGGGCGCGGAAAAGAGGAACGGCGCATGAGCCAGGAGAGCATGGCAACGACGGCAGAGGACCAAAACTACGGCGCGGATGCCATCAAGGTGTTGCGGGGCCTGGAGGCGGTGCGCAAACGCCCCGGCATGTACATCGGCGATACCGAGGACGGCTCCGGCCTGCACCACATGGTCTACGAGGTGGTGGACAACGCCATCGACGAGGCCCTGGCCGGCTATTGCGACCGGGTGGAGGTCACCCTCAACGGGGACGGCTCCGTCACCGTGACCGACAACGGCCGGGGCGTCCCCACCGAAATCCACGCGGAGGAAGGCATCTCCGCCGCCGAAGTGATCATGACCCAGCTCCATGCCGGCGGCAAGTTCGACCAGAACAGCTACAAGGTCTCCGGCGGCCTGCACGGCGTGGGCGTCTCGGTGGTCAACGCCCTGTCCGAGTGGCTGGAGTTACGCAGTTTCCGCGATGGTCACGAGCATTTCGTGCGTTTCCGCGATGGCGTCACCGAGGCGCCGTTGGCCGCGGTGGGGCCCGCCAATGGCGTGCAAGGCACCCGCATCACCTTTCTGCCCTCTGTGGCCACCTTCCACACCATTAACTTCGACTTCGCCACCCTGGAACATCGCCTGCGGGAACTGGCTTTTCTCAACTCCGGCGTGACCATCCACCTGACCGACGCCCGCCACCCCGAGCCCACGGTGGTGGAAATGTTCTACGACGGGGGCATCACCGCCTTCGTCGGCTGGCTGGACCGGTCCAAGAACACCCTGCACACCCCGCCCGTCAGCATCAGTGGCGAGCGCGATGGCATCGTGGTGGAATGCGCCCTGGAATGGACCGACAGCTATCACGAAAACACCCTGTGCTTTACCAACAACATTCCGCAACGGGATGGCGGCACCCACCTGGCGGGCTTTCGCGCCGCCCTCACCCGCACCCTCAACGGCTATGTGAGCGCCCACGCCAGCCGCAAGGACAAGGTCACCCCCAGCGGCGAGGATGCCCGGGAGGGACTGACCTGTGTGCTGTCGGTGAAGGTGCCGGACCCCAAGTTTTCCTCCCAGACCAAGGACAAGCTGGTATCGTCCGAAGTGCGGCCGGTGGTGGAAAGCGTGGTGGCCGAGGGCCTGGACCGTTGGCTGGAGGAGCACCCCAACGAGGCCAAACGCATCGCCGCCAAGGTGGTGGAAGCCGCCACCGCCCGGGAAGCGGCGCGCAAGGCCCGGGAACTCACCCGGCGCAAGGGCGCCCTGGACGTGGCCAGCCTGCCCGGCAAGTTGGCCGACTGTCAGGAACGGGATCCGGCGCTGTCGGAACTGTTCCTGGTGGAGGGCGATTCGGCCGGGGGCTCCGCCAAGCAGGGGCGGGCCCGCGCCACCCAGGCCATCCTGCCCCTGCGCGGCAAGATCCTGAACGTGGAACGGGCGCGCTTTGACAAAATGCTGTCCTCGGCGGAAATCGGCACCCTGATCACCGCCCTGGGCACCGGTATCGGCCACGAGGATTTCGATCTCGCCAAGCTGCGCTATCACAAGATCATCATCATGACCGACGCCGATGTGGACGGCAGCCACATCCGCACCCTGTTGCTGACCTTTTTCTTCCGCCAGATGCCGGAGCTCATCACCGCCGGCCACCTCTATATCGCCCAGCCGCCGCTGTTCAAGGCGCGGCGCCGGGACAGCGAGGTTTATCTCAAGGACGAGCGGGAGATGGAGCTGTACCTCATCGGCAACGGCATCCAGGGCGCGGTGCTGGAGCGGCCCGACGGCGAGGCCCTGGCCGGGAGCGAGCTGGAATCGCTGGTGCAGGAAATGCGCCGGTTGCGCCACGGCCTGGGCGCCCTGGCCCGCAAGGTGCCGCTGTGGATCCTGGAGCAGGCGGCGGTGGCCGGGGCGCTGGCGCCCGGGCAGGCGGTGGAGTCCGCCGCCTCCCAGGCGGTGGCCGAGCACACCGCCGTCCGCCTCAATGCCCGCGAAAAACCCGGGGAACAGGGATGGTCGGGCCGGGTATTGCCCGACGGGGGCCTGACATTCCACCGCACCCTGCGCGGTGTGACCGAGCGACACACCCTGGACCCCCTGTTGCTGCAAAGCGCCGAGGCCCGGCAGGTGGCGGAACGGGCCGAGTCCCTGGCCACCCACTTCGCCCATCCGGCCACCCTGCGCACCAAGGACGACGCCCTGCCCGTGCACGGGCCGGTGAGTCTGGTGGACGCCGTGTTCGCCAACGGCCGCAAGGGGCTGACCATCCAACGCTACAAGGGGCTGGGGGAAATGAACCCCGGTCAGTTGTGGGAAACCACCCTGGATCCCGAGTCGCGGACCCTGCTGCAGGTGCGCGTGAACCATGCCGACGAAGCCGAAAAGGTCTTCTCCACCCTGATGGGCGATCTGGTGGAACCCCGACGCGACTTCATTCAGAGCAACGCCCTGAACGTGACCAACCTGGATATTTGAGCCATGGGGTCGTGGGGCCTCGCGACCGGTTTCGTTCTTGTCGCCGGGCCCCCCTCGGCGAACGGCCCCATCTTGCCGATCAGGCCCACTCTGACCGTGAGACAAGCGGAATTACGCGGTCATCGGGACCCCATTTTCGGGTGCCAATGACCGCGTGAATCGGCTCTATTTATTTGATTTAGAGCGGAGTCGCGACCGTCAGGTCTCCACGTTCACCTGACTGCCCCGGGCCCCGTCCAGCAGCGGCGCCGGCTGTTCCTTGGGCTGCACCTCGCCCGTGGCCGCCATGGCCTGGGCGGCGGCTTCCGTCACCATGCTGGCGATCTGTTCCTGGGTTTCGAGCTGCTGCTTCAGCCCCACCAGGCTGGGCGCCTGACGGACCTGCGCGGAAAGAGCGGTCTCCGCCCCAATGCCGGCCACGACCATGATCTTCTCTCCTGGTTGGGAACCATCTTGGCCTTCAGTATAACCGCCCCCGCGGGTCCCGGCAATAAAAGGACACCCGAATCAAGCAGACTGTCAGAAAAAGATTACCAATCGGTTTTTATGAAAAGTCCGCCAGCAAACGCACCACCGTGTCCAGTTCCTGTTCCGTGTTGTACACATGGGGCGACAGCCGCAACAACGGCGGCTGATCATGGCGGTGCAGGCGCGCATGGCCCGGCGGCGACACACTGGCATAGACCCCCGCCGCCGTCAGCCGGGCATGCAGGGCGGTGGCGTCCACCCCGTCGCGGGTGAGGGTGACGATGCCACAGGGGCGGGGCCCGTGGTCGTGCAGGGTTACCCCCGGCACGGTCCTCAAGCCCGTGCGCAGGGTATCGGCCAGGGCCTGGATGCGGGCGGAGAGCGCCGGCACCCCCAGCGCCAGCGCCTCCCGCACCGCCACCGTCAGCCCCAGCTGACCGGCCACGAACCGCTCCCAGACCTCGAAGCGGGCGGCATCGGTGCGCGGCGTGACCTCCTCCGGCGCCACCCAGGCCGCCGACTGGAGGTCCACAAAAGGCGGCGCCAGCCGAGGCAGCAGCGGCGCGCGCACATAGAGAAACCCCGTGCCCCGAGGCCCCCGCAGGTATTTGCGGCCACTGGCCACCAGCATGTCACACCCCAGTCCCTCCACGTCCAGGGGCAACTGGCCCGCCGACTGGCAGGCATCCAGCAGAAAAGGCACGCCGTGGGCCCGGGCCCGCGCCCCGGCCGCCGCCACCGGCGTCACCAGTCCGTCGTGGGTGGGCACATGGGTGAGGGCCAGCAAGCCCACGTCCGGCCCCAGACGGGCCTCCAGCGCCGCCACGTCCAGCACCCCGTCGGCATCGTCGGGAATCACCTCCACCGTCACCCGCCGGCGCAGCGTGGCCTGCAACAACGCCATGTAGTTGGAGGCATACTCGGCCCGGCCGGTGAGGACCCGCTGGCCCGGCGCCAGGGGCACGGCGGCGAAGGCCAGGGCCCAGGCACGGGTGGCGTTCTCCACAAAGGCGATTTCCTCCGGCCGGGCGTTGAGGAGCGCCGCCACGGCGGGGGCGAAGTCGTCCAGGGTCTCCCGCGCGTCCGCCTGGGCCTGATAGCCGCCCACCAGGGCTTCCCGATGCAGATGGTCGGTCACCGCCGCCAGCACGGCGCGGGAGGGCAGGGCGGCGCCCGCGGCATTCAGGGCGATGCCCCCCCCCGCCTCGGGCGCGCAGCCGGGCGTTTCCGCCCGCAAACGGGTCACGTCCAGAGTCACGGCGCGTCCTCCTCCGTCTCCTGGGCCAGGGCCTCGGCCAGGGTCTGGCTGCCCGGCGGCGGGTGGCCGGCGATCATGGCCCGCACCGCCGCCACCAGGGCCTCGGGCGTCACGGGTTTGCGCATCAGCCAAGCCTGTTCCCGCCGCTCCAGGGAGTCCAGCTCGTGGGGCGTGGCATAGCCGGTAAGGAACAGCACCGGCACATGGGGCCGCTGCTGGCGGATATACCCCACCATCTCCGGCCCGGTGAGCCGGGGCATGGTCACGTCGGAAACGATGGCGGCCATCGACTCGCCATGGTCCCGCCAGGCGATCAGCCCGGCGGCGCCATCGGCGGCGGTATGGACGCTGGCGCCGGCCTGTTCCAGGGTCAGGGTCATCATCTCCCGCACCTGGGTTTCGTCCTCCACCAGCAACAGGGAAGCGGCCAGGGGCCCGGTATCGAGGCGCGGCGCCTCCGTGGTGCTTTCGGCCGGGGAGGCCGGCGCCATCAGGGGCAGGTGCAGGGCGAAGGTGGTGCCGCCACCGCCCAGCCGCGACTCCACCGTGGTCACGCCCCCCGCCTGCTGCACGGTGCCGTAGACCAGGGGCAGGC
Source organism: uncultured Rhodobacterales bacterium (assembly GCA_964535075.1). Classification (GTDB taxonomy): domain Bacteria; phylum Pseudomonadota; class Alphaproteobacteria; order Rhodospirillales; family CAJXLG01; genus CAZHRQ01. The sequence goes on along the minus strand of CAZHRQ010000005.1, from coordinate 9,262 downwards.
CCAGCCCCGTGCCCCGGCCCCGGGGCTTGGTGGTGAAGAAAGGCTCGAAGATGCGTTTTTGCAGCGCCGGGTCAATGCCGCAGCCCGTGTCGCTCACCCGCAGGCGGGCGCAGCGGGCGCCCAGAGCATCCTGTTGCTCGGTGGGATGACGCTGGCGAAAGGCGGCATCGGGCACGAACTCGTCCACCGCCAAGGTGACGGTGCCGCCGTTGGCCATGGCGTCGCGGGCATTGATGGCCAGGTTGACCACCACCTGGTTCATGCGCGCCGGATCCACCCGCACCGGCACCGCATGGTCGGGGATTTCCAGGTTCAGGTCGATGGTCTCGCCCAGCAGGGGCTTCAGGAAGCCGCGCAGGTCACACACCAGATGGGTGAGGTCCACCGTCTGCACCGAGGAGGTGACCGTGCCCCGGCTGAAGTCCAGCAACTGGGCGGTGAGGGTGGCGGCCCGGTCGCCGGCCTTGGTAATTTCGTCCACGCAGCGACGCACCCGCGCCGTATCCTCGGGATCCCGGGCGATCATGCGGGCGAAGCCGCCGATGGCGGTCAGCATGTTGTTGAATTCGTGGGCCACGCCCCCGGCCAACTGGCCCACGGCCTTCATTTTCTGGTTCTGTTGCAGTTCCGCTTCCACCAAGCGCCGTTCGGTGATGTCGCTGATCACCACCAGGCTCACGGGCACGCCGTGGCGGATCAGGGGGCGGCTGCTGATTTCCACCACGCAATCGCGGTCCCCTTCCTGGTGCAGCGTGACTTCCGTGGGGGGCAGGGTCTCGCCGGGCGCAAGAGCCTCGGCCAGCGATTCGGGCGCATGGGGGGGCAAGGGCCGCAGGCGGCAGGGCAGGGTGAGCTCCGCCAGCCGCTCCGGCCACTGGCCCAGCAGGTCGGCGGCGGCGGTGTTGGCAAACAGGATGCTGGTGCCATCCCACAACAACACACCATAGGGCGCGTCCTCCACCAACTGCCGGGCGGTCTGCTCGCTTTCCCGCAGGGCCCGATCCATGGTGCGCCGTTCCAGTTCGTTCGCCACCCGGGCGGCGAACAGCCGCAGCAGCGCCATTTCCTGGCTCAGGTCCTCGCGCGCATGGCGGGACAGGGCCACCAGCAGCCCCAGGTGCCGTCCCTGCATGTCGTGCAGGGGCACGGCCACCAGGCTTTCGGCCTCGGTGGTGACCAGCAGGGGATCGTCGGGATAGGTGCGGTGGGCGGCGCTGGTGATGGACCAGCCGCGGTCGCCCCCCAGGATGGCCAGGGGCGAGGTGGCCAGGGAATAGCCGCTGGCCAGGGCGGCCTGGGGCTCGGGATCGGCGATGGCGGTCACCAGCCGGGCCAGCCCGTCGTGGCCGCGTTCCAGCAGCACCACCGTTTCCATCTCCACGGCGAGGGCCAGCCGGGCCAACAGCGCCTCGAAAAAGGAGTCGGGTTCCAGGCCGCCGCCGGTGCGGGCCAGGTCGCGCAAGGCGTCCTCCACCCGGCGCCGGCTGGAGACGTCGGCCAGGGTGGCCACCACGCCACCGTCGGACATGGCACTCAGGCGCAGTTCCACCGTGCGCAGGCCGTTGTGCACCTCGGCCGGCGGCGGGATGCGATGGGGCGGCCGCAGGGCGGTGGCGATCTCGTCCCCCACGGCCTTTTCGGCGCCGGTGCCGGCGCGCAGGCGGTCCAGAATCCGCTCGCCCTCATGGGCGGGAGGAGGGCTTTCCAGCAGATGGAACAGGGCGCTGTTCCAGGCCACCAGCCGGCCGTGGCGGTCAAAGGCGCCCAGGCCCTGGGTAATGCTTTCCAGGATGGTTTCCAGCAGCGCCGACTTCTCCCACAGGGCCGCTTCCCGCTGCTTGATCTCGGTGATGTCCATCAACACCTTGACCACGCCGCCACCGCGGGTGCCGTGCTCGCTGATGCGGTACCAGCGGCCGTCGGAAAGGCGCCGGTCCACGGGATCGTGGTGGTGCAGATGGCGGGTGAGGCGTTCCTCGATCCAGTGATCGAGGGTTTCGGCGCCGGGGCTGTCGTCGCCCCGTTCCGCCGCCACCCGCAGGATGTCGGCAAAGCGCGCCCCGGGCACCAGCACGTCGAACAACCGGGGATAGGCATGCCGGTAGCGGTCGTTGACCACCACCAGGTGATCGTTTTCGTCGAAAAGCACAAAGCCCTCCGACAGAGAGGCCACGGCATCCATCATCAGGTCATGGAGACCCGCGAGACGATCATGGGCCTGGGATTCGGCGGTCATGTCCCGGCCGCAGCCGCGATAGCCGGCGAAGTCCCCCTGGTTGTCGAGGACGGGCTCGGCGCTCAGGTGCAGGCTGCGCGGGGTGCCATCGGGCAGGTACAGGGTCACGGGGGCCTGGCGAAAACCGGTGCGTTCCCGCACACGGTCCAGGGCTTCGGGGGCCTGGGCCAGCAGGGTGGCGAGGGGCTGCTCCAGCGCCAGGGCGTCGTGGCCTTCCAGCACCCAGCCGAGCCGGGGCGAGGCATGGGTCACGCGGCCCTGGGCATCGCTTTCCCACAGGAAGTCGCTGCCCAGGGCCTCGAACGCCTCGAAGCGTTCCAGGGCCCGGCGGGCCTCGGCCCGGGCGTGGGCCTGATCCGCGGTTGTTTCGGTCAGTTGCGCCCGGTGTCGGCGCCAGCCCCACAGGCCCAGCCCGCCCAGCACCGCCGCCAGGGCGCCGGCCACGCCCCATCCCAGGGCCGCCCCCAGGCCCGGTGCCGTCACCGCTTGTACCCCGGTCACCCCCACGGCCATGAGGGTGAGGGCGGACAGCGCCACCGGCGCGGCGGAGGATTCGCGGTCGCGGCCGGTCACCGTGCCTTCTCCCTAAACCGTGATATGCCCGGTACTCCCCCCCACCAGGGGCAAAATCTTGCGGGCCAACTGTTCCGGCGTGAAGGGCTTGGGTAAGTAAGCATCCACGCCGTAGGCGCTGGCTTCGATCACCGATTCCATGGTGCCGCGCCCGGTGAGCATGACAAAGGGCTTGTCGATGCGGGCCTCCTGCATCCGTTCCAGAATCTGGATGCCCGACAGGCGGGGCAGATTCCAGTCGCAGATCACCAGACCGATTTCCCGTTTATGCTCTTGCAGGTTTTCCCAGCCGGCCTGACCGTCACTGGCGGTGTAGAAGGTCAACATGCCCATGTCCAGGAGGATATTGGTGACGAAGCGCATGTTCTGTTCGTCATCCTCCACCACCAGGGCGGTGATATCGCGCAGGGCTGTGGACATCCGTGCCATGACTATCCCCGACTTCCACCGGCGCCCACCGCGCCGGACTGCTGTACGTTCATGGATTCTCCCCCCTGGGGGTGTGAACGGCCGCCAGCGGGCGGACGTGGTCGCGGACCGGCAGGCGCCGCCGGGCCGTGGTCAGGGTGTCCCACGCCAAGGTGGCGTGCACCACCCCCGGAGTCTCGTCCCCCTCGGCCAGGACCGTGCCCCAGGGATCCACGATCAGGGAATGGCCCCAGGTTTGCCGGCCATTGGGATGGTGGCCGCACTGGGCCGGGGCGATCACGAAACACCCGGTTTCGATGGCCCGGGCCCGCACCAGCACCGACCAGTGGGCCGCGCCGGTCACCCGCGTGAAGGCGGCGGGAATGGCGATCAGCCGCGCCCCCGCCTCGGCCAGCCGTTGGTAAAGGGCCGGAAAGCGAATATCATAGCACACGGTCATGCCCAGGCCGCCCCAGGGCGTGGCGGCCACCACCGGCGTGGTGCCGGGCTGGTACAATGCCGATTCCCGATGCCGCTCGCCGGGACCCAGGTCCACGTCGAACATGTGGATCTTGTCGTAGCGGGCGGCCACCCTCCCGTCGGGCGCCAGCAGCACGCTGCGGTTGGCCGCCCGGTCCGGCGCGTCGTCCGCCTGCACGGCGATGGTGCCCGCCAACAGCCAGGTCTGGGTTTCCCGCGCCAAGTCGGCCGCCAGGGCCACCGCCGGGTGGGCTGCCTGGGGCCGGGCGTGGGCCCGGAGGGTGGCGGCATCGGCGCCCATCAGCGGCCACATCTCCGGCAGGGCGATCAGCGTCGCCCCCTCGGCGGCGGCGGTGCGCACCCCCCGGGCCACGGCGGCATGGTTGGCCTCGGGATCGGTGCCGGCGGAGACCTGGACACAGGCCACCGCCAGGGACTCACCGGACGGGGAGGGAGCGGCCATGGCTGGGTCCTTGTGCCGGAAGGGTCAGTCTTCGCCCTTGAGCATGGGAGTCAGTTCGCCCTCGAAATCCAGGGAAAACAATTCGTCGCAGCCGCCGATGCCCTGGCCGTTGATAAAAATCTGCGGCACCGTGTAGCGGCCCTCCGCCCGTTCGGTCATGGCCTTGCGGGTGGCGGCATCGGCGGCATCGATCTCGCGATAGGACACCCCGCGCTTGTCCAGCAGGCGCTTGGCGCGGTGACAGAAGGGACAGGTGGGGGTGGTGTAGATTTCCACGGTTGCCGGCATGAGGGATCGTATTCCTTTGGTGGTGACGGGCGGCCCCCGTGATTCTGGGCTTCGGGGACGGCCCGTCAATGCTGCTTCGGGATCATGCGACCAGAAGACGCGGGACAACGTTGCACCGGGGCGCCGGGGGTGCTACCTGTGACTCTTGCAACGCAGCCGCCACAAGGGGGAGCCCCGTGCCCCGAACTCCGGCGACTCCGGCCACCGTGGCCCCACGCTACCGCATTTCCCGCCAGCGGGCCATCATCGACCGCCGGGCGCTCATGACCCGGTTCGAGGGACTGGCCGCCGATTGCCGCACCCCCCGCAGCCTGCGCGTGGGGGTGCTGGCTACCCTGAAGGACGCCCTGGGCGCCGGCCGCGCCGAAATCCGCCGCCGTCTGGAGGAAGAGGGCGTGGGCGGCGATGGGGCGGTGCGCGCTTACAGTTTTCTCACCGATCAGATCATCCGCGTGGCCTATGACGTGATCACCGGCGCGCTGTTGCCCCGGGCCACCCGCACCAAGGGCGACGCCTTGGCGGTGGTGGCGGTGGGCGGCTATGGCCGCCAGGAGATGGCGCCCTTTTCCGATGTGGATCTGTTGTTCCTGCTGCCCTACAAGGCCACGCCTTATTCGGAACAACTGGTGGAAACCCTTCTTTATTTGTTGTGGGATCTGGGGCTGAAGGTGGGCCACGCCACCCGGTCGGTGGAGGAATGCATCACCCGCGCCCGGGGGGACCTTACCATCTGCACCAGCCTGCTGGAGGCCCGCTGGCTGTACGGCGACCGACGCCTGTTCGCCACCCTGGAGCAGCGTTTCCGGGCCGAGGTGGCCACCCCGGCCAGCATTCCTGGCTATGTGGAGGCCAAGCTGGCGGAACGGGACGAACGCCACCGGAAAACCGGCGATTCCCGCTATCTGCTGGAGCCCAACGTCAAGGAAGGCAAGGGCGGCCTGCGCGACCTGCACACCCTGTACTGGATCCTGCGCTACGTCTATGACGTGGATGCGCCCTCCGCCCTGGTGGGACAGGGGCTGGTGACCGAGGACGTGGCCCACAAGTTCGACAAGGCCCAGACCTTCCTGTGGACGGTGCGGTGCCACCTGCATCTGGCGGCGGGCCGGGCCGAGGATCGGCTCAATTTCGATCTCCAGCCGGAACTGGGCACCCGCCTGGGCTACACGGACCACGCCGGGACCCTGGGCGTGGAACGCTTCATGAAGCACTATTTCCTGATGGCCAAGGAGGTGGGCGACCTGACCCGCATCCTGTGCGCGGTGCTGGAGGAACAGCACAAGCGCCGTCCCCGCTTCCGCCTGCCGGGACTGGGGGCCCGGCGTCGGCCGCCGGCGGGCTATGCCCTGGAAGCCGGGCGCCTGGTGCTGGACCGGCCCGACGACTTCGCCCGCGATCCGCTGAAGCTCATCCACGTCTTTCATACCGCCCAGCGCACGGGGCTCGACATCCATCCCGAAACCCTGCGCCGCATCACCGCCAACCTGGACGGCATCACCCGCCGCCTGCAAAAGGATCCAGAGGCCAACCGGCTGTTCCTCGACATCCTGTGTTGGCCCGACGGGGATCCCAGCGAAACCCTGCACCGCATGAACGAAGCCGGGGTGTTTGGCCGCTTCGTGCCCGATTTCGGCCGGGTGGTGGCGCAGATGCAGTTCGACATGTACCACGTCTACACGGTGGACGAGCACACCATCCGCGCCATCGGCGAGCTGCACGCCATCGAGTCGGGCCAGCATGCCGACGACCTGCCGGTGGCCAGCCGGGCCATGCGTCATGTGCAGTCCCGCCGCGCCCTCTATGTGGCGGTGCTGCTGCACGATATCGCCAAGGGCCGGGGGGGCGATCATTCGGAGCTGGGGGCGCGGGTGGCGCGCAAGCTGGGGCCGCGCTTCGGCCTCACGGCCGAGGAAACGGAAACGGTGAGCTGGCTGGTGCTTCAGCATCTGGCCATGAGCCGCACCGCCTTCAAACGCGACCTGGAGGACCCCAAGACCCTACAGGACTTCATGGCCCTGGTGCAGTCGCCGGAGCGGCTGCGGTTGCTGCTGGTGCTGACGGTGGTGGACATCCGCGCCGTGGGGCCCAACGTGTGGAACGGCTGGAAGGCGGGGTTGCTGCGCGATCTCTATGCGCGCACGGCGGAAATGCTGTCCGGCGGCCACGTGGGCCATGGCCGGCGCGCCCGCATCGCCGCCGCCCAGGAGGCGTTGCGAGACCGGTTGCGCGACTGGCCGCCCGAGGCGGTGGAGGCCCTGCTCGCCCGAGGCTATGCCCCCTATTGGCTGGCTTTCGACACCGATACCCATGAACGGCACGCCCGTTTCATGCGGCGGGCCGATGCCGCCGGGCAGGACCTGACCGTGACCGCGCGGCCCGACCCCGACCGGGAAGCCACCGAGGTGATGGTCTATACCGGCGATCACGCGGGCCTGTTCGCCGCCATCGCCGGCGCCCTGGCCCTGGCCAACGTCACCATCGTGGATGCCAAGATCGTCACCCTGGCCCACGGCATGGCCCTGGATACCTTCTGGGTGCAGGAAGCCGAGGGCACGCCCCTGGCCGATCCCGACCGCAGCGATCATCTCTGCACCCTCATCAGCCGGGTGCTGGAGGGCCGCACCCCGCTCCGGCAGGCCCTGGAACGCAAGGAGGCCACCCCCAGCGCCACCCTGCGCCGCACCCGGGCCATGCCGGTGGCGGCGCGGGTGTTGCTGGACAACGATGCCTCCAACACCCACACGGTGCTGGAAATCAACGCCCGTGACCGGGTGGGGCTGCTGTGGGACATCACCCGCGCCCTGACCGAGTGCAAGGTGCAGATCGCCTCCGCCCACATCTCAACCTATGGCATCCGGGCCGTGGATGTGTTCTACGTCAAGGATCTGTTCGGGCACAAGCTGCATCACCCTGGCAAGCAGGAACAGGTGCGGGCGGCGCTGGCGCCGGTGCTGGCGGAGGATGCCGAAGCGGCGGGAGAGCCCCTCCGGGCGGCGCCGGCCCGGCCCCTGCCCCGGCACACGGCGGTGGCGGCCGTGGGCAGCGGCCTTGTTTCCGGACCGGCGACCCCCACATGAGGAGGTCATGACCCTTTCCCAAGCGGGGCCGCCATGACCCGTCAAACGCTGCCGGTGCGCCTGTTCACCACCGCCCTGCTACCCTGTCCCTATCTGCCGGGGCGCATGGAGCGCAAGCTGGTGGCGGAGATCGACCGGCCCGATGGCGAGGCGGTGCACGCCACCCTGGCCCGGGCCGGTTTCCGCCGCAGTCACCGCATCGCCTACATCCCCGCCTGTCCCGGGTGCGCGGAATGCGTGCCGGTGCGGGTGGTGGCCGAGGCGTTCACCCCCAGTCGCAGCCAGCGCCGGCTGTTGCGCCGCAACGGCGACCTGATCCCCGCGGAGCGCCCGGCCCGGGCCACCGACGAGCACTATGCCCTGTTCAGCCGCTATCAGGCGGCCCGCCACAACGACGGCGGCATGGTGGACATGGGGCCGCAGGAATACCGGGCCATGGTGGAGGACAGCCCCGTCAGTTCCCGCATTCTGGAATGGCGGGACAGCGCGGGCACCCTCTACGCCGCCTGCCTGACGGACGTGACCGACGACGGCCTGTCGGGGGTCTACAGCTTTTTCCGGCCGGAGGAAGCCCGGCGCAGTCTGGGCACCTTCGTGGTGCTGGGCCTGATCTCCCACGCCCGGGCGCGGGGGCGGCCCTATGTCTATCTGGGGTACTGGATTCGCGACAGCCGCAAGATGCGCTACAAGACCCGCTTCCGCCCCCTGGAGGCCTTCGACGGCCACGCCTGGGAACGCCTGCCCGCGGACCTGGACCCCGGCGTGGAGGGTCGCGGCCTTACGGGCGACGGTGTATAGAGCGGAGTCACGTCCCCAATCCGGTTCACGGCGTGAACCCGATTGGGTGCGATCCGCTCTAATACCCCCTGGCCGGGCCCTCGGGGTCGGTCGGCGGCACCTGCTGGTCCGCCGGAATGTGCCGGGTGCGGCGCATCACCAGCCAGGCGCGGTAATAGTTGAAAATCCCCCCGCCGAAGAACAGCACACTGCCCACCGTATACAGCGCGGCGGCATAGGTGAACACCAGGGTGCGGTCGTGGGCGCTGTCCAGATGCCACAGATAGGGAATGGACGCCCCCAGAAAGATCACCGACCCCACGATGAAGGAAATGGCGGTGGCGTTCATGAGTTGCAGGGCCCGCAGCGAGCCCGTGCGGGTGATCAGCATCACGTTCAGGCACGCGCCGGCCACGAACAGGGCGCTGCCGAGGATGAAACACCAGGCGCCGGCGGTGATCCAGTCCACCCGCTTCAGGAAAAACAGACTGCCCACGGTGAAGAGAATCGTGCCGCTGACATAGGTCGCCGCCGCGCCCAGGCTCAGCCAGTGGGGGAGATCGTACCGCCCCCGAAACAGGAAATAGCGAATGGATTCGGTCAGGTCATGCACCGTGACCACCAGATACAACAGCGAGCCGACAAAAAAGGTCCAGGCCCCCAGGTTTTCCCAGGCCGCCAACTGGGGAAAAAACATAATGCTGCCGGCAATGAAAACCAGCCCGCCCAGCTTGTACAGCACGGCGTTGAAGCTTTCCCACAGGAACTGGCCCCGGGTGTTGGTCAGGGGAATGTTCAGGCCCAGCATGCGCGGGCGATCGGTAAACATGTGCGGCATGGGCCGGCCTTCCTGAAACAGTGGGCCTGCCCCCTTATAGGCCATGGGCGGCCGTGTGTGTGATACCTTATACGGGTCGGCCCATGAATTGACCGACCCCGGCCCTCGCCGGGCGGCCCCTC
>CAZHRQ010000004.1:0-44380 GCA_964535075.1 uncultured Rhodobacterales bacterium | reverse complement strand
GGCACATTCCGCGCCAGACCGAATCTGGGGCGTCATGAATAATCCGGGCTAGGACTGCTCAAGCGCCGCGACAATGGTTTCCACGCGCTCGGCCAGTCCTTCCAGGCTATCGGCCACCGCTTCCTCGGCCTGAGCGTGTTCCTCCCGGGCCTGTGCCAGCGCCGCGTGCAGGCGAGCGGCGGCATCCTCTTCCGAATCGCCCTGATCCCGCAGGCGCTCCACCTCGCCATAAAGCTCGGACAGTTCATCGGCCAGCAGCAGGCTGACCATGAGCATCAGGCGGGCATCGCCCGCCTGTCCGCCCACGGAAGACAACAGTTCCGTGGCCCGCTGGTTCACGTAGTTGCCCAGCTGCACCACCTGTGCTTCCTGCCCGTCCTCGCAGGCGACTTGATAGGCCCGTCCGTTGACGCGCACCGTGACCTGGGCCATGCCTTACCTGCCTCCCGCTTGGGTTGCTGCCATCCTCATGGACCCCGGGCTCATGGCCCCCGGGGAATCACGCCGGGTCGTCGGCCTCCAGGGTGGTCCGCACCCGGTCGATGGTCTGGTCCAGGCGCTCCCGCACCTGCTGCGACGCCGTTTTCAGGGTGTCATAGTCGCTGCGGGCCTGGTTGAGTTCGTTTTCCAGGGCCTGAACCGTATCGGCTGTCAGGGTGTCCTGGTCCCGGCGCTGCTGCACGCAGGTTTCCAGGCGCTCGATGGCGGCCAGTAGCCGGTGCAGAGCCGGCGCAATGCGGTCCCGGGCCTCCCCGGGGGCCGAACCGTCCCCTTCCTGAAAATTCAGCGTCACGATGGCTTCACCCCGTTGCTGACGGCGGCCTGTCGCCGAGGCGCGCGGCCGGGTGGGGGTGTCCGCTGTGCTTGCGCCCCGACCCCGGATTGCGCCCTGGTTGTGACTCAGGTGACACGCGGCCAGCGCCGACGGCGACACCGAATCGCTTGGAAACATAGGCGTGTCTGTGGATCAAGGTCAACCACCGCGATATGATCCCGCCCATGCGGTCCACGGCCCCGACGCCCTGGCGGTCCTGCCGGCGGGGACCACGGCGCCGCTTTATGTCTCGCCGGCGGTGGTGGCCACGGCGGGCCCCGATTGGGTGGTAGCGCTGCTGGCCCAATGGCGTCTGCGGGTGCCATCGGGCCAACTGGTGGCCGATGCCGGGGCCCATGCCGGCCGTGCCCTGGGGCTGATCACCGCGGCGCCGCCGGGGCTGACGGTGGTGCTGTCCCGGGCCTGTCCTGCCTTTTCCCGCCTGCGGGCGCTGGCCGCCGCCCGGGAGGTCCCCCTGAGGCCGACGCCGCCGACCCTGCTGCCCCCCCTCTCGGAGAGCCGCCCTCATGAGCTGCCGCCTGTATCTCGTCACCCCCACGCCCCTGCCGGATAACTTTGCCGACACCCTGGGGGCGGCGCTGGACGCCGGGGATGTGGCCTGTCTGCAACTGCGCTTGAAAGACACGGACGACGACACGGTGCGGCGCGCCATCGACCGCCTGCGCCCGGTGACCCAGGCCCGGGACGTGGCGCTGGTGCTTAACGACCGCCCGGATCTGGCCGCCGCCGCCGGCTGTGACGGCGTGCACATCGGCCAGAACGACACCCCCTACGCCGAGGCCCGCCGTCTGCTGGGCGCGGACGCCATCGTCGGGGTTACCTGTCACGACTCCCGTCATCTGGCCATGGTGGCGGCGGAGGCCGGGGCCGACTACGTGGCCTTTGGCGCCTTCCACCCCACCGCCACCAAGGATGCCCCCACCCGCGCGACGCCGGACCTGCTCACGTGGTGGCACGACCTCATGGAAACGCCCTGCGTGGCCATTGGCGGCATCACCGTGGACAACGCCCCGCCCCTGGTGGCCGCCGGTGCCGATTTCCTGGCGGTGAGCCACGGCGTGTGGGCCCATCCGGAGGGGCCGGCGGCGGCGGTGCGGGCCTTCAACACCCTGTTCTGATCCGCCGGCGGTTGCGCCCGGCGCCGGCGGGTGGTAACACCTGCGGTATGGAACCCGACAACCCGCCGCCGCCGTCCGGTCCCGCGACCGGCGGGCCCCTTTCCCCCCGTTCCCCGCGGGCGGGCGGCCCCGGCGCGGCCGGCACCAGGACAAACGCAGGACCCTTTCATGGCAAAAGTCAACGGCAACGAGCTGCGCCCCGGCAACATCATCGAACACCAGAACAGCCTGTGGCGGGTGGTGAAGACCCAGCACGTGAAGCCGGGCAAGGGTGGCGCCTTCCAGCAATGCGAGCTGAAGGACATCCGCAACGGCACCAAGCTCAACGAACGATTCCGCGCCGCCGATACCGTGGAACGGGTGCGCCTGGAACAACGGCCGCATCAGTTCCTGTTCATGGACGGCGACATGATCACCTTCATGGACGCCGAAAGCTTCGACCAGATCGCCCTGACGGCGGACAAGGTGGGCGAGGACCAGGTGCCCTTCCTGCAGGAAGGCATGCAGGTGGAAGTGGAATTCTATGAAGAAGAGGCCCTGAATGTGCGCCTGCCGGAAACGGTGGTGCTGGCGATCACCGAGGCCGAGCCGGTGGTGAAGGGCCAGACCGCCTCCTCTTCCTACAAACCGGCGGTGCTGGAAAATGGCGTGCGCATCATGGTGCCGCCCCATATCGAAGCCGGCACGCGGGTGGTGGTGAGCACCGCCGACGGCACCTATATGGAACGGGCCAAGGACTAAGCGTCCCGGCCCCCCCTTCCTTGTCCCATTTCCAGCCCGGAGCGGTTTCGCCATGGCCCTGCGCTCGCCCCTGATCAACGTGATGGCCACCGCCGCCACCAAGGCCGCCCGCGGTCTGCTGCGCGATTTCGGCGAGGTGGAACAGCTCCAGGTCTCCACCAAGGGGCCGTCCGATTTTGTCTCCACCGCCGACACCAAGGCCGAGGCGGCGGTGAAGGCGGAGCTGCAAAAGGCCCGCCCCCGCTTCGGCATGCTGCTGGAGGAAGGCGGCGCCACCGAAGGAGACGGCGAGCATGTGTGGGTGGTGGACCCCCTGGACGGCACCACCAATTTCCTGCACGGCATTCCTCACTTCGCCATTTCCATCGCCCTGCTGCGTAACAATCAGGTGGTGGCCGGCCTGATTCACGAGCCGGTGCGGGACGAAATGTTCTGGGCCGAGCGCGGCGCCGGGGCCTTCATGAACGGGCGGCGGTTGCGGGTGTCGGCCCGGCGCGCCCTTAACGACAGCATCATCGCCACCGGCATCCCCCACCGGGGTCGGGGCGACCATGCCGCCTTTTTGCGGGAACTGCCGGCGGTGATGGCCCAGACCTCCGGGGTGCGCCGGGCCGGCTCGGCGGCGCTGGACCTGGCCTATGTGGCGGCGGGGCGGTACGACGGTTTCTGGGAACGGGCCCTGTCTCAGTGGGACATCGCCGCCGGCATTCTGTTGGTACGAGAAGCGGGCGGTTATGTGAGCGAGATCAACGGCGGCGAGAACATGCTGGCCTCGGGCAGTATCCTGGCCGCCAACGACCAGTTGCACCGGCCGCTCCTCAAACTGCTGAAGGACGCCCGCGCGGACTGATGACCGGAAAGCAGCGCACGGCCCTGGCGCTGGTCGCCCTGCTGGCGGGCCTGTGGCCCGGGAGCGGAGCGTGGGCCGGATTCGGATTCCTGGATCCGGACTGGCCCGTCAGCCGATGTCTCGACACCCATCCGCCCGAACGGTGCGCCTGCCTGCGGCAGGGGCTGCAAGAGCGATTGGGGCCGGAAGCAGCGGCGCATTACGGCATCGCGGCCCAGATTCGCCAATTCCGCCGCGCCAACCGGCGCACCCTCCTGGGCGTGCCGCTCTTCATGAAGGAACCGGGCCTTGAACACGGGGTGCTGGCGCTGGTCCGGGAACGCACCGGCCGCACCTGGCCCCAACTAGAACGACATTACCGCGCCGCACACCCGGTGGTGCAGGCCCTCAAGCGCCAGTGCCGAGTGTCTTCATCCCCGCCGTCGCCGTAACCATCACCCGTCCCCCTCCCTTTCCATGGTATTTCGACCCTGTTGGCATATCATGGGGGCGCGGGTCGGACCGTGGTGCCGCCCCCGAAAGAGGATCGCAGTCAATGCGACCCCTTTTCGGGTCCCATCGACCGCGTGAATCGGCTGAAGCGTTGGGAAAAGCCCGACCGGGTTTCGCTCCCGGCCGGGCGCCCCCATCATCCTAGAATGCTGACAATGCTGCCGGGATCGGTCTGCGGGCCATTGGTGAGCTGTTGCTGCACCTGCTTGAAATGGGCGTTGCTGGCATCGAAGGACAATTCGATGGCCCGCAACCACGTGGCCCATTTCACCTTCACCCGCTGAATTTCCTCTTCCTTCTCGCCGGCTTCCACCACGGTCATTTCCTTGGCTTCCTGCTGGACATCGGCGAGTCTTTCGTTGATGTCCATGAGCATCTGAGTGCCGGCGTACGTCACGTTGGTGGCCACGTCGGCGGCGGTGCCGGCGGCGGTCATCAGCGTGTCGAGGCTGTCCAGAAGGCGACGGTTGTCGTTGGACATTTCATCGTCCGGCGTGCCTTCATCATCCAGCGGCCCGGCCACCGCCGTGTATTCCTGCACCGTTTCCAGCGCGGCCTTGGTGCGCATCACGGCGTCGCCATCCCACATGTTCGGCATGCGGAGTTGCAGGATGGTACCGCCCTGATCCTTCAGCTTGGCCACCAGACGGTTGATCTCTTCGGCCTCGTCCTTGCTGAGGGCATCGAAATCCAGGTCCCCCAGCTTCATTTCCGTCATGGCTTTGCTGGTGGTTTCCGTCATGGTGATGAGGTTTTCGCGATTGATGCTGTTGGCCTGCATGTATTCCTGGATCTTAGCCTTGCGCTCTTCCAGGTCGGCCATGCTGGCCTTCAGACCATCCAGTTTTTTCTGCGTTCCTTCCGGATCGGAAATCCGCTCAACCTCCTCGTTGATCTTCTTGATCGCCTGGTTCTGGAGGTTGTTAAACTGGATATCGAACGCTTTTTCCCGGGCCCTGTCCTGGGCATCCATGAGGGTTTTGGTGATGCCGCTGCCGCCCGCGGTCAGGGGATTGATCGCCACGGCCCGTCTCCTTCTCCGTCCGAGTCGCGCCCGCCGACCCACCCCGCAAGGCCGCCGGCAAGGCGCTGACACTGGTTGCTCTCACCTACCCTAGGATAGCACGCCCTGGCCTAGCCTTCTACGTCCATACGCGGCCCCGGCTCTCTTCGTCCCCCCTCTTCCGCCCTACGGCCTCGACCGAGGGAGCCCCTGGCCCGAACCGGGGAGCGGATACCCGTCGAGGGGGCTTTACACTTCCGCGTTGAGGCGGCTGATGACTGCGGCCTGGTCCTTCACGGCCTGGGCGGCGGCGTCCTGCTTGGGGGCGCCATCGGCGGCTTCCGCTTCCTTGACCGCCGTTTCCAGGCTGGCCAACAGGCCGCTGGCGATGTTGCGGTTCAAGTCCACCAGGGCTCCCACCTTTTCCACCGTGGGCTTGGTCATGGTGTCCACCGTGTGCTTGTCCACGAACTTGCACAGGGTGAGCATGTTCATCCGCACCTCGTCGGGAACATTGAGGCTTTCGCCCAGGGTGAGCTGGGCCTGGAAGATGGTCCACAGCCGCCAGTTCAGGCGTAGGGGTTCCCGCAAATCCCGACGGGAGGCGATGTCGTCGGGATTGAAGCGATCGGCCGCCTCCGCCATACGTCGAGCAGCCTCGATCAGGGCCCAGGCTTCCGTGTAGGTGGGCACCCCGGGCTGCGGCTTGTTGATGGTGTCGGCTCGCTGGCCCGTTTTACGGTAGGGGTTGTACGGCGCCTGCATGACATGCTCCCTTGACAACTGATGGCGGCGTTAGCGGACGGGCGGCGGTGGCGCACTATCCAGCGGCGACCCTGAGTCGGCATCGGTCACCCCTGTAGAACCCTTTGCATGACCCTCATTCCATGAGTCCGGCGTGACGCCACGACGGCTCAATGAGCCCTTTAGGGAAACACGACACCCGTACTGCCGATAAGCCTAGCATATCCCCAGGCGGGAGTCATGAGCCGGGTTCCGCCCGCGTCCCGGCACCGGGCCGGGGTCTTGGGAGGGGCACCGCCAGGGCGGCACCCCCGGTTTCCTTTACAGATAGGAAAGCAACGACAGTTTCTGAACCTTGGCAATGGCAGCGTAGCTGGCCTCCAGCGCCCGCGAGGAATCCTGCAGCCGGGTAATGGCCTCCGCCATGTTCACATTCTCCAGGTCACTGATGCGCGTATCCACGAAGGACAGCTTGGTGGTGAAGGTCTGCTCCACGTTGGCCAACACCGTCTGGTAGTAGCCGAGCGTCATGGAAACATCCTCGAAATTCCCCTCGGTTTCCGTGCCAAAGGGCGGCGTATCCCCCCGGGGCTTGTTCAGGGCATCGGAAACCACGTAGCGGGCCTGCCCCACCCGTTCCAGATTGTTTTCCAGTCCGCCGGCGGTGCCATACTGGCCCTGGGCGATCAGGGCCATGGCGCGGAAGGCCTTCTCGAAGGCCGGATCCACGGCGTTGATGGTCATGCTGAGGGTACGGTCGGAGTCCACGCGCATCTGCCGCACCACCGTGTCGCCCTGGTAGTAGTCGGTGGTGGGATCCACGGTGAGGGTATCGGTGTCCTCGTCGGTGACGCCGTTGGCTTGGATGCCCAGGGTGACCCCGTTGTTGCTGGTGATGGTGTAGGTGCCATCGTTATAGGCGGACCCGCTGATGGTGAAGCTGTCCCCCGCCTCCAGATCCGCGAAGGCATCGGGATAGTCCTGGTACACCGGCCGCGGGGTGTTGCCCAGGGCCAGTTTCTCGGCTGAGATGGTGTTGTTCTCGGCATCGAACAGCAGGCGATGCTCTTCGGTCATCTCCAGTTCGGCGCCATCGGGCAGGCGGATGACGGCGCTGGCGCTTTCTTCCTCCACCAGGCCCACGCTTTGCAGTTTCAAGGTGGTGCCATCGGTTTCGGCGATGGTGTAGGTGCCATCGTTGTCCAGGGTGTCGGACACGGACACGGTGGCGCCGGCGGGCAGGTTGGCGAACTGATCGGGCCCCCCGGCAGAGAGGGTGGGACCGGCGCTGCCCTTGAGGGTATCGATCTCGCCGTTCATCCAGGTGGTGCCGCCCACGATGTCGTTGGCGGCTTCCACCACGATGGTGCCGGGCCGCCAGTCGTTGATGGCCACGTTGCCCGGTCGGCTGCCGGCGGGCTCCACCGTCAGGCTGGTGTTGGAGGCATCCACCCCGGTGATGCGGAAGGTGCCATCGGTGGCGTTGTTGCCGGTGTTGACGGTGATGACGTCGTCCACGCTGAAGCCCTGGAAGCCACCGGTGACCCCGGCGGTGATCACGTCGTCCTTGCCGGGTCCCATGTCCTCGAACTTGAACTGGGGCGTGAAGGTCATGGGACCACCGGTGGCCACCGCGGCGTCGGCCACGGTAATGTCCACCGGGCCGGTGTCGTGGCTGAGGCCGCCGGGCGACAGCTCGATATAGGCCGCGTTGACGCCATCCACCCCGGCCACCTCATAGGGGCCGGTGGGCTGACCGTCGGGCGCCCCGGGGATCATGAACACATCGCCCACATTGAAACCGGCGAAGGTGTTGTTGGGTCCGCTCAGGCGCGGCGGGTTGCTGGTGCTGTCGAAGGTCACCTGATTCAGGGTGCCCACGGTGCCCAAGCCCAGGTCGATGTCCTCGACCACCTCCAGGGTGGCGCCATCCTCGGACACCCCGGCCACCGTGACTTCCTTGCCGTTGAGGCTTTCGTCGTTGACGACCCCGCCGTTGGTGGTGAAGCCGCCATGAGCGTTCAGGGTGATCTTGGCCCCCACCGCCAGCCCGGAGAAGGTGCCGGGCGCGGCGGTGAAGGTGTCGTGGCCGCTGTCCGCCTCGCCAACCATGGCGGGGTTCAGGGAATCCACCACCACCACGCCTTGCCCGGCGCTCACCAGGGTGGGGTCGGCGGTGATGGGCTGGTTGGCGTACTGGCTGGCGTCCGTGGTGAGGGAAATATCCGTCGGCCCCACGCTGGTGGACAGGTTTTCCTCCAGGGTGATGCCGTCGGCGGTGCCGACGACGTCATCCACCGAGGCCACCGTGACCATCTGCCCCTCGTAGGGATAGGGGGCGTTGGTGAGCACGAGGCGGTCGCCGGCTTTCAGGTTGGAGAAGGCCATGTCGTCGCCGGTGAGCTGGTTGGCTGCGGCGTCGAAGGTAACCTGGGACAGGGTGTAGGTACCCGGCGGCTTGGTGCCCACGCCTTCCACCGTCAGGGTGGTATTGGTGCTGTCCTTGGCGGTGATGCGATAGGTGCCGTCCACGTTCTTGTCGCCGGTGGCCAGGGTGATGATGCTGCCCACCTGGTTGTCCCGGAAACCGCCGGTGAGGGCGGAGGTGATGGTGTCCGGCTGGCTGTTGTTGTTGGTCACCTGGAAATGAGGGGTCAGGCTGACCCCCGTTTCCGCCGTCACCCCGAAGCCGCCCCCCAGGGCGGTGGTGAGGGTGATCTGGCTGCCATCACTGCTCACGCTGTCCACGATCACGGTCGTGTCGGTGTAGTTGGCGCTGTTCAGGGTGAGTTCGCTGCCGGCGGACAGATTGTTGAAGGTGCCCACGGCGGCGGTGATGGTATCGGCCCCCACGCCGCCGGTATCGTCCAGGGTGGCGGCGAAGCTGAAGGTCTGATCCGCCATGGCCTCCGGCGGCGACAGATTGTCGTTGAACTCGTAGGCCGGGGTGACCGACACGTTCTTCAGGTCGGCGGTGGCGAGACTGGCCGCGCTGCCGTCGGGATTGGTGAGCTGGATCCAGGCGCCATTGGGGTCCTTGGCCGCCACCCGATAGGTCCCGGCGTTGCCGGCGTCCAGTTCCACCAGGCCGCCCTCGCGCACGTTGTCGAAGGTGTTGTCGTTGCCGGCATAGAGGCGGTCGGCGGCGCGGGTGATGTGAATATCGTTGTTGCCGGCATTCACCCCCGGCTGCCCGGCCAGGTAGATGCGGTTGTTCACCGTGTCCACAGAGGAAACGGTGTATTCGCCGTTGTTGCCGGAATCGGTGTCATCGGCAACCTGGATCACGTCGCCCGGGTTGAAGGCGGTTTCATCGCCGGCGTTGCTGAACTGGATGTAGTCCTCGGAATCCGGCGCGCCCGTGGTGCCCCAAGTGACGTTGTTGGCCCCGGTGTAGTCGTTGGCCAGGGCCGTATCCTGGGCATAGAAACTGGGCGTGAAGGAGATGTTGGCATCCCCGGTCACGTCGTTGAGGTCGATGGGATTGCCGCTGCTGTCGTATTCCGCCAACCGCAACACGGTGCCGCTGCTTTCCACCGAGGCCACCCGCACCGACTTGTTGTTGCCGGAATCGGTGGAGCCGGAAATGGTGATCTCCATGCCGGCCAGCCAGTCGGGGAAGGTATCGTTGTCGGTGGCGGTGATGGCGGCGCGGTTGCCGCCCACCGTGGCCACGCTTTCGAAGGTGACGGTGTTGTCGCCCGTGGCCTTGACCATGTTTTCCGAAGGCTGGGCCACCGTGGCCTTGGAAGAATCGAACCGGGCGTCGAACAGGTTGGCTTCGCGGGTGGTGGGCGCGGTGCGGATCTGGCCATCAAAGGCCGCCTGGAAGTCGGCCAGGGAGTCGAAGCCGATGTTCACCGGCGGTGAGTCGTCGCTGCTGCCGCCAAACAGATACTCGCCGCCGATTTCCGTGTTCAGATAACCTTGCATGTCCAGCATGCTGTTGAAGGCCATCTGCTGCAGGGCCGTGACCTCGCCTTCGGTCTTGTTGGCCTTGGAGCCAAAGGCTGCCAAATCCCGCTGGAAGTTGTTGACCGCGGTCTCGATCTGCCCCAGCACGTCGTTCATGATGCCCTGCTGGGTCCCCAGGGTGTCGATGTTGTTCTGGTACGCCTCGATGTCGGACCGCACATTTTCGTAATTGACCAGGGTTTCCGCGCGCTTGAGGCCGGAATAGACCTCCGCCTGTTTCTCGGACGCCACCTGTCGCTCGTATCTATAGGTGTCGGACTGGTTCTTCAGCATGTAGGTGAGCATGGCCTGATGTTGGGCCATATCAGCGATGCGGGTCATGGCCGGGGCTCCTTACGCGTCAGGCGATGGCTTCAAGGCTGTCGAACATCTCGGAAATCACGGAGATCACCCGTGCCGAGGCGGCGTAGCTCTGCTCGAAAACGATCAGGTTGGACATTTCCTCGTCCAGGTTCACCCCCTGGGAGGACTGGGCCTGTTCCGACAGGGCGGTGGTGAGGGAGCTCTTCTGTTCGTAGCGGGTTTCCACCGTGGTCGCCGAGGAGGCATTGTGGGCCAGGATGGAGGCCGCGTATTCCGCATAGCTGCTGTCCAGGTTGGGCAGCCCCCCCGCTTTTTCGAAATCGGTGTCGCTCTTCATCACGTCGGCCATGGCCTCGGCGATGGCGTTGTCTCCCTCGCCCAGGAAGTATTCCTTGGTGTCGTCGTTCCACTGCACCATGCCGCGCGACATGTTGGAAGGCTGGCTTTGGATGTCGCTGCGCACGGTGGTGTCGCTGGCCCGCCGCACATCGGAAACATGCATACCGATGGCGGCCAACAGGCTGTTCTCGCCGCTGGCCAGGGGGGTATCGTCAGTGTTGCCTTCGGTGATGGTGAAAGCCAGGCCGTTATCGTGGGCCAGCCGCAGCCGCACCCCGTCGCCGTCCTGGATTACCGAGGCGGTGACGTTGCTCACATTGGCGGAGGTGTTGATGGCCGCCGCCATCTCTTCCAGGGTGCTGTTCTGGGGAATGTCCACGTAGCCCATGCCCCCGGTGGGATCACTGAAGGAAGACATGCCCGAACCGCCGCCGACATTGGGATTGTCGCTGAAGTACAGGCGTCGCGATTCCCCGAACAGATAGTTCACCTGCTGCACGTCACTGTCGTGGATGTTGTCGCCCAGGTCGGTGACATAGAAATCGTTCAGACCGAAGAAGCTGGAAAAGCCGGAAATGGTTTCGTTGATGGTGTCGTCCAGGGTGCCGCCGGTGGGGATGGTGGCCCCATCGGAATTGAACTTGATGGTGGCGTCCTGCGCCTCGGCCCCTTCCACCGAGCTCTGCCCCGTGGCGGCGTATTCGTCGCGGAAGGCGAGATTGAGGGTGGTGTCGTTGAGCTCGATGGTCATGCGGTTGTCGTCGTCGAAGGTGACGGCGGCGTTGGCGTTGCCCTGTTCCTGCACCCAGTCCTCGATGGTGGTCGCCACTTCCGAAACATCCCACAGGCCGTGACTGGTCTGGGTGTTGGTGCCGTAATTCACGTCGGTCATGATGGTGTTCAGGGTGGTGGTGGCCACCTGCTTGCCATCATTGTCCATCAGGGTCAGGCGCACATCGCTGTTGTCGCCCAGGGCGATCTGCTGGGCATCGGGATCCAGGAAACGCCGGGTACCGTCCATGGACTGCATGCCCGGAAAGCCCGCGCCCCGGTTGTGTTGCGCGTTGATGCCACGCATCAATTCGCCGGCCAGCTCGTCCAGTTCGCTTTGCAGGCCGGGCAGGATGTCGTCGCGCATGTCCACCAGCCCACGCACCGAGCCGCCGCCAATGCGGTTGGTGATGTCCACCTGCTGGTGGCCGTCGTCGATGGTGATGCCCGAAAGATCACCCTCGCCGTAGGTGGCGGAGGGGCCCAGGGCGGAAGCCTCGGTGAAGGTGAGGGCGCGGGCGGAGTTGTCCACCAGCGACACCCCGGACTTGGTAAACACCACCAAGTCGCCGTCGCCACGGCTGTAGTAGTCAATGTCCAGCAGCTCGGCCAATCCGTTGAGGGCCTGGTCCCGCTGGTCGCGCAGGGTGGAGGTATCGCCGTCGATGGCTTCCTCGCGCACGATCTTGTTGTTCAGGCTGGCGATGTCGGTGGTGTACTCGTTGATCCGGTCGATGGCGTCGGCGATTTCGTGGTCGGCCTCCAGACGCAGATTCTGGATGGTGGTGGTCATGGAGTCCATTTGCAGCGAGATGTCCTGGCCCCGGTCGGCCACGCTGGACTGCTGCAACACCTTGTCGGGCTCCATGGCCAGTTCTTCGAAAGCCGTGGCCAGTTTGTTGATGGTGTGGGACAGGGAGCTGTTGTCGGCCGGCTCCCCGAACATGTCCTGCATGCGCTGGTAGAAGTCGTTCTGCACCGACAGATCGGAAAGCTCGCCGGTCTCCCGGCGCATGTCATAGACGAGGTTCTCGTCGATCATGCGCCGCAGCTCGCCGACCTGCACCCCGGCGCCGATGCCGTCCACGGTCCGGGTCTCGAACTTCACCACCTTGCGGGAGTAGCCGTCGGTGTTGACGTTGGAAATGTTGTTGGCCGTGGCGGCCAGCGCCTGCTGCGACGCCATCAACCCGCTTTTAGCGGTATCAAGGGCCAGGGTAAGGCTGCCGGTCATGGTGGTTCTCCCCTTCGGTCCCGCACCGGCTAAGGCGCTGGCCCGGCTGGTTTCTACCCGTGTATCCGACCGTGTTCCCCACAGGGACCGCGGTCGCCAAATCAAACCGTATCGTTCAGGCTCAAGGCCGCGCCCCGGGCCCCGGGACGGGTGGTTTCCTGGTGCACCACGGCCGTCTCATCGTAGACGGAGGTGCCCACCTGATGGTCGCGCACCGCCTTGACCACCGAATCCACCAGCAGCCGGGAGCCTTCCACCGCCGTTTGCAGCATGGCGGCGTTTTCTTCCATCAACTCCGCCAGCCGCTCCCCCAGGTCGCGCAGCTCCTCGCGCTGGTCTTCCTCCGCCTCGCGGATCAGGGCGGGATCCTCCTTCACACCGCGCATGCGGATTTCGTAGGCCCGCACCAGCTTCTGCTTTTCCCGCACCAGGTCGCCGAGGTCATCCACCTGGCGCCGGCGCAGGGCCACGTTCTCCTTGGCCAGCACCTCGGCCAGGCGTTCGCTGATGAAGATCAGGTCGGCGACCCGTTCCTCGGCATCCATGGGCTTATCCTCCCGTCCGCTGGCCCAAAATCTGGGCCACGATGGCATCGGCAATGCCGATGCCGCCGCCCTTGGCCATTTCCTTGCCGTATTCCTCCACCAGGAGCGACTGATAGATGCGCTCGGCATTGCCGCCGGTGAAGGGGCCTTCATCCACACCCAGCGGCATGTGCTGCAGCATCTGGGACAGGAACACGCCTTCCAGTTCCTGCGCTTTTTCCCGCAGCGCCGCCACGTCGTCGCCCTGGCCCATGTGCGCGCGCAGGCTGGGGGCGCGGGTGGGCGCGGGCTGTTCCACGCCGCCGCCGGGCAGGTGAGTGGGCACCCCCGGCGCCGCCGTTTCCGCCATGGGCCCGCCCAGACCACCGCCGGGCAGCACGGTCGGCACCGAGTCGTACGGGGTGCCCTCGGCCAGGGACACCTGTTGCGCCTGCCCCCGATCCCGCTGGGCGGTGAGGGCGCGGCTCAGGGAGTCGAGCTGGCCCGCGCCCCGGGAAACCCCGCGCGCCAGCAGACTGTCCATGGCTCCGGTCTTGTCGATCATGTGGGTCTTCCTTCCCCTTCGGGTCCTGATCGGATCACGTCACCGTCAGATCACTTCAATCTCGGCCTGCAGGGCGCCCGCCGCCTTGATGGCCTGAAGGATGGTGATCATGTCGCGAGGACCGATCCCCAGGGCATTGAGCCCGTTCACCAGTTCCTGGAGGCTCACGCCCGGGTCCAGGACCGCAAAACGGCGATCGGCCTGTTCATCCACCTGGATGTTGGTGCGGGGCACCACCTCCGTCTGCCCTTGGGAAAAGGGCGTGGGCTGGGCGACCTGTGGCGTTTCCGTGATGCGAATGGTCAGGTTGCCCTGGGCGATGGCCACCTCGTTGATGCGCACGTTCTTGCCCATGACGATCACGCCCGATTGCTCGTCGATCACCACCTTGGCCACGTTGTCGGGCACCACCCGCAGGCCCTCGATGTCGGTGATCATGCTCACCGTATCACCGCGATAGCCGGGCGGGATCTGCATCCGTACCGTGGCCGGGTCCACCGGACGGGCGGCGGCGGTCCCGAAATAGCTGTTGATGGCCTCGGCCACCCGACGGGACGTGGTGAAATCAGGATTGCGCAGGGAGATGTCGATCTTCTGCATATTGTTGAGGTTGAAGACGATCTCCCGCTCCACGATGGCGCCGCCGGCAATGCGGCCGGAGGTGGGCACGCCCTTGGTGATGGTTTCCGCGTCGCCCTGGGCGGTGAAGCCCCCCACGGCCACGGGCCCCTGGGCCACGGCATAGACCTCGCCATCGGCCCCCACCAGCGGCGTCACCAGCAGGGTGCCGCCCAGCAGGCTTTCCGAATCCCCCAGGGCGGAAACACTCACGTCCACCCGAGTACCCTGGCGGGAAAAGGGCGGCAGCACACTGGTGACCATCACCGCCGCCACGTTTTCCGTGTCCACGTCGGCGCCCCGGGTGTTCACCCCCAGGCGTTCCAGCATGCTCACCAGGCTTTCGCGGGTGAAGTTGATGTTGTCGATACTGTCGCCGGTCCCGTTCAGCCCCACCACCAGGCCATAGCCCACCAGCAGGTTATCCCGCACGCCCTCGAACTGGGCGATGTCCTTGATGCGCGAGGCGCCGTGGGCCGGCAGGGCCAGCAGCAACATCAGGGCCACCACCAGCAGCAGCATGCCGGTGCCGAACCGCCCGATCACCTGTTTCTGTTCCGCCAGGGTTACCGCCCGCGACCCGTGAGTGTGGCGGGTCTGACTGTGATGCCGCGCCATCATGTGTTTCCTTGTTCTCCCCCGGCCCGCCGGCGTACCGGGCGGGCGCATTTATCGTGAACATGTCATGCGAAAACCGTGCCAGCCCGATCCGGACGCCAACCAGGGGAGTCGCCCCCCGGGGGGCGGCGCCGGACCCGGCAATTCCTGCCCAAGGGGGGCGGAATATTGCCTCTTTCGGGCCTCCCGGACCACACGATACACTCAAGGCTGTCAATGACTGGTTGACGGAGACCATGGAGAGAGCGCCTGTGGGCTCGTGGCTGTGAGCCCCTGGTGCCGCGCCGTCTCCGAGAATCAGGATGCGCCCGTCCCCGCCCGGCATCAAGAGCGGACACGACGGCCCCCGCAGGGTGAGGAGTCAGGCTCATGAGGGTCACGCATCTGGGAACCACCCAAGGCCCGGAACCCGGCCGGCGCAAGGCCCGGCCCGTGGAGGGCGATTCGGGCGGCTTTGGGGATCTGCTGCGGGAGGCGGTGGAGGCCCGGGGCACCCGCGCCCCGGAAAGTCCCCATGCGGTGAGCGCCGTGGACGCCCTGCTGGCGGCCCAGGAAGTGCCCCCCCCCGACCCCGACCAACGTCGGCGCCAGGCCATGGCGCGCGGGGAACGGTTGCTGGAGCACCTGGACGACCTGCGCGACGCCCTGCTGGCGGGCGCGGTTTCCAAGGATCAGCTCGGCGCCCTGGCCCGGGAAGTTCGCGCCCGGCGCGAGGCGGTGGACGACGGCCCCCTGGCCGAGGTTCTGGACGAAATCGACGTCCGCGCCCAGGTGGAACTGGCCAAACTGACCCGCGACTCCTGACAGACCGCCCCGTAACTCTTGTGTGTCGCCAGGGGGTTACCTATATTGCGGCCACACGCCGAATACCGAGAAACGGGGACAAGGACCGGTCGATGAGTGTCACGCTGCCCGAGGGCTATCGTCCCAGCGACGACGAGGAGTTCATGAACCCGCTGCAGCGGGAGTATTTCCGGCGCAAGCTCATCGATTGGCGCGCGGAACTTTTGCGCGAAGCTGACGCCACCTTACAGCACCTGCAGGAAGGGGACTCCCCGGAGCCAGACATCGCCGACCGCGCCACCACCGAGGTGGACCGGGCCCTGGAGCTGCGCACCCGCGACCGGGCCCGCAAGCTGATCGCCAAGATCGACGCCGCCCTGGAGCGACTCGACGACGGCAGCTATGGGTTTTGCGAGGAAACGGGGGAACCCATCGCCTTGCGCCGGTTGGAGGCCCGCCCCATCGCCACCCTCTCCATCGAGGCCCAGGAACGGCACGAACGCCTGGAGCGTACCCGGCGCGACGACTGGGAGTAAATCCCTGGAGCGGGGCGTCATCCGCTCTAACCTCCCGGCCACGGGTTGCGAAATGTCAGGGCGGCGAGGCCCCGGTCGCGGCATGGTCCACGGCACGGTGCCACGCCGCCCTTTTCATTGCGCAAGGAACACGCTTCATGGAACGCAAAACCCTGATGGACAAGTATCCGGTCACCTTGGTGCGGCTGGGTCGGGATGAAACGCTGCATGGCTCCTTCGACGCCCTGGTGGACTATTTCACCACCAAGGTGGAGGAGCACCCGAAAGCCAAGCTGATCGCCGTGTTCGACCACTACGCCCACACCAAGGCCATCAACGGCGAGGTGGCGGACACCATCCTCGGGGCCAAGAACGTGGTGTTCTGCTTTGGCCTGATGCTGCCCGGGTGCGAGGTGATGGCGGTCCGCCCTCGCTCCATCGCCATCGTGGAAACCCTCGACGGCTTCGAGGTGAGCTTCATGGACGCCCCCAACGAGGTGGCCCACAACACCATGGAGGAATGGGTGGCCGGCATTCGTAAAGCGTAATGTGCGTTTTGCGCCCGGCACAGGGGGGGGCACGGTGGTCCGGCACCGCGTCCCCCTTATTTCGCGCCACGAGACAACCGCTTTACTGATGGATCGGGGCCTCGGGGTGAAAGGCGTCGAAGGCAAAGGCAAAGGGCATGTCGTAGGGCACGTCCCGCCACTGGCCCTCGGGGTTCCGGCGCTGCACCACCACCTGCCCCACGTCGCGGCCGCCGGCCACGGTGGCGGCATCCACCGCCGACCGGCGCCCGGGCTGCCAGAGAAGACGCAGGCCGTCCTCGGTCTCCAGGGTGCCGGCCCGGCGCACGGCCTCAAGACTCCAGGCCCGGTCCCCCACCGCCACCACCCGCGCCAACGGCGGCAAAGGGCGGTCGTAGCGCCCGTCATAGAGGAAGGGCCGCTCCGCCCGGTCGTAGCCCACGTAGGGGTTGCGGCCGTAGGAACGCGCCTCGGGATCATGGGGCACCAGCACCGCCCCCCGGGGATGGCGCGCCCGGAACCGCCCCAGGCTTTCCAGCCGCGCCGGCAACCGGGTGAGGGTGCGGCCCGCGTGCCGGCCCACAATGCCTTCGCCCAGGGCCTGCTGCCACCAAGTTTCCGTTTCCCGATCATACATGATCATGTCCGAGTGCCGCAGTCGGCCGGTGGTGCCGAAGGTAAGCGGGCGGCCGTCCAGCCGGCGGTCAAAGGCTACAGCGCTGTTGCACAGGGGGCACCAGGTCACCGCCACCGGCATGTCGTCCAGGCGGTCGTTGACGATCTCGTGCCACATGAGCACCCGCAACGGATAGGCCCGGGCCGTTTCGCCCAGGGCGAGGCTGATCACCGGCGACTCCTCGTCCAGGGCACTGTCGGCCACGGGCACGAAGACCGGCTCCGTGATAGCGGGAATGCCGTCGCGGGGCGGTCCGCCAGGACGGATTTCCGAGAACGGCACCGTGTGACGGGTGAAATCCGTGTGCGGGAAATCCCGCGTCCAGGCGGCGGGCACGTCCGCCGCCGCCGGCTCGAACATTCCGATCAGCAAAAGGAAAGAGAGAAGGTATCGCATGGGAGCCTCCCTTGATTGGCGTGATGACTCCCCCCTTGGAGAGAGCTCGCCGCTGTCGGGTCACCGAAAAAAAACCAAAAATAATTCGTGACCTCGTACCCGCCCGCATCCTCCAATGGCGTGCGGTCCGGAAAACGCTTGGCCGCGTATTCACAACCAAGACGCGGGAGAGAAAAAGCATGCGGTATCAGACCCTAGCCCTGTTTAGCCTGGCCCTGGCCACGGGCAGCGCCCACGCCGCCGACGCCCCCTTCGGGACCGAAGCGGATATCACCTACGCCAAGACCCTGTGGCAGGCCCTGGAAAAAGGTCACTACGTGGGGGACAACGCCATCCGGGTGCGTCCCTACCAGGGCATGGAGCCCCATGGCGCCATCCTGGAGACCCTTGACGGCCCCATCCCCCTGACCGACGCCACCTCCAACGTGCTGGTGAAAAAGAACTTTGGCGGCGAAGGTGCCTCGGTGGACAGTGTGGGGAACACCCCCGGCAAATTCCTGAAATCCATTACCGTGATGCTGCGCCGGGACCAGTACGACCCCGAGCATGACAACTGGTACTATGTCAAATACGACCCCGAGGGCGGGGTGATGAAAAATCCCAAGGGTATCGCCCTGGCCGGCAAGGTGGGCAAGGGCAGCAACCAGGGCTGCATCGCCTGCCACAAGAACGCCCCCGGTGGCGACTATGTGTTCAACAATGACCGCTACAAGAACTGATCCCTGACGGCCTTACGCCGCGCAAGCCGTGGCCGGTGAGTCCCGGCCACGGCCGTTTTCAGCCGTAGACACCCCCCGCCCCCTTGGGCTTGGGCAGCGACATGATCTTCTCCCGGGGCGGGGGATGGCCACCGTGACCGTCCCGGCGGCGGTGCTCTGCTCGACCTTGGTCTCCGCCGCCCCCGGCTGGGGCGTTCCACGCCAAACCGACCAGCAGCCCCCAGGAAAACGGACGAGTCCACATCACGTATCCGCCACTTGGGGGGCATGGCAATAAGCGGGGGCCACCTCGCACAGCACGAACACCCGCAGCGCACTGGACAGGTTGCCCTGGCGTTGGCGGTCCACCTCCGAGACCAGGGCATTGAGGGACTGCCCCCGCGCCTGGGCCAGATGGTGCAGCGCCGCCCAGAAGGGCGGCTCCAGGGAAATGCTGGTGGCATGCCCCGCCACCCGCACCGAGCGTTTTTCCGGCCGGATGGCGGTCATGCCCCCCGCCCATGGGCGGGCACGGCCGCCACCACGCCCTCGGGATCCTGGCTGAAGGCATCGAACAGGGCCCAGAACCGGTCACGCACCGGCGCCCGCTCGAACAGGATTTCGTGACGGGCGTGGGTAAAATATTCCAGCCGGGCCCGGGGCATGCGGCGGGCAAAACGACGGACGGCGTTGTTGTCCACCACCCGCTCCCGTCCGGCCAGACACAGCACGGTGGGCGTGGTCACCGCCTCCGCCACCCCCGGCGCCCGCAAGCGATCCATGGACCGGGAGATGGCCGCCAGCCAGCCCCAGGTGACGCCGCCCACATGCAACAGCGGCCGGTGATCCGTCCACCAGCGGTGCAGTTGGAAACGCTCGGCGTCGCCGGTATACGCATTGTTGGTGAACTGCGGCGGGCGCGGTGTCGCCGACTGCCCCCAGGCCAGGGCTTCCTCAGCCCCCAGCCGTTCCGCACTCCGGACCACCAGACGCGCCAGCCAAGCGGGCACGGGCCAGCGCACGGCGATAAGCGGCGCCAGCAACAGGGCCCCATCGGCCGCCTGGGGTTGGGTGGCGAGGTGGCGCAGGGCAATGTGGGCGCCCATGGAATGGGCCAGCCACAGCACCGGCCGGGGGCTGTCCGCCGGCAAGGTGGCCAGGAAGGCACGCAGGTCCTCCTGATAGTGGTCCGGATCCCGCAGGTGGCCCTTGCCGCGTTCCGCCAACATGCGCTGGGACAGGCCCTGGCCGTGCCAGTCCAGGCTGTGCACCACGAACCCCCGGCTGCGCATCTGGGCGATGGGCTCCAGGTACTTTTCCAGGAACTCGGAGCGGCCGTTGAGCAACACCACGGTGCCGGCCGGGTGGTCTCCCTCGGCCGGCCAGGTGGCGGTGCGCAGGGAACGGTCCCCCGCCACCACCCAGCGCATGGCCGCCCCGGTTTCCAGCAGATCCTGATCGCCCTGACCGGCGATGGTGGATGGATCCAGTTCCGAAATGGTTCGGCCCCCCTAGAGTCTCTCGCGCCCTGTGTTCCCCGCCACCTTACCCCAGGCGCCGCCCAAGAACCAGGGCCCGGCGGAGGCTGCCGGGAGGAGGCTGCCGGCCGGGCAAAACTTGCCGCCCCGTGCCCGGGATCACGGTCGGCGACTCCGCCTTGCATGGTATGGCATGAGAGTTGCTTCCTGTTGGGGCAAGAACTCATTGGGGCAAGAACTCAACAGGGGTCCGGGGCGTGGTACCACGTGGTCCCCCCGGGACCCCATGCGGGATGGTTGGGAGAGGATGGCATGGCCTACGATCAGGAAAGCGTTACGCAGGTCCTGCGTCCCGGGTCGGCGCAATGGCGGGCCCATCAGGAGGGCGTGGAATACGTGGGGCAGAAGGTGGTGGTGGACACCCGGGGGCTGACCTTCGGGGATGTGCTCAGCGCCCTCAATCCCCTGAACCTGCTGCCGGGCCGGGGCGGCGAGGCCCAGACGGCCCAAGCGGCGACCTCCCCGCTGCCGGCCGCCGCGCCGACGTCTCAGGGCGCCACGGGTGCCCAGCACGCGGCGGGAACCACGCCGACCGCCTCCACGCCGCCGCAGGACGCAGCCAATGCGGACCAAGGGGCGGTGAAGGTGAACCAGCTTTTCGCCAACGCCGCGGCCGACAGCGGCCGCACCGAAGCTTTGGGCGCCACGCCACGCGATCTTACCGCCGCCCAGGAAAAGGCGGCGGCGGAAGCCTCCGATGGCGGCCGGCTGTTTCGCTTCAACCGCGAGGATCTGGTGCGCAACGCCCAGCCCAGCCTGAGCGAACGCAGCCGCCTGAGCCAATTGGGCGGCGATCCCGCCTGGGGCGAGGGCGCGAGCCCGGCCACCTTTGGCAGCTTTGCCCGGGCGGAAGGCATGGTGGACGCCCCGCCCACTCCCCAGGCCCTGGCCTCCTTGTTACAGGCCCAGGAACTGAGCGATGCCGAGGCCATGGCGGCTCCGCCGCCCTCGGTGCAGGCGGCTCAAGCCCTGGCCCAGGGCGGCCGAGCGCCGGGCAGTGCCCCGGACAGTGATTGGTCGCGGGCGGGCCCCGCCTCCGGTTATGATCTGCCGCAGGCGGCCCCGGCCCCCTCGGCGTCCGCTTCCCCGGCTTCTGCCCCCCCTGCTTCCACGACGGGCGGCGAATCGGCGGCGGCCCAGACACCGCCCGCCCATCCCCTGCTGGCGGCGGCCCAGGACGGCCCGCCGCAGAATCTGTCCCAGGTCATGGCCCAGGCCCTGGACCGCTACGAGGCCCTGGACCGCTACGAGGCCCTGGGCGGCAAACGCGGCGGATGACCGCCCCGAGCCCCTGCCTCCGCACCCTGCACGTCCGGGCCACGGGCCCCCATGCCGGGGTGCTGAGCGCTGGCCCCCGGGCGTGGCCCTGCGTGCTGGGGCGCGGCGGTGTCCATATCAAGCGCCAGGAGGGCGACGGCATCACCCCGGTGGGCCGCTTTGCCCTGCGCGGCCTGTACTGGCGGGCCGACCGGGGCCCGCGCCCCCACACCCGTCTGCCCGGCCGCCGCACCCGACGAAGCGACGGCTGGTGCGACGATCCCCCCCATCCCTGCTACAACCGCTGGGTCCCCCTGCCCTTCCCCGCCCGGCACGAAGCGCTGTGGCGCACGGACGGCCTCTATGATCTGGTGGTGGTGTTCGGCGCCAACGACCGGCCGGTGGTGCCGGGCCGGGGCAGCGCCCTGTTCCTGCATGTGATGCGGCCCGAGCGCACCCCCACGGAGGGCTGCGTAGCCCTGACCGCGCCGGCGTTGCGGGCGGTACTGGCCCGGGTGGCACGGGGGACGGTGCTGTGGATCCACCCCCACCGGGCGGCCCCTCGGCGTCTCCCGTGGGGCGACCATCAGGCGCGGGGGGCGACGTCCACTCGTTGATCGGTCTCGTAGTCGAAGTAATGCAGGGCGTGCAGGGGGGCCTGGGCCATCAGATGATCCCCCACCACATCGCTGCCATGGGTTCCGGGGATACGCAGCACCACGTCCGTTTCCTTGTCCAGGCCGTCCAGGCGGGCATGCACCAGGGTCTCAGCGCCCACAGGCTCCAGGGTCATGACGGTCAGGGGCAGGCACAGACCTTCCTCCGCCGTGGCGTGTTCGGGAACCACAGCCAAGTGCTCCGGCCGCACCCCCACCCACACCCGGGGGTGAGAGGTGGCGAGACTCACGGGCAGCCGCACCCGGGACCCCAGGGCGATGCCGCCGTCGGTGATCTCTCCCGGCAGGATGTTCATCTGCGGCGAGCCAATAAAGGTGGCCACGAATCGGGTCTCGGGCCGTTCATACAGGGCAATGCTGGAACCGGCCTGCTCCACCCGCCCCTGGTTCATCACCACCAGCAGATCGGCCAGGGTCATGGCCTCCATCTGGTCGTGGGTCACGTACAGGCTGGTGGTGCCCAGCTTGCGTTGCAGCTTGCGGATTTCCACACGCATCTGCACCCGCAGCTTGGCGTCCAAGTTGGACAGGGGTTCGTCGAACAGGAACACGGACGGTTCCCGGACGATGGCCCGCCCCATGGCCACCCGCTGCCGCTGACCGCCCGAAAGCTGACGGGGCTTGCGGTCCAGGAAGTCGGCGATTTCCAGCATGGTGGCCGCCTGATCCACGCGGCGGACGATCTCGGCCTTGGGAAAGCCGTGATTCTGCAATCCATAACTGAGATTGCGGCGCACCGTCATGTGGGGATACAGGGCGTAGTTCTGGAACACCATGGCGATGTCACGCTGGCCCGGCTCCAGATCGTTTACCCGCCGGTCGCCGATCCGCAGGGCCCCGTCGGTAATGGTTTCCAGCCCGGCCACCATGCGCAACAGGGTGGATTTGCCGCACCCCGAGGGCCCCACCAGCACCACCATCTGGCCGTCGGCGATATCCAGGGAAATGCCCTTCACCGCCTCCACCCCTCCCGGGTAGACCTTGCGCAGACCCTCAAGCGAAATGGCGACCATGGACGACACTCCTGTGTTGCGATTCCCCGACAGTGCCGCCGGGAGTCTTCATTTTTCTGTTTCGGTCAGGCCCTGCACAAACAGACGCTGCATGAACACAATCACCGCCACCGGCGGCAGCATGGCCAGCATGGTGGTGGCCATCACCAGATGCCATTGCGGCTGCTCGTTGGAGACGGTCACCAGACGCTGAATCCCCATGACGATGGTGTAGTAATGCTGTTCCGTGGTCACAATCAGGGGCCACAGATACTGGTTCCAGCCATAAATGAATAGAATAACAAACAGGGCCGCAATATTGGTGCGGGACATGGGCATCAGAATGTCCCGGAAAAAACGCCATGGTCCGGCACCATCAATACGGGCCGCCTCCGTCAGTTCTTCCGGCACTGTCATGAAGAACTGACGGAACAGGAACGTGGCTGTGGCACTGGCGATCAGCGGCAGGATCAGGCCGGAATAGGAGTTCAACAGTCCCAGATCACTGGCCACCTCAAAGGTAGGAAGAATACGCACTTCCACCGGCAACATCAGGGTGATAAAAATGATCCAAAACACGCCCACCCGGAAAGGAAACTGGAAATAGACAATGGCAAAGGCCGACAACAGGGAAATGGCGATCTTGCCCAGGGCGATCCCCATCGCCATGATCAGGCTGTTGGCCAGCATCAAGGCGATGGAGGGCGTGCCCGAGGACTGGACGCCACTGGTCAGCACCGAGAGATAGTTTTCCACCAGATGCGGGCCGGGCAGCAACGGCAGGGTACCACTCAGGAACCCCTCCGGGCTGAGGGTGGAAGCCACGAAGGCCACCCAGATGGGCAACACCACGAGCGCCACGCCTCCGAGCAGCACCAAGTGGCTCAACACATTCAGAAGCGGGCGATTTTCCACCATGGCGACTCTCCCTTCCCCGATCGGCGTTTGGGCTCAATAGTTCACGTGCCGTTCCACATAGCGGAACTGCACTACGGTGAGCAGGATGGCGATCACCATCAGCACCACCGACTGGGCTGCCGATCCGCCAAGGTCCTGGCCGATGAAGCCATCCCGCCACACCTTGTAGACCAGGATGGTGGTATCGGTGCCTGGCCCCCCCTGGGTGGTGGCGTCGATCACCGCGAAGGTATCGAAAAAGGCGTAGACCAGATTGATGACCCCCAGGAAGAACACGGTGGGCGTCAGCAGCGGCACCACCACGGTCCAGAAGCGCTTGACGGGTCCGGCGCCGTCGATGGCGGCGGCCTCGATCAGGCTGTGGGGAATGGACTGCAGTCCGGCCAGAAAAAACAGGAAGTTATAGCTCACCTGTTTCCAGGCGGCGGCGATGATCACCAGCACCATGGCCTGGGTGCCGAAGGTGGCCGGGTCCCAGTCCACCCCCACCTGCCGCAGCACGTAGGCGGCGATGCCCAGGGTGGGGTTGAACAGGAACCACCACAGCACCCCGGAGACGGCCGGAGCCACCGCATAGGGCCAGATCAGAAAGGTGCGATAGGTATGAGTCCCCCGGATCACCCGATCCGCCACCACCGCCAGCACCAGGGCGGTGGCCATGGCCAGCAGGGCGGTGGCGGCACTGAAGATCAGCGTGGTCTTGAAACTGCTTAAATAAACAGAATCCTGCAGAAGATCGCGAAAATTCTCCAGCCCCACGAAGGTTGTGGAAGTACCGAAGGCGTTTTCCTGCAGAACAGACTGGAAAATGGCTTGCGCTGCCGGCCACAGGAAGAAAATGAAGGTAATGATCAACTGTGGGAGAACAAAAACATAGGGCATGAACCGATGCCGGAACACGACGCGCTTGGTCTGCATAGCCACGTTCTCTCCCGCTCATGCCCGGGCGCCCCGGGCGGGTTGAACCCCCTGCCGGGTTCCCGTCAGGCGCGGGAGGCCCCCCGGGCCTCCCGCCCGGTGATCAGTGCCCAGCCTGACGGGCGAACTTTTCCAGTTCCTTGTCACCGCGTGCCACGGCAGTATCCAGGGCCTTGGCGGCCTCGGTATTGCCGGACCACACGTTTTCCAGCTCTTCGTTGTTGATGTCCCGGATCTGCACCATGTTGCCCAGACGCAGGCCCCGGGAGTTGGGGGTGGGCGGGTTAAGAGTCATCTGCTTGATGGCCACTTCGGCCCCGGGGTTCTTGGTGTAATACCCCTGTTTCTTGGTGAGCTCATAGGCGGCCGTGGTGATGGGCAGATAGCCGGTGGCCTGGTGCCAGTCGGCCTGAACCTCGGGCCTGGAAAGATAGGTGAAGAACTCGGCCACGCCCTTGTAGTCGCCCTTCTTGTGCCCCTGCAGCACCCACAGAGAGGCACCGCCGATAATGGAGTTCTGGGGCGCCCCCTTCACGTCGGCATAATAGGGCAACATGGTCACGCCGGTCTCAAACCCCTTAGCGTTCTGCAGCACCCCGGCCCGAGAGGCAGAGGACCCCATGGTGACGGCACAGGTCCCCGAGTAATACAGGGGCATGCCTTTGGATTCCCGGCCACCATACTTGAAAATGCCAGCCTTGCGCCATTCCCCCAGGTTCTTGATGTGGCGCTTCTGCAGATCGCCGTTGTATTCCAGCTTCGTGCCCTTGATGGCCGCATAGCCGTTATTGTTGCTGGCAAACGGTACGTTGTGCCAGGCGGAGAAGTTCTCAAGCTGGATCCACGATTGCCAGGTGCTGGTGAAGCCGCATTCGGCCGCACCACTTTCCACGATCTTCTTGCCGGCCTCGGCCAGTTCGCTCCAGGTCTTGGGAGGACTATTGGGGTCCAGCCCCGCCTTCTTGAAGGCATCTTTGTTGTAGTACACCACCGCGGTGGAGGAATTGAAGGGCATGGACAGCATGTGGCCGTCGTTGTCCACGTAGTAGGACGTCACAGCCGCCAGATAGGCCTTGGGATCGAAGGCCTGCCCGGTGTCCTTCATCAACTTATAGACGGGATAGATGGCGCCCTTGGCGCTCATCATGGTGGCGGTTCCCACCTCGAACACCTGCACGATATGGGGTTGTTGGTGGGCGCGAAAGGCGGCGATGGCGGAGGTCATGGTCTGGGGATAGGACCCCTTGTAGACCGGCTTCACCACGTAGGTGTCCTGGGACTTGTTGAAGCCCTCGGCGATTTCGTTGACCTTCTCGCCCAACTCGCCCCCCATGGCGTGCCACCAAGTGATTTCCGTGGCCGCATGGGCGAACGCCGGCATGGTCAGCGCCACGGCGCCCAGGCCGAGGGCAGCCATACGGCTGCGGGTAGACAGGCTGAGACGATGATGCGGCATGGGTCGGTCCCCCTGTTGATCCGCCTGGAAAATCGGCTGCTCGCTTTGTCCATCGGAACCCGGGCCAACACAAATCAAGGTTTCAGGACCGTTCCATGACAGTGGCGTTTCCAAAAAAACGTGCTTTGAGTGCGCTCCCTGCCGCCCTCGGACGGCCGACACCAATAAGAAAGGGGGCAACGGTCGCCCCGTTGCCCCCATGATCTTCCCACCGAAAGGCCGATATACCGGCCCCCGGATCAGCTTACTTTTCGCGGAAGTTGTCGTGGCAGCCCTTGCAGGTCTTGCCGGTTTCCTTGAAGGCCGCCTTGAAGGCGTTCATGTCGCCCCCCTTGGCGGCGGCGGCCATGTCCATGGCGCCTTTGTGCATGGCCTTCAGGCCACCATCGAACTTGTCCTTGTTTTCCCAGATATCGGCCTTGGAGGTGGTCTTCACGCCGGCATTCTTGAAGGGGCCTTCCTTGAAGGCGTCCAGGGACAGGCTGCTGGCCTTGGCCAGGGACAGGGCTTGCAGGCCCAGGAACTTCATGTCGTCCTTGCACTCGCCCTTCACAGCACAGGCGATGGTCTTGAAGTTGGCGCCGACGATCTTCATCACGTCCTGGCGGTTCTCGATAGCGGCCTTGGCGTCGGCAGCCACGGAGGGGGTGGCGGCGGTCGCGGCGGTCACGGCCACGGCGGCGGCCAGGGCGGTTTTCACGAATTTCATGGATCGGTCTCCCGTTTGTGGTCTCGGTAAAGGGGGCGCGGACAGTGCCGAAGCGCTGCTTCGCGTCAGAGAAGGAACGCCGCCCCCCGGCGTTCCCCCATCCCGGTGCCACGATGGGGGGACTGTTGCCCGACCCCACGCCATGGATCAATCCTTCTGGCGGAAATTATCGTGGCAGTTTTTGCATGTTTTGCCGGTTTTGGTGAAGGCCTTTTTGAAGGCGGCGTCATCCCCCACCTCGGCCGCGGCCATCATTTCCAGGGCGCCCTTGCGCATGCCGTCCAGGCCCTCGCGGAAGGTGTCCCAGTCGTCCCAGATGTCCGGCTTGGCCGTGGTTTTCACCGTGGCGTTCTCGAACGGCCCCTTGCCGAAGGCGTAAGTGGCCAGATGGGCGGAGTAAGCCAGGGCCCGGGCTTGCAGCCCCAGGAACTTATCGTCCTGGCTGCATTTCCCCTTCATGGCGCAGGCAATGGTCTTGAAGCTGGCGCCAGCCACCGCCATCACATTCTTGCGATTCTCGATTTCCGTGTCGCCTTCCGCCGCCAGGGCGGTGCTGCCGGTCATGGTCGCCGCCCCCAGCAGCAGCGCCAGGGTCACACTGCGCACCTTCATGGCTTGATCTCCCTCCTGCGCGATCCCGCCGATGGTGCGGCGGATCCTTTTGACTCCGGATGTCCCTGAGGGTGCGAATCTTTCCAGAAAACGCTGGAACCAACCGCGCCGCCCGGCCCCCCCGGTCTCTTTATCCCCAGAAACGGTTTACCCAACCCCCCCGTTGGACGCAAGGCTTTGCTGTCCCGCTCTTGCCACCGGCCCCGGTCTGGGGCAAGCAGGGGGATCGTTGGTCCGTGAAGGAAACCCGTCTCATGTCCCCCATCGCGCCCCGCCGCATCTGTGTGTTCTGCGCCGCCCGCCCTGGTGACGACCCGGCCTATCGCGAGGAGGCGGTGGCGGTGGGAGAGCGCATCGGCCGGGGGGGACACATGTTGATCTATGGCGGGGGGGACGTGGGCCTGATGGGCGCGCTGGCGGCTGCCGCCGATCAGCACGGCGCCCTGGTGTTGGGAATCCTGCCCCGGTTGCTGGCGCGGCGGGAACGCCACCGCACCGTCTATGGCCGCTGCGAGTGGGTGGAAACCCTGGCCGAGCGCAAGCGCCGCATGTTCGAGGAATGCGATGCCGTGCTGGCCCTGCCCGGAGGACTCGGCACCCTGGACGAGTTGTTCGAGGCAGTCACCCTGCGGCAGCTTGGGCTGGCCCACTTTCCCATCGTACTGCTGGACACCCGCGGCTACTGGCAGCCCCTGCGCACCATGCTCGCCTCCATGGGGGACGCCGCCTTCACCGACGGCAATCCCCTGGGCCGCTGGCTCACCGTGGCCGAAACCCTGGATGACGCCTTCGCGCAGCTCACCTCTTCGTCTTGATCACGCCGTGGCGGCAGGGGCCTGATCAGTAATACCGCCCCCGCCACCAGGAACGGCAGCACCCTGGCCATGCCCCAGCGCTGACTGCCGGTAAGCCCCGTCACCAGTCCGAACAGGGCCGGTCCGGCAAAGGCGGTGATGCGCCCCGACAGGGCATAGAAGCCGAGGTGAGGCGGTTGGACGAGAGCAGACAGGACACGGCGCATGGGGTCTCCAATACCCAAAAAACCATAGGATCCTTACGGTCGGCGGCCAGCCGTGGGAAAGAGATCGAAAAACCGGCGCAGCACGCCCGGTGTCAACAGGGACAGGGGATTGACCCCCACCCGCACCCCCGGCGGCCGGCCGCGCACCGTGTAGCGCATGGCCAGCACACCGCTGTCCCGGCTGCCGGCCAGCAGATCGCCCACCAGCGGCAAACGCCCCGGCAGATTGTTCAAGGCATAGAGCGGCACCAGGGTCCCCCACAGGTTCAAGGCATGACTGCGCAGGTCAACGGACCCCTGGGCCGTGGCCCCCAAGGCGAAATTGTAGGCCCGGCTTTCCCCTAGATGCACCATGGACCCGTCCTTGACGAAGGGAACCTCCAGGGCGGTCATCTTCAGGCCCCGGCCCCCCTCCAGGGCATCCACCAGCCCGCTGAGGGACGCCACCTCCAGCACCCGGGCCACGATGGGTGCCTTCATCAGCCGGAAGTTCCGCAGTTCCAGGCGGCCACGCATCCGCTGGCCGGTCTGGTGCGCGGTCACGGTGAGATGCCCCCCCACCAGGTCGTCATACACCCCCAGATGACGCAGCAATTCCCCGCCATTGCCCACCGCGATCCGCCAATCCTGGCTGGCATCGGCCCGGGTGCGCAGACGCAGAGTCATGCCGGCCCCGGAGGGCAGACGGGCCTTCAGGTCGGCCCGACGCGGCCCGTCCCACACCCGCAGGGTCCCGCGCACGGCGTTGAGAGCCGCCCCCCGACGCACGAACAGCCGGTCCAGCGCCACGGAGATGACCAGGGGCAGCGGACGACCGTCCCGGTCGGGCCGGTTGAGCAACGGTTCCAGATCCAGGGCATGCCCGCGCAGGGCCACCTCCCAGCCGCCCCCGGCCCGGGGCCGGACCGTTCCCCCCACGTTGGTGCGCCCCACCCGCAACCGTTTCACCGTCACCGTTTCCAACCGGCCGCCCCCGGCCATATCCCAGTGCCCCTGTCCCTCCAGGCGCGGCGCCTCCACGGTGAAGGTGGACCGGCCCCCCAGACGCCCCTGGGCATCCAGCGGCAGCACCAGGGTGGCCCGCCCCGGTCGCCCCGCCCGCTTGGACCAGCCCACGGGCGGCAGGGTCAGGGGCGTGGGGGTCAGATCCAGCGCCACCCGGACCTGCTGCCCCGCCCCTCGGGGACTGAGGTCCAGGGTCACCCCCACCGGCCCGGGCACGAACGGCGCGGTGAGCGCGGCCACTTCCGGCAGCAGGCGGCGGCGCTGGGCCGGGGTGAGGGTCAGGGTGGCATGGGTGCGTCCCCGGGGTCGGCCCTGGTCCAGCCGCAGCCCCCACCGCACCCGGGCCGGCGCGCCCACCACCGTGGCCCGACCGGTGAGCGCTACCCGCTGACGGTTGGCGGTCAGACGAAAGTGGCCGTTGCGCACGTCCTGCCCCAGGGCCATGCCCGGCAACACCACCCCGCGCAGGGTCGAGGCCACATCCAGGTCCACCTGCGCGAAACGCACCGGCGCCGCCAGGGGCACGGTCACCTTCAGGCGGGTTTCCGCCGATCCCTGCACCCGCGCCAGCGGCAGACTCACGCCCTGTAACAGGCGCAGCGGTGGCTGGTTGATCACGTGCAACGCATCGCGCACCGGCCCGGTGACCGTCACGTCAGCCTGGAGGCGCTCCTCGCGCGGCCGGTGCAGGTGGGTGAGGGCCACCGTGGCCCGGGGCACGGTGAGTCCCCGCAACCGCCCGCCGCTGGCGGTCACGTCCAGGCGCCGCGGCCCCAGGCGCACCGTGGCGTCCACCCCCTGCACGGGCGGCAGGGGCCGCAGGAAATGCACCGTGGCATCCCGTACCCGCACCCGCCCGTCGAAGTCCCCGATGGCCAAGTGCTCGGTGGCCCGGCTGAAGTCGGCGGCCAAGGTGAAACGCGCCTCGGACACGGTGCCGGCGGTAAGATTGCGCCCCACCCAGCGCCGGGGATTGGGCAGCACCCCCTGCGGCCAGTAGTCGCCCAGGTGCGCCACCGTCATGCCGGTGACCGTGGCCACCCCGTGTACCCCCACCGTTTTGGGCCGCAAGGCCAGGGTGCCGTTGGCGG
This sequence comes from uncultured Rhodobacterales bacterium, assembly GCA_964535075.1. Lineage (GTDB taxonomy): Bacteria > Pseudomonadota > Alphaproteobacteria > Rhodospirillales > CAJXLG01 > CAZHRQ01. Next base: position 13,861 of record CAZHRQ010000004.1, on the reverse strand, counting down.
TCAGGGCCGGTCCGCCCAGGTCCAGGAACAAATCTTCCAGTACCGCCCGCCGGTCCGTGGCGCTGTAGTGGCCGCTGAGGTACAGCCCCGCCACGTCATAGCTCTGGGACAGGGGCGGTGGCAGCCGCACCGTCCCCGCCCCGCCCCGGATATCGAACCCCATGCGGTTCACCGTCGGCAGCGGCCCCAGGTCAAAGGTGGCGTGCACCGTGCCGTTCAGCGGTAAGCGCCCCTGATCCAGAAAAGGCACCGTCTCCAGAAACCGCCCCAACGCCACCGGCCAGATGTCGGCCAGTTGAAGGGCGGCGGTGGCCGTGGTGCCCTCCCGGGGCAGACGGGCATGCAGGGCAATGCTGCTGGGCGCGCCCCCGGTTTCCAGACCGAAACTCAGGTCCATGGCCACCGCGTCCCTCCCCCGGTCCACGGAAAGGAACACCTCGCTCAGTTGCCAGGTGGTTTCCAGCCGCTGGTCGTCCACCACCACCCGGCCGTTGTTGATCAACACCCGCGCCAGGGCCTTGCCCTGGGCCAGCGCCGCCCGCGAGCCGCGCAGACCGCTGACCACGTCCCGCACCACGGCGGCGGTGGCGGGGTTGGGCACCAGGGCGCTCACGTCCGGCGGCAAGGGACGCCGACGCGGCCGGGGCGGCCCCATCGCCCCAAGGGGATCGGGGGCCGGTGGTTTTGCGCTTGCGGGCTCGGGCTCGGGTGTCGGCGGGACGTTGCGCAACTCACCGGCGGCGGTGCTGGCCGCCTGCCAGGCGGGAAAGCCGCCATCGGCATCACGCCGCACCCGCAACACCGGGCGCTCCAGGGTCAGGGACTGTACCTGAATCCGGCCTTCCATGAGACTGTGGGGATTGATCTGGAAATAAAGGTCGGGCACCTCCGCCACCAGCCCGTTGTCCATCTCCCGCAACACCACGCCCTGGGCCCGGATGCCCATTTCCTGGCCCCAGCCGCCCCAGTACAGTTCGGCCGAGTCCATGTCCATGTCCAGGTCCGGCACGTGCTGTTCCAGGAAATCGGCCACGTACGGCGTGAGGAAGGTCAACGGGACCGGTCCGCGACTCACCTCCCAGGCCAGCACGCCCAGGATGATCAGGACGAACAGCGCCAGATATTCCAACAGGATCAGGAACCGCAGAACGGGTATTGGAACCACGGAGACGCCTCGCTGACGGCAACGGGCGGTGACAGCCCGCCCCAATTGCCCGGTTGGAAAACGATGCGATCCAGGTCAGGCTGTTTTCCGGGTGGGAGGACCGACCCTCCCGCTCCGCGCATCATACGAACAGCATCCCCCGACGGCAAACTTCCAGGGAGACCACCATGGCAGAGTCCGCGCCTGCGCTCGACCCCTCCGCGCTGCCCCGACCGGCCGACCCCACGCGGGCCGACGACGGTCTGGCCCAGTGGCGGGCCCGGGCCGCCGAGGAAACGGACCCCCCCCTGGCCGCCTTCATGACCACCCTGGCCGCGGATGCCGGGGGCAACGCCCTGCTGGCCGGGATTTTCGGCAACAGCCCCTATCTCAGCCAGGGCCTGTTGCGGGCCCCCGACGTGGTGCACGCCTTCCTGACCCAGGGCGCCGATGCCTGTTTTGAAAACGAGTTGGCCGTGTTGTATCGGGAAGCCGGCGCGGAAACGGACATGACCGCGCTCATGCGCCGGCTGCGGGTGGGCAAGCGCCGCCTGGCCCTGACCATTGCCCTGGCGGACATCACCGGGCGCTGGCGGTTGCACCACGTGACCCATGCCCTCAGCCGCACCGCCGAAGCCACCCTGGATCTGGCCCTGGCCCAACAGCTTACCGAGCTGCACCGCCGCCAGGAACTGGTGTTGCCCCACCCGGAACACCCCTTGCGGAGCTGCGGCCTGACGGTGCTGGGCATGGGGAAGCTCGGGGCCGGGGAATTGAACTATTCCTCCGACATCGACCTGATCGTGCTGTTCGATCCCGAGGCCATGACCTACACCGGCCGGCGCACCCTGCAACAGTGTTGCAACCGCATCACCCAGAATCTGGTCAAGATCATCGGCGACCGCACCGGCGATGGCTATGTGTTCCGGGTGGACCTGCGCCTGCGCCCTGATCCCGGCTCCACCCCGCCGGCCATCACCCTGCTGGCGGCGGAGGTCTATTACGAAAGCCAGGGCCAGAACTGGGAACGGGCCGCCATGATCAAGGCCCGGCCCGTGGCCGGCGACCGGGTGCTGGGCAACGAGGTGCTGGCCATGCTGCGGCCCTTTGTCTGGCGCAAGTACCTGGACTTCAACGCCGTGCGCGATATTCACGCCATCAAGCGCCAGATCAACACCCATCGCGGCGGGGGCACCATCGCCACCCGCGGCCACAACATCAAGCTGGGCCGGGGCGGCATCCGCGAGGTGGAGTTCTATGCCCAAACCCAGCAACTGATCTGGGGGGGGCGCAACCCGCGCCTGCGGGACCGCACCACCGAAGGCGCTCTCCAGGCCCTGGTGGGCGCCGGGCAGATCCCGCCCCGGGTGGCTGCCGATCTCCTCCGGGCCTATCGCTACCTGCGCTGGGTGGAGCACCGGTTGCAGATGACCGACGACCAGCAGACCCAGACTCTGCCCGAGGATGGGGAGCGCTTCACCGCCCTGGCCACCTTCCTGGGCTATGCGGACGCGGCGGCCTTCGAGCAGGACCTGCGCCACCACCTGGAAACGGTGGAACATCACTACGGCCCCTTGTTCGCCCACGATACCCCCCTGGCCGACGAAGAAGGGGGCAATCTGGTGTTCACCGGCCAGGAGCACGACCCCGACACCCTGGCCACCCTCACCGCCATGGGCTTCCAGGAGCCGGCGGCGGTGGCCGACGTGGTGCGGCAGTGGCACCACGGCCGCTATCGCTGCACCCGCTCGCCCCGGGCGCGGGAATTGCTCACCGAGCTCATGCCCACCCTGCTGCGCACCCTGGCCCACCGCACCAACCCCGATCAGGCCCTGCGCCGCTTCGACCAGTTCCTGCACGCCTTGCCCACGGGCGTGCAGTTGTTCGCGCTGTTCCAGGCCAATCCGGCCCTGCTGGATCTGGTGGCGGAGGTGCTGGGGGATGCCCCCCGTCTGGCCGACCATCTGGCCCGGCGACCGGCGGTGGTGGAGGCGGTGCTGGCCGGCGGCTTCTTCGAGCCCCTGCCCGAAGCCGAGGCCCTGATGAACGAGCTGGATTCCTATCTGCTGACGGCGGAAATGTTCGAGGACGTGCTGGACCTCACCCGGCGCTGGACCAACGAACGCCGTTTCCAGGTGGGGGTTCAGGCCCTGCGGCGCACCATTCTCGGCCGACAGGCCCAGGCCGCCCTGTCGGACATCGCCGAGGCGGTCCTGGCCCGGCTCTACCCCCGGGTGGAGGAAGAGTTCGCCCGCCGCCACGGCCGCTTCGGCGCCCCGGGAACCGTGGGCATGACCATCGTCGCCCTGGGCAAGCTGGGCAGCCGGGAAATGACCGCCACCTCCGACCTGGATCTGATCTTCATTTACGACGTGCCCGAGGCCCTGGAGACCTCCGACGGCGAACGCCCCCTGAACCCCCGTACCTATTTTGCCCGACTGGGGCAGCGGCTGGTGAACGCCCTCACCGCCCGCACCCCGGAGGGACGCCTGTACGAAGTGGATATGCGCCTGCGCCCCTCTGGCGCCGCCGGCCCCATTGCCTCCAGCATGGAAGCCTTCGTGCGTTATCACGAAACCGATGCCTGGACCTGGGAGCACATGGCCCTGACCCGGGCGCGGGTGGTGTGCGGCCCGCCGCCCCTCAACGACCGGGTGGAGGCCGCCATCCGCGAAACCCTCACCCGCCCCCGCGATCCCGACGCCCTGCGGGCCGACGTGGCCGAAATGCGGGCCCGTCTGTCCCGGGAAAAACCCCCGGAGTCCGAATGGGACGTGAAAATGATCCAGGGCGGGTTGGTGGACATCGAGTTCATCGCCCAAACCCTGCAACTGCATCATGCCCACAGCCATCCGGAGGTGCTGCACCCCAACCCGGCGGAAGCCCTGACCCGGCTGCGGCAGGCCGGGCTGCTGGCGGCGGGCGATGCGGACATCCTCCTGCAAGCGCACCGCCTGTTCGCCGCCGTGCAAGCGGTGTTGCGGCTGACGGTGGAAGGCAGCTTCGACGACTCCTCCGCCCCCCCCGGCCTGCTGCGGCGACTGGCGGCGGCCTGCGACTGCCCGGACACCGGAACCCTCAAGCACCGCATGCACGAAGACGCCGAAGCGGTCAGGGCCCTGTTCACCCGCACCATCGGCACCCCACCAGAGGGCGAAGCACCGCCGCTGACCGCCCCCTGAAGAACCCATATCCTTACGTTATTATGACGCGACCGTGGCGTTTTCATGGCGTCACACACCGGTGATTGTCGCCGCGCCCCGAACCGGTTAGGCAGAGGCGCGGGGGTGGGTCGGCGCGCTCTCCCCTTTCCGTTCCGATCGTTGGGTCAACGCCAGGAGGATCGCATGAGCGACGCCACCGCCCCGGACGAAATGGGCAAAACCGCCCGTACCGTTCAGGATTATATCGACGAAACACCGCGTTGGTTGGACGGCACGCCCACGCCGTCCGTGCCCATGACGCCCATGCAAAGCCGTATCTGGGTTCTGGCGTCGGCTGGCAAGTTTTTCGAGGGCTTGGTGGTGGGCATGGGCGGCGTGGCGCTGCCGCTGATCGCCCGGGAATTCAATCTGGTGGCCTACCAGCACGGTCTGGTGACGGCGGCGGGCCTGCTCGGCATTCTTATCGGCGCCACCCTGCTGGGCGGTCTGGCCGACAAATACGGCCGCAAGCGCATGTTCGTGGTGGAGATGGCCATCTTCACCCTGTTCCTGGTGGGGATCATTTTCAGCCCCAATTTCGGGTGGTTGGTCACCTGTCTGTTGGGCATGGGGATCGCTTTGGGCTGTGACTATCCAACCGCCCACGTGGTGATTTCCGAAAGCACCCCCAGCCGGGATCGCGGCAAGCTGGTGCTGAGTGCCTTCGGCTTCCAGGCGGTGGGGATGATGACCGCCATGGGCGTGGGCTATCTGATCCTGGCCAATGCCGATGGCCTGGGGGCGTGGCGCTGGATGTACGGCACCGCCATCATCCCGGCGGTGATCGTGCTGGTGGCCCGGCTCAACATCACGGAAAGCGCCCACTGGCTCATGGCCCGCGACCGCGCCACCGAGGCCGAACGGGAAGCCAAGCGCCTGCTGCATCGTGAGCCGCCCTATCCCAAGGAAGTGACCCTGCGCAAGCCCGACAGCCATCGGGACGACGCCGCCAAATCCTATGGCGCGCTGTTCAAGGGCCGCAACCGCCGGGCCACCATCCTGGCCTCCGTGCCGTGGTTCCTGCAGGACCTGGGCACCTATGGCATCGGCATCTTCACCCCGGTGATCCTGGCGGCCTCCGTGGGGCACAAGGCGGAACACCCCCACAACGTGGCGGCCCTGATCCACAACGACATGATCGCGGCCAAGGGCGCGGCCATGATCGACGTGCTGCTGGTGATCGGGATCCTGTTCGCGGTGTTCCTGGCCGACCGGGTGGGCCGCATCCGGCTGCAGACCATCGGCTTCGTGGGCTGTGCCGTCGGCCTGGCCATTGCGGCGGCCTCCACCTATGTCACCGGGGCCACCCAGACCCTGCTGATCTTTGCCGGCTTCATGCTGTTCAACTTCATGACCAACATGGGGCCCAACGCCCAAACCTACCTGATCGCGGGCGAGGTGTTCCCCACCCACATCCGGGGCAAGGGCGCCGGGTTCGCCGCCTCTTTCGCCAAGACCGGCGCGGTGACCACGGCCTTCCTGTTCCCCATCCTGCTGGCGGCCATCGGCACCCAGGCGCTGTTGTATATCCTGGTGGGCACCTCCCTGCTGGGCGCGGTGGTGACCCTGCTGTTCCGCATCGAAACCGCCGGGGTGAACCTGGAGACCATCGGCCACGAGGACGGGCCCGTCTCCTCCTGATCCCGGGGCGTCTGATCCCGGCCCCCCCCGAGCACGGCATGCGTTCCCCGGAGCGCATGCCGTTTTTCTACGGGCCCCGATTCAATCTCAGACGTGGCCTGAAAGGATAAATAATCACAAAACAACATCCTCAAAGAGTTGAACCGTCGCAATTTATTTCCATAGAGCGGAGTCACGCGGTCAATGGGACCCGAGAATGGGGTCCCATTGACCGCGATGGGCTCTCGGCGGGCGATGCCCTGCTCACCCAGGTGGGGGAGACGTAATCTTCCCTACCCCGGCAGGCCATCCCAGCCGTGCCAGGCGGCCAGGTCCGCCGGCGTCAGGCCATCGTACCCCCGGAGCGTGGGCCGGGCGCCGTGGGCCAGCAACACCCGCGCCGCTTCCCGGTGGTTCTGCCACACGGCATCGTGCAGGGCCGTGTACCCGTTGAAGGGACCCTGCTGGTCCCGCACCCGGGCAAAATCCCGATGGGCGGCCAGCCGCTCCAGCACCCCGGCATGACCGTTGTAGGCGGCCTTGTGCACGGCGGTGGCCTGCATCAAGGTATCGGTGGCCGCCAGATCGGCCCCCGCCGCCAGCAGCCGGTCCACCAGCGCTTCGTGCCCGTCCCGGGCCGCCACCAGCAGCGGCGTGTGCCCGTCCTCAAAGGATCCGCTGGCCGGCGACCGCCAGTCCGCCGCCGCGCCCTCCGCCAGCAGCCGCTCCGCCGTGGCCAGATCGCCCGCCGTCACCGCCGCGAACAGCGCCCCGCCGGGCCCGGTTTCCTGTGCCCGCCCGGCAAAGGCCAGGGCCATGGCTTGGGTCACCGCGTCGGTGGCCTCCGGCGGCGCTGTCTCCCTGCCCCGGGGGCCGCGCACACTGGCGGCATCCAGCAGGTCGCGGGCGGTCAGGCCGAAGGCACTGCGCAGATTGGGATTGGTGCCCGGCCATTGCAGCAACAGGGACACCACGGGCGGATGCCGGTGCCACACGGCACTCATCAGCGGCGTCATGCCGTTGCCCGGCGCCTGCTGATTGGGGGAGGCGCCGGCTTCCAGTAACAGGCGCATTATCCCGGCATGGCCGCCCTGGGCCGCCATGTGCAGTGCCGTGGCGCCAGGCCCCCGCGCCACGGCGGCGGGATCGGCCCCGGCGGACAGCAACGCCGACACCACCCCCGCATGGCCGCGCCCCGCCGCCACCATCAGGGCGGTGAGCCCAGCCGTATCGCGGGCATGAACCGTGGCCCCGGCCGCCAGGGCCGGCGCCACTTCCTTGGGCAGTCCCAGGTCGGCGGCGGTGAACAGCGCCTCCACCGGCGCCGCCGAGCGTTCATCTTCGTTCATCGGGCCTCCGCGCCACCAGCCGGACGGTATGGCCCGCGCCCCGATGGCCGGGCCCCTCATCCAGGGTGGTCTCCTGTTCGGTCAACTCAAGAATCTCCGCCCCGGCGAAATCCGCGCGCAGGGTTTCGGTGTCATAAAGCAGGGCCGCATCGGGCGGGCCACCGCTGGGGTAGTCCCGTTGCCGGGGGGTGAACGCCTCCAGCAGCACCAGCCCGCCCGGCCGCACCGCCCGCACCAGCCCGGCATGCACCGCCGGCCGCTGGTCCGGCGGCAGATGCAGGAAGACCGATACGGCCACGTCGTACACGTCCCGGGGCCAGTCCCAGGTGGTGACGTCGGCGCACACCGCCTGCAAGGTCACTGCCCGGTCCAGGGCCAGCTTCAGGGCTTTTTGCACCGCCACGGGGGAGACATCCACGCTGGTGACCCGCAACCCCTGGCGCGCCAGCCACACGCCGTTGCGGCCTTCGCCATCGCCCACCGCCAGCGCCCGCCAGCCCGCGTCCAGCCGGTGGCGCTGGGTGGTGAGGAAGGTGTTGGCGTGACGGCCATAGACATACTGGTCGGTCTGATAGCGGGCGTCCCAGAAATCGGCGGAACAGGCAGCCATGGCGGGCCTCTTTCGGCGCGGGCTCAGGCGTTGGCCGCGGGGGGCGTGGCGGGCACGGGCACCAGAGTCACCCGGTCCTGCCGCACCGCCAGGGCCATTTCCCCGTGCTTGAGGCGCAGGGCCTGCTGGCCGAACACCTCCCAACGCCAACCTTCCAGGGCGGGCACCGGGGCGTGATCGTCCACGGCCAGGGCCTCCAGGTCCTGGGTGCTGGCCACCAGCTTCTGCGCCACCTCTTCCTGATCACAACAGGCCTTCAGCAGCACCTTCAGCAGGTCCACCAAGGCGGCGGCTCCCCGGGGCAGTTCCAGCCGTTCCCGGGGCACGGGGGCCTCGGCTTCCGGCACCGCCCGGCCCGTCTCGATGGCAGCCAGGATCTCCCGGCCCATGGGTCCCTCGGCCACGCCCTTGGTCACCCCCCGGGCCCGCGCCAGGTCCGCCACGCCCCGCGGGGTGTGGGCGGCCAGTTCCAGCAGGGCCTCGTCGCGCAGCACGCGGTTGCGGGGCAGGTCGCGGCTTTGGGCCGCCAGCTCTCGCCACGCGGCCAGCTCCTGCAAGACCGCCAGGAAGCGGGGCTTGGACGAGCGCACCTTCAGCCGTCGCCACGCCTGCCGCGGGTCCAGGTCGTAGGTATCGGGACTGGTGAGGCGCTGCATTTCCTCGTCGATCCAGGAGGCTCGGTTCCGTTCCTCCAGCCGTCGGCGCAGTTTTTCATAGACGGTGCGCAGGGGAATCACATCGGCCAGGGCATAGTCGAGCTGGCGGTCCGACAGGGGGCGTTGGGACCAGTCGGTGAAGCGCATGGACTTGTCCACGCGGGCGCGGGCCAGCCGGCTGGCCAGGGCCTCGTACCCCACGGACTCGCCAAAGCCACACACCATGGCGGCCACCTGGGTATCGAACAGCGGTTCCGGCACCCGGCCGGTGAGGCGGTGGAAGATTTCCACGTCCTGGCGGGCCGCGTGAAACACCTTCAGCACCGTGGAATCGGCCAGCAGCGCGAAAAAGGGGCTCAGGTCCAGGTCGGGCGCCAACGGATCAATGGCGTGGGCCTCGTCGGGGCCCGCCACCTGGATCAGACATAGCTGGGGCCAATAGGTTTTGTCCCTCAGGAACTCGGTGTCCAGGGTGACATACTCCGCCTCGCGCAGGCGGGCGCAGGCGGCGATCAGGGTTTCATTGTCGCAAATCAGGGTCATGGGTCTTCTTACAATGCCGCGGCTTTCGGGGCAACCGTGTGCCGCACTGGCACCGGGGACGCGAAGGGCGTATGCTGAAAAAAAATAAACGATTCCTCTCAAGGAATCGTCATCGCCGGAACGGGTCGCTTGCGGACAGGCACGAACAGACTTCGACCGCCGTCTCAGGAGACCGGCCATGCCCGCCACGCCGGCCGCCCCCACCAGACCCTGGGCCACTGCCACCGACGGCTGGGGAACCGGCGGGCGGCGGCGCGGTCAGCTACCGTGCCGCCATGGATGCCTGTGGCCGCAGCGGCGACCTCATCGGCGCCCACCGCCGCGCGGCGGCCCGAGATGCCCTGGCCCCCACGCCATAACCCGCTGGAGGGCCCTTCGTGTCCGAGACCCCCTTTGCCCCGCTGGCCGACGGCTATCCCCTGGAACGGGGGCTCACCGCCCGGGGCCTCGTAACCCGGGCCGGCGGCCCGGTGGACCTGGACGTGGGCGGCGGTGAAATCGTCGCCCTCACCGGCCCTTCCGGCAGCGGCAAAAGCCTGCTGCTGCGGGCCTTGGTGGACCTGGACCCCCACGCGGGCCGGGTGTGGCTGGCCGGCATCCCTCGGGAAGCGCACAGTGCCCCCCAGTGGCGCCGCCGGGTGGCCTATCTGCCGGCCCACATTGGCTGGTGGGCGGAAACGGCCGGGGCACACATGACCGACCCGGCGGCGGCCACGGCCCTGGCCCGGCGGTTGCGGCTGGACCCGGATCTGCTGGCGCGAGCCGTGGGCGGCCTGTCCACCGGCGAGGCGCAACGGCTGGGCCTGATCCGGCTGCTGCTGGCCGACCCGGGGGCGTTGCTGCTGGACGAGCCCACCAGTGCCCTGGACCCCGAAGCCACCGAGGCGGTGGAGGACCTGCTGCGGGAACAGCGAGACGGCGGAGCGGTGATCCTGATGGTCACCCACGACCGGGGCCAGGCGGCGCGCCTGGCGGATCGGGTCTTCGCCCTGGACCGACTGCTGGCCGGCGGGGACTCCTAAAGCGGATCTCATAAAGTGAGGGCCAAACCGGCACCGATACGCTATGGTGCGGCCTCATTCCCCGTTCATGCCTCTGTCCGGAAGGAGGGCCCGGCCCATGGGGCGCTGGCTGCTCGCGACCCTGATCCTGCTGGCGGCAAGCCCGCCGGCCCAGGCCATTTCCCTGGAATTCCTGTGCCTGAAAACCGCGCGTCAGGAGGAGATCAAGCGCAAGATTCCCCAGGGCGTGTTGCAGGGCATCGCCCTGGTGGAAACGGGCCGCCATTCCAAGGGACGGCGCTATCCCTGGCCGTGGGCGGTGGGCACCCGCACCGGCGGCTATTGGTACGACTCCAAGGGCGAGGCCATCCGCAAGGCCAAGGCCATCCTCGCCAGCGGCACCACCAATGTGGATATGGGGTGCATGCAGATCAACTATCACTATCACCGAGACGCCTTTCCCAATCTGGCCCTGGCCTTTGATCCCGGGGCCAACGTGCGCTATGCGGCGCTGTTCCTGCTGAAGCTGCACCGGCGCTATGGCTCGTGGGACGAGGCGATTGCCCGTTATCATTCGGGCACGCCCAGCCGGGGGGCGGCCTATCGGGCGCGGGTGCGCCGGGCGCAGCAGAAGGCCATCCGCCTCAACCGCCAACTCTGGGGCGATGGCTGATTTGAGAGACCCTGTTCAAGGATGGCTGTTGCCGTGACCTCCCTGCCGCCGATTCATCTGTACGTGCACTGGCCCTATTGCCAGCACAAGTGCCCCTATTGTGATTTCAACAGCCGGGTGATCCCGGTGATTCCGCAACAGCGCATGCGCATGGCGCTGATCAACGAGCTGGAGACCTCGGCGGCGGATTTCCCGCACGGGCGTCTGGCCTCCATCTTTTTTGGCGGCGGCACGCCCACGCTGATGGCGCCGGAGACGGTGGCGGCGGTGATCGAGACGGCGCGACGGGTGTGGCCGGCCGAGGACGCCCTGGAAATCACCGTGGAAGCCAATCCCAATTCGGTGGACCGCGACCGCTTCCAGGCCCTGGCCGATGTGGGCGTGAACCGGCTGTCGCTGGGGGTGCAGGCGGTGGACCCGGCGGCGCTGCGCTTTCTCGGCCGTCAGCACACGGTGGCGGAGGCGCGGGAGGCCCTGTCCCTGGCCGCCCGCCTGTTCCCCCGGGTATCGGCCGACCTCATCTATGCCCGGCCGGGCCAGGACCCCCTGTCGTGGCTGGGGGAAATTGATGTGGTCATGGACCACGGGGTGGGGCATGTTTCCGTCTATCAACTGACGATCGAACCCGGGACGGCCTTTCACGCCAGCCATGTGCGGCCGCTGGAGGATGCGCCGGCCTCGGACCTGTTCTGGCTGACGCGGGCGTATCTGGCGGAGCAGGGGTTTCCCGCCTATGAGGTGAGCAACCATGCCCGGCCGGGGGAGGCGTGCCGCCACAATCTGGGCATCTGGCGGGGCCAGTCGTATGTGGGCATCGGGCCGGGGGCGCACGGCCGGGTGCTGGGGCCGGAGGGCACGGTGCTGGCCACCGAGCGGCTGGCCCATCCCGAACGCTGGATGACGGCGGTGGAATGGCGGGGCGAGGGGCTGGAAAGCCTCACCCCCCTCACGGCGGCGGAGCGGCGGGTGGAACGCATTCTCATGGGCCTGCGCCTGAACGAGGGCCTGGACGCCGACGTGGCCGCCGACCTGGACCCGGGGGAGGTCAACCGGCTGGCGGCGGCGGGTTTGGTGACGCGCACCGCCAGCGGCCGGCTGCTGGCCACGGAAAACGGCATCCGCCTGCTGGATACGCTGCTGGTGCGCCTGTGTGATTGAGAATCCCCGGGCGGGCGGGGTATGATCGCCCGGTCCCGGCGAGCGGTGGAGAGGACCCCTCATGAGGCACACGGCATGGCGGACGGGCCTGGGCGCCCTGATGATGGTGATGGCGGCGGCGGCGGCCGTTGCGCAACAAGCCCCCGATGCCGCCAACCCGGCGCCTGCCGATCAGTATTCCATGAACCTGGGGCAACTGGACCGCAAGCCGGCGCTGCTGAACTATCGCCAGGTCATGCGGGACATCGTGGACACCCTGGTGTTCTACGCCCGGCGGCGGGACCCGGAATTCGCCATCCTGGCCCGGGGCGGTTATGGCCTGCTCACCCGCACGAAGCGGGAATACACGGTCATGGACGACATCGCCACCGAGGAACAGCGGGTCCTGGACAAGGACATCAAGGTGGGCGAGACCATGAGCAGCTATATCGCCGACCTGGATGGGGTGGTGGCCGACGCGCTGTTTTGCGGCAATCCGCTGCCCGGTGAGGAACGCACGGCGGACAGCCTGACGCTGCTGATGCGGTTTCGGCAAGACTGGCAACGGCTGCTGAGCCTGGATTATTGCGCCGGGGCGGGCACGGTGCAGCGGGTTTACCAACGGGCCACCCGCAGTGGCTTTCTGCCCTATGTGGCCACGGAGGGCCCACGCCTCAACGCCCTGCCCAACTATCCCCCGCGCCCCTGGCAGGCCAACGCGGCCGGGGTGGAAACCCTGGTGGAGGCGAAGAACTATGTGGCGCTGTTCGACACGCGGCAGTTTGGCAGCCGGCAGGAACTGGTGGCATCGCTGGCGCTCACCAACTACGACGCCCTGCTGCTGGAACCCTTCCACGGCGGCGATGAACCCCTGAGCTTCAACCAGATCAAGCAGTTGAAGGTGAAGCGGCTGGGCACGCGGCGGCTGGTGCTGGCGCGGCTGCAACTGGCCACGGCGCGGGAGGGCGCCTATTACTGGAAAAAGGAATGGGTGAAGGACCCGCCGCAATGGCTGGGTGCGCCCATCGAGGGACGGGCCGGGGAGTACCTGGTGGACTACTGGGACCCGGAATGGAAGGAGATTATCGGCTACACCTTCAAGGGGCTGATGGACCTGGGCTATGACGGGGTGATTCTGGACGACCTGGGGGCCTATCGCCCGTTCGAGGCCCGCCTGCTGGACGCCGGTCCCTCCGCGGCCCCGGCCGAAAACATGGAAATCCACCCCTTTACCATTCCGTAAGAGGGAGTCTCCCCGGACCCGCCGTTGAACGTGCCGGTCACAGGGGACCAAGGGATATAGGCAAGAAAGATTACCTCGAACGCCCCAGCGGACTTAAGGCCATCAACCCAGGATGGGCTTGACCCTAGAGCGGGTCGCACCCAATCGGGTTCACGTTGTGAACCAGATTGGGGGCGTGAATCCGCTCTAAATCAAATAGATAGACGGCGATAGGCTCTACACCTCCCGCACCTCGCCCACGCCGGGAATGGATTTGAGGGTGGCGAGGACCTGCGGGGACAGGCGGATGCGCTCCGCCAGGGCAATCTCCACCTCCCGTTCCGCACAGTGCGCCACCACCGTCAACGTGGCCCGGCCCCGCTGCTGTTGCGTTACCGCCGCCACCAGCGCCGGCAGCGGCGCCGCATGGTGCAGGTGAATACGCAGCCCCGCCGCCGCCTCCGCCGCCGCTTCGTCCAGATGCCGCACCTGATGGGCCGTCAGCCGCATCTGGTCGCCCTCCTCCAGCCGCACGTCCACCGTCAACAGCAGCGGCGTGCCCACCTCCAGCAACGGCCGCGCCGTGGACAGCGTTTCCGAAAACATTGTCACCTCATACCCCGCCGACGCATCGGAGACCTGCAGGAACGCAAAGCGATGGCCGTTCCTGGACTTGCCTTCCCGCTTGCCACCCACCAGCCCC
>CAZHRQ010000003.1:22681-50134 GCA_964535075.1 uncultured Rhodobacterales bacterium | reverse complement strand
TCTTCCATGTGCCGGCAGATGTAGTTCATGGACCGGTAGCAGTGGATGAGGTTGAGCTTGCCCTTGGGGGCGCGCTCCAGCTCGGCCATGGTGGCATCACCGGACCACTGGGCGATCACGCGCAGGCCCATTTCCTCCAGCAGGATACGGCTGGCCCAGGCATCGCCGCCGATGTTGTAATCGCCGATGATGGTGATGTCGTACGGGGTGGACTCGAAGTCCGGATAGCGGGCGGGGCCGTCCAGCACCCAGTCGCGGATGGCATCGTTGGCGATGTGGTGACCCAGGGATTGAGACACACCCCGGAAGCCTTCACAGCGCACCGGCACGATGGGCTTGCCGGTTTCCTTGCCCTTTTTGCGGGCCACGGCTTCGATGTCGTCGCCGATCAGCCCGATGGGGCATTCCGACTGCACGGACACGCCGTTGGCCAGCGGGAACAGGGTCTCGATTTCATCGACGATCTTTTCCAGCTTCTTGTCGCCACCGAAAACGATGTCCCGCTCCTGGAAGTCGGAGGTGAACTGCATGGTGACGAAGCTGTCCACACCGGTCTTGCCGATGTAGTAGTTGCGGCGTTGCGACCAGGAGTAGTGGCCGCAGCCCACGGGACCGTGGCTGATGTGCACCATGTCCTTGATGGGACCCCAGACCACGCCCTTGGAACCGGCGTAGGCGCACCCGCGAACGGTCATCACGCCGGGGATGGACTTGACGTTGGACTTGGTGCCGCAGGAGTTGACGCCCTCTTCCTCGGTGGGCTGGGCGACGGCGAGGTGCTTGGCGCGCTTCTTGGCGGCCTTGGCGGGATAGGCTTCCAGCACCTCCGCGATCAGCTCTTCGTGCGCCTTGGAATCATTGTTGTAGTCGAGGCTCATGGGCCTGATCCTTCTCGCTGGAACTCATACCGCCGGAAGCGCGACAACGCGGGGCGGATGAGGGTCGCGCTGGGTTCCTTGGGGGCGGGTGAGATCCCCCGCCCCGGGAGGAACCGCGTGTTACTGGGCGGCGGCGGCCGCGGCCTTTTCCTTGGCCTCCAGTTCGGCCAGCTGCTCTTCCTCGGTCTTCATGATGCCGAAGTCCATGAGCATGGCTTCCAGGTCATCCATGGTGACCGGGGTCGGCACCACGCCCTGGCCGGAGTTTTCGTGGATCTTGCGGGCCAGTTCCCGGTACTCGTCGGCCTGCTTGCAGTCGGGCTTGTATTGCAGCACCGTCTGGCGACGCAGTTCGGCGTGCTGCACCACGTTGTCGCGGGGGACCATGTGGATGAGCTTGGTGCCCAGCTGCTTGGCCAGGGCGTCGGCAAGGTCGATTTCCCGGTCGGTCTTGCGCTCGTTACAGATCAGGCCGCCCAGGCGCACACCGCCGGAGTGGGCGTACTTCAGGATGCCCTTGGAGATGTTGTTGGCGGCATAGAGGGCCATCATCTCACCGGACATGACGATGTAGATTTCCTGGGCCTTGTTTTCCCGGATGGGCATGGCGAAGCCGCCACACACCACGTCGCCCAGCACGTCATAGGACACATAGTCCACGTCCTCGTAGGCGCCGTTCTCTTCCAGGAAGTTGATGGCGGTGATCACGCCCCGGCCGGCACAGCCCACGCCGGGTTCCGGACCGCCGGACTCGGCGCACTTGATGCCCTTGTAGCCTTCCTTCATCACGTCTTCGAGTTCCAGATCCTCCACGGAACCGGCTTCGGCCGCCAGGTGCAGCACGGTGGTCTGGGCCTTGCTGTTCAGGATCAGACGGGTGGAGTCCGCCTTGGGGTCACAGCCCACAATCAGGATGCGCTGATCCAGTTCGGCCAGCGCCGCCAGGGTGTTCTGGGAGGTGGTGGACTTGCCGATACCGCCCTTGCCGTAGAACGCGATTTGCCGCAGATCGCTCATGGGAATGCTCCTTGTGTCTTAGGCGTGTCCGCTTTGCGAGGTTCGTGCGGCGCCGTGGGGGCGCCGACCCACGCCCCCTAGAGAAGCAAAGCCCGTGCCAGAAACCAGGGCAGGCGTTTTATTGATGGGAGTGTCTTGTTTTATATATGGAATTTTCTAATGGCGGCGGCGGAGGGGGGGATGCGACGGGCTGTCGGGAACCCGACACCGGTGTGGGCCCCGCGACAGGGCCACGCTGTGGCCGAGGGGAGGAAAAGCACAACGCCCGGCGGAGGGGACCGCCGGGCGTTGCCGGAGAGAGAAAGGGGAGGGGCGCGAGATTACAGCCGCATGTCCACCACGCTGCCGCGCGGGATGTAGGGCGGAAAACGTTCGGGGTCGGCCACTTCCTCGTCCCGCCGCAGGTCGATGGCGGCCAGGGCCTCGCCGAAGCCGCGCAGGGTTTGGGCGCGGTGGCCGGCCTCATAGGCGGCGATGCGGACCCGTTGCAGCGCTTCGTTGGGATTTTCGCGGGCCAGGGCGACGCTGCCTTCCAGACCCAGCCCCTTCACGTCCAGGGGCTGGTTGGCAATGGTCATGCGTCCACCGTAGGGGGTGAACACCACCAACGGTCGGCCGTCGCTGGCGATCAGGCCGTGCAGGGGGCCTTCCGGCGCGCGGGTTTGGCGTTCGATGTTGTCCAGGGCCTGGCCCATGTCGCGGGCCAACCGCTCGGGGTCGGGATCCTGATAGTCGGTGTCCAGGATCCCCGGGCGATAGGACTGCACCATGCGGTCCAGCAGGTCGTGGACGCCCTGGCCAATGCGCGCGGCGTCCGCCAGGGCCGCGCGGGCTTCCAGCGCCGGGGTGCGCAGGGGGGCCAGGGGCTGGAAGGGGGCTTCCAGCCATGGCACGGGCGCCGCCTGGGCGGCTTGGGCTTCCGTGGCCGCTTCGGTTTCGCCCACCAGGGTGGGGCCCTCGGAATTCTTGATCCCGGGCAGCGGTTCCTCGTCACGCCGGCCCAGGATGACGGCGTCCTCGTCCCCGCCGAAGGGAGACTTGAAGCCCAGGGGTTCGTCCGCCCCCCGTTTCCAGCCAGCGGGGCTCAGGGAGTCGTCGTCGCGGTGGCGACCAAAGGGCGAAACAAAGCCCACGGCCTTGTCCGTGTCCGGGTCGTTGCTGCGCCACGGCCCCTTGGGCCGCTCGGCCCGTTCCTCGTCGTTTTCCCGGAGGGTCTTGGTCTGAGGGCGGCTGTCGCCATCGCTCCAGCCCCGGGGGGCGTCCAGGCGGAAGGAGTCCCGCTGCTGACCCACCAGGGTATAGCTCAGGCGCTGCTGCGCCTGGGGCGTTTGTAGAACATTCTTGACGGTGCTGTCGGCGTATCCCGTGATGGCCACATGGCCGTTTCCTTCCCCGCAGGGGCCGCCAGCTGAACACGCAGCGGATGGTTGAACCCAAGGGCAAGTACACAGGGGGGGCTCCGCGAGTCGCGCCCCCCCTTCCTGACGGCGTCCCTTGCACGAGCCAGTGGCTCAGCCCATGGTTTCCTGGGGTTGGCGCCTTGTCAGTGAGCCTTTCAATTGCCGTGTCGCGCGAGTCGATGCGGTCTCAAGCGTGACCAAAGCCGGCTTTCTTGCCTCTCAGGTTACAGGATACTCCATCGGGCGCCCCATGCAATCCCCCTTGCGGCGGAAACGACAGGGAGTGTGACTCATGCGCTGGCTTACTTCCCCGCGAACCACGGGCGCGCTGGTGCTGGCGGCGGGTCTGCTGCCGCTGATGGCGTTGGGCGTGGCCGCCGGTCTGGGGCGGCTGGGGGTCAACCCCATCGAGACGGTGGTGCGCGATCTGGGCGACTGGGCGCTGCGGCTGCTGCTGATCACCCTGGCCCTGACGCCGTTGCGCCGGGCCACCCGCTGGCCGGGCTGGACCCGTCATCGCCGCCTGATTGGGCTGCTGGCCTTCTTTTATGCCACCCTGCACCTGCTGGTCTATGGGGTGTTGGACCAATTCTTCTGGGGGTTCCAGTGGTCGTATCTGGCCCGGGACGTGTTCAAGCGGCCCTTCATGCTGGCGGGCGTGGCGGCGTTCCTGCTGCTGGTCCCGCTGGCGGTTACCTCCACCCGGGGCTGGCGCAAGCGGTTGCGGCGGCATTGGAAGACCCTGCACCGGCTGATCTATCCGGCGGCGGTGCTGGCGGTGGTGCACTACTTCATGATGCTGAAGGGGCACAAGACCGTGGCCGTGGTTCACGGGGGGATTCTGGTGCTGCTGCTGCTGGCGCGGGTGCGGTGGCGGCGGTCGTGAGACGAGAGCGATCGCGGTCAATGGGAACCCGACAATTGGGTCCCATTGACCGCGATCCGCTCCAGGAAGCGCGGGACCGCACGGGGCCATATGCTGTAGACTGTGAGGCCGTGCCCCAACCCCATTCCAAAACGTTAAGCCCCATTCCCAAACGTTAAGGACCAGTGCCATGAAATACATTATTGCCGTGATCAAGCCCTCCCGCCTGGATGCGGTGCGGGAAGCCCTCCACGAAAACGGCATCGCCGGCATGACCGTCTCCGAGGTCAAGGGCTTCGGCCGTCAGGGCGGGCACACGGAAATCTATCGGGGGGCGGAATACAACATCGCCTTCGTGCCCAAGGTGAAGCTGGAAATCGCCGTGGCGGCGGACCGGGCCGACCAGGTGGCGGAAATTATCCGCGAACACGCCCAGACCGGCCGCATCGGCGACGGCAAGCTGTTCGTGCTCGACCTGGAGAATGCCATGCGCCTGCGCACCGGGGAACAGGGGCCGGACGCCCTGTAAGCACCAACTATTCCTTGATTTCTGTCAGGAAGGCCAGGGCGGCTTCCAGGCTTTCCGGGTCGATGCCGTGGCCCAGGTCGGGCCGGGTGAGGGTGGCGGCCTCCACGCCGAGGGTCGCCAGGGCCTGCCGGGTGTGGTCCAGCGCCGGGTGGGGGACCACCGGATCCATGGCGCCGTGGGCCAGGAACACCGGCGTGGGCCAGGCGGGACGGGGCAGTTGGTCCGGCGTGGTGGCCCCGGGCAGGTAGGTGCTAAACCCCAGGACCGCCTCGCAGGGGCGTTGCAGCATGGCGGTCAGGGCCACCATGCCGCCCTGGGAAAAGCCCAGCAGCACCAGGGATCGCCGCCCCAGGCCCAGCTCGGCCAGGGTGTGGTCCACGGTGCTGTTGACCTGGGTGGCCACAGGGGCCGCCTGTTCCCGCCATTGCCGGTCCAGGGCCTGCAATTGGTGGGGATTCTGCCGCAGCGCCGCCGGGTCGTAGCGGGCCAGGGAGAACCATTGCCGGCCCACCCCCATTTCATTGCGGTCAGGCGCGTTCAGGGCGAGTAGATGGGTGTGGGGCAGGGCCTCGGCCAGCAGGGGAAACAGCCGCGCCAGATCGTCGGCGTCGGCGCCATAACCGTGCAACAGCACCAGCAGCCGTTGGGCGCGGCCGGCGCGCGGCGCCTGTTCGGGACCGGACAGTGATGACATGAGGACTCCTTGAGCGTGCGGGACGACGAACCACCTTCCGGACATATGCCACGAACGCCCCCAGCGGGGCCAGGGGGCACGGTCACCCGTTTCGCCCCCAGCCCCACCGGCCGGCTGCATTTGGGCCATGCCTTTTCCGCCCTGGTGGCGGCGGCCCTGGCGGGGCCGGCGGGCACGTTTCTGCTGCGCCTGGAAGACATCGACACCGGCCGCTGCCGCCCGGCGCACGCCACGGCCCTGTTGGCGGACCTGCGCTGGCTGGGGCTGCACTGGCCGGAACCGGTGTGGCGTCAGTCGGCCCGGCAGGCGGCCTATCGCGCCGCCCTGGATACGTTGGCGGCACGGGGGCTGCTTTATCCGTGTTTCTGTACCCGCCGCGACATCCAGGCGGAAATCGCCGCCGCCGGGGCGGCGCCCCACGGTCCCGACGGGCCGCTGTATCCGGGCCTGTGCCGGCGGCTGTCGGCGGCCGAGCGAACCCGGCGGCAGGCGGCGGGAGAGCCCCACGCCCTGCGCCTGGACATGGCCCGGGCCCAGGCGGTGGCGGGGCCGCTGGTCTGGGAGGATCTGGCCGCCGGCCCGGTCGCGGCCACGCCGGAAGCGCTCGGCGACGTGGTCCTGGCCCGCAAGGACATCGGCACCAGCTATCACCTGGCGGTCACCGTGGATGACGCCGCCCAGGGCGTAACCCTGGTGACCCGAGGGGAAGACCTGTTCCACGCCACCCACCTGCACCGGCTGTTGCAGGCGCTGCTCGGGCTGCCGGTGCCGCGTTGGTATCACCATCCGCTGCTCACCGATGAAGACGGACGGCGTTTGGCCAAGCGTGACCGGGCCGAAACCCTGGCCAGCCGGCGGGCGGGCGGGGAGACCCCGGCGGCCCTGCGGGCGCGCCTGCGCACGGCGGTGGCGCTTCCGGCCTTCGTCGCCCCGTGGTAAAAACCCCCACCCTGAATCCTGTCGGGAGGACATCCCATGAACAAGCCCGTGGCGGGTCTGCTGCTGAGTCTGGCCCTGTGGCCGGGAACGGCGGCGGCGCTGGACTGCCAGTCGCCCATGACCCAGACCGACATGAACATCTGCGCCGGTCGCGATTACGACGCGGCGGATAAGGAATTGAACAAGGTCTATGGGCAAATCATGACCTGGGCCAAGGCCAACAACCCGGCCATGGCCAAGGCGTTGCGCACGGCGCAGCGGGCGTGGATTCCCTATCGCGACACCACCTGCGCCTGGGAGGGGCTGGCGGTGGCCGGGGGCACCATGGAACCCACCATCGTGGCCACCTGCAAGGCGGACCTCACCCGCACGCGCCTCAAGACCTTGAAGGACGGCTGGGCCACCTTCAAGTAACCGGGCAAGTAACCGGGCAAGTAACCGGGGCCGCGGCACCCTGCTCCCTGACCCAGGCGGCGAAGGCGTCGCCCGGCAGGGGCCGGCTGTAGAGGAATCCCTGGGCGATGCCGCATCCGGCCTGACGCAGGAATGCCGCCTGGCCTTCCGTCTCCACCCCTTCCGCCACGCAGTCCATGCCCAGGGTGGAGGTCATGGCGATGATGGTGCGCACGATGGCGGCGTCGCTGTCGTTGCTTTCCACGTGGATGACAAAGCTGCGATCCACCTTCACCACCGCCAGCGGCAGGTGACGCAGATAGCTCAGGCTGGAATAGCCGGTGCCGAAGTCATCCACGGCCACCCGGATGCCGTGCTCGCCCAGGCGGGTCAGCACCGCCGCCACCGCCTGGGCGTCTTCCATCAGGGCGGATTCGGTCAGCTCCAGTTGCAGGTAGCCGGTGGGAATACCCCAGTGGTTCAGCAGGCCGAGAATGTCCTGGGCCAGGGAGGGATCCTGCAACTGACGGGCGGAGATGTTCACCGCCACCGGCACCCACGGCAGCCCCTGCTGGTGCCAGTCGTGCATCTGGCGGCAGGCCAGTTCCAGGGCCAGCCGGCCCATGGGCACGATCAGGCCCGTTTCCTCGGCCAGGGGGATAAAGGTGCCGGGGGAGATCATGCCCTTTTCCGGATGACGCCAGCGCATGAGCGCCTCCGCCCCCGACAGGGCGCCGTCGGTGAGCCGTACCTTGGGCTGATAGAACAGCTCCAACTGTCCCTCGTCCATGGCCCGGCGCAGTTCGCCTTCCAGCCCCAAGCGCTCCACGGCGGCGCTGTTCATGGAGGAATCGAAATAGCGGTAGGCATTGCGGCCGGCGTTCTTGGCCGCATACATGGCCGTGTCCGCATTCTTCAGCAGTTCGCTGGCGCTGCCGCCGTCGCTCGGGAACAGGCTGATGCCCAGGGAGGGGGTGATGTGCATGCTGTGGCCGCCCAGGGGAATGGGCCGGGCCAGGGAGGCCAGCACCCGTTCCGCCACCGTGGCGGCGGCATTGGGCTCGCCCAGGGGGTCCATCAGGATCACGAATTCGTCGCCGCCCAGGCGGGCCACCGTGTCGTTCTGGCGAATCACGTCCTGCAACCGCCGTGCCACCTCCAACAGCAGCCGATCACCCATCTCGTGCCCCAGGCTGTCGTTCACCACCTTGAAGCGGTCCAAGTCCAGGAAGACCACCGCGAATCGCTCGGCCTGGCGGCGGGCGCGGCTCACCGTCTGTTCCAGCCGGTCGGTGAGCAGCAGCCGGTTGGGCAGACCGGTGAGGGCGTCGTGATAGGCCATGTAGCGGATGCGTTCCTCCTGCCGGCGCAGGTGGGTCACATCGTTGAACACGGAAACGAACCGCCGCGGCAGGCCGTCGTCCTCGCTCACGGCGCTGATGCTCTCGTGGGCGATGAACACGACGCCATCCTTGCGCCGGTTCCAGATTTCCCCCTCCCAGCGGCCGTCTTCGTACAGGGCCCGCCACAACTCGCGATAGAACTCCTGGCCGTGGTGGTGGGAACGCAGGATGCGGGGCGTTTTTCCCACGGCCTCCTCGACCGTGTAGCCGGTGATTTCGGTGAAGGAGGGGTTGACCGACAGGATCACGCCGTCGTGGTCGGTGATGAGAATACCTTCCAGGGTGCTGTCGAAGACACTGGCCGACAGGCGAAGCGAGGCCTCCTGGGTGCGGCGTTCGGAGGCCATGGCCCCCAACACCAGCGCCGTGAGGGACAGGGCCACCACCAGCAGCCCCAGGGCCACCAGGGGGGTCATGCTGCCCGCCAGATGATAGGGCCCGAGCCCCGACAGGGTGCCCAGGGTGGCCACCGCCACCATCAGCGGCAGCAGGGTGGCCACGTCCCGGGGCGGGAAACGCACCGCCACCCAGGCCACGGGCAGGATCAGCAGCGCGGGAAGGCCCACCAGGGCGTGGCTTTCCCCCCGGACGCCGAAGAACACCGTCGCTGTGGCGCCGATCAACACGGTAGTGGTGAACAGCAGTTCCCAGGGACGCTCCCAATGCCGCCAGCCGCCGGGCTCCCGCCACAGCAGCAGGACCGGGGCCAGCAGGACCGTGCCCACGGCGTGGGCGGTCCACCAGCGCAGCCAGTCCAGCGGGACCTGGCGGGCCGCCACCACGCCTCCGAGCCAGAGCACCAGCAGGCCGCCGGTGGCGGTGAGGGCGGCGTGGACCACCACGCCCCAGCTCAGGAAGCGGAACACGTCGGGCAGGGTATGGAAAGGGGGAAGCTGACGGCTGCATCGGCGAATCAGGGCGGCCATGGCCACGGGCGCGGCGGCGTTTATGACGCTGAGGCCCAGGGCCACCGGCCACGTCGCGCCCAGGGAGAGGGCGTTGGCCAGCACCGCGCCCACGTACAGACCGGGCAGCACGGCGGGGCCCCGCCACAGGGCGGCGGTGAGGGCCACCCCCGCCGCCGGCCACACCGGCGCCGGCAGCATGCCGTATTCCCGGAAACCGGCCCAAATCAGGTGGGAGACCAGCCAGTAGACGGCCACCAGCGCCAGGTTTTCCACGGTCCGTCGGGCGAGGGGGGGCAGGGTCAGCATGGCGTCCTCCCGGCGCGGGGCGGGTGGGAAAAGACAGCCCCTTTCCGGGCTCCCGCTCCATGCGCTATAACCCGGGGGGCCAGGATCGAGTGCGATCCCGGTGCGCCCAGGTCCTGGGGGCGCGCATCCCGGTCAGGAAGGCAGTCTGTCATGGCTACACCCAACACCTTTCGCGGCGGTCCCGACGACCGTGGTCACTTTGGCCTCTACGGCGGGCGCTACGTGGCGGAAACCCTCATGCCGCTCATCAACAGCGTGGCCGACGCCTGGGAAGAGGCCGGCGCCGATCCGGCCTTCCAGGCCGAGTTGGCCGGGCTGTTGGCCACCTACGTGGGCCGTCCTTCTCCCCTGTATCACGCCCGACGCCTGACTGACCATTGTGGCGGTGCCAGGATTTATCTCAAGCGTGAAGACCTGAATCACACCGGCGCCCACAAGATCAATGCCTGTCTGGGACAGATTCTGCTGGCCCGACGCATGGGTAAGCAGCGCATTATCGCCGAAACGGGCGCCGGGCAGCATGGCGTGGCCACCGCCACCGTCTGTGCCCTGTTCGACCTGCCGTGTGTGATCTACATGGGCGCCACCGACATGGCCCGGCAGGAACCCAACGTGTTTCGCATGCGGCTGCTGGGGGCGGAGGTGGTGCCCGTGGATGCCGGTACCGGCACCCTGAAGGACGCCATGAACGAGGCCCTGCGCGATTGGGTGGCCAATGTGGACAACACCTACTACCTGATCGGCACGGCGGCCGGGCCCCATCCTTATCCGGCCATGGTCCGCGGCTTCCAGAGCGTTATCGGCGAGGAAACCCGGGCCCAGATCCATGCCGCCGAGGGGCGCGACCCCGACAGCCTGGTGGCCTGCATCGGCGGCGGCTCCAATGCCATCGGCCTGTTCCATCCCTTCCTGGACGATCCCCACGTGCGCATCATCGGCGTGGAGGCGGCCGGAGATGGTCTGGACACGCGCCGCCATGCCGCCTCCATGACTGGGGGGGCGCCCGGGGTGTTGCACGGCAACCGCACCTATCTGCTGCAAAACGAGGATGGCCAGATCACCGAGGCGCACTCCATTTCCGCCGGGCTGGATTATCCCGGGGTGGGGCCAGAGCACGCGTGGCTGAAGGATTCAGGCCGTGTGGCCTATCACGCGGTGACCGATTCGGAGGCGGTGGCGGCCTTCACCCTGCTCACGCGGCTGGAAGGCATCATTCCGGCCCTGGAATCCGCCCATGCCATTGCCGAGGCGGTGAAGCTGGCCCCCACCCTGCCGGCGGACCACCTGATGGTGGTGAATCTCTCGGGGCGGGGCGACAAGGACATGGCCACCGTGCGGGCGGCCCTGGAAGGGACAGGAGACGCCTGATGACCGATTTGTTTGCCCGCCGTTTCGCCGCCTGCCGGGCCGAGGGCCGGGCGGCGCTGGTGACCTTCCTCACCGCCTGCGATCCCGATCGCGAAACCTCCCAGGCGTTGCTGGACGCCTTGCCGGCGGCGGGGGCTGATGTGATCGAACTGGGCATGCCCTTCACCGACCCCATGGCCGATGGTCCCGCCATCCAGCGGGCGGCCCAGCGCAGCCTCCAGGCCGGGGGCAGCCTGGCCGGCACCCTGGCGCAAGTACGGGCCTTCCGCACCCGCAACCAGGAAACGCCGCTGGTGCTCATGGGCTACTACAATCCCGTCTACCGCTTTGGCCCCGAGCGCTTTGCCCGGGAGGCGGCGGCGGCCGGGGTCAACGGGGTCATCCTGGTGGATCTGCCGCCCGAGGAATCTGGGGAAATCATCGGCTTTCTCGCCGCCCACGGCCTCGCCTTCATTCCGCTGGTGGCGCCCACCACCGGGGATGACCGCCTGCCCGAGGTGCTCGCGTCGGCGGAGGGCTTCGTCTATCATGTGTCCATCGCCGGTGTCACCGGCACCCGCGCGGCGGCGGTGGATACGGTGGCGGCGACCGTTTCGCGTATTCGGGCCCACACGGACCTGCCGGTGGCCGTGGGGTTCGGCATCCGCACCCCGGCCCAGGCGGGCGAAATGGGCCGCGTGGCCGATGGCGTGGTGGTGGGGTCCGCCCTGGTGCAGGAGATCGCCGCCCATCTGGAGGCCGGCGAGGCGCGGGACGTGCTGCTGACCCGGGTGACCGGGGTGGTGCGGGACCTGGCGGCGGGCGTCCGCGCCGCTGCAACTTGACAACGGGGAGCAGGGCATGAACTGGCTGACCAATTTCGTCCGACCCAAGCTGAAGAAAAAGGGTTGCCAGCGGGAAGTGCCCGACAATCTCTGGCAGACCTGCCCGTCGTGCAGCCAGATGATCTTTCACCGGGAATTGACGGAAAATCTGCACGTCTGTCCCCACTGTGATCATCACCTGCGCATCACCGTGAGCGAGCGGTTGCGGTTACTTCTGGGCGAGTCCTACGAGGAACTCAGCCTGCCGGAGGTGCCCGCCGATCCCCTGCGGTTCCGTGATTTGAAGCGCTACAGCGACCGCCTGCGCGATGCCCAGGGCAAAACCGGACGCCAGGATGCCCTGGTGGTGGCGGTGGGCAGTTTGCACGGCATGAAGGTCACCGTGGCGGCCTTCGACTTCCAGTTCATGGGGGGTTCCATGGGCACCGCCGTGGGCGAGGGCGTGGTGACCGCCGCCGAATACGCCGTGGCCCACAAGACACCGCTGGTGCTGATCCCTGCCTCCGGCGGTGCGCGCATGCAGGAAGGCATTCTGTCCCTGATGCAGATGGCGCGCACCACCGTGGCCGTGCAGCAGGTGAAGGAGGCGGGGCTGCCCTATGTGGTGCTGTTGACCGATCCCACCACCGGCGGGGTGTCGGCCTCCCTGGCCATGCTGGGGGACCTGACCCTGGCCGAGCCCGGGGCCGTGATCGGCTTTGCCGGCCAGCGGGTGATCGAGCAGACCATTCGCGAAACCCTGCCGCCGGGCTTCCAGCGTGCCGAATACTTGCGGGATCATGGCATGGTGGATCAGGTGGTGCACCGCCGCGATCTGCGCCAGACCCTGGGACGGTTGCTGGACCTGCTGACCAATGCCTGGCCGCTGATTCCCTCCCTGACCCACCAGGACGAAACGTCGGCCGCCACGCCGCTCGTGGCCGCGACCACGGCGGCGGAAGAGACGGATGCCGCCTTTGCCGGGGACGCCGAGACCCCGACGCCGGAAGCGGCCGGAGAAACCTCGGACGAAGCGGGGCCCTCCCCGGCCGAAGAGACGGTGGCGGACGAGACCGACGCCCCGGTCGCCGAAGACGAGCCCGAAAAAAGGAGTTGAATCCTGACCGACAGTAACGTTTTACGTCAGCGGTTGCTGGATCTGCACCCCAAGGTGATCGACCTGTCCCTGGAGCGGATTCAACGCCTGCTGGCCGCCCTGGGGTATCCCGAACAGACCCTGCCCCGGGTGATCCACGTGGCCGGGACCAACGGCAAGGGGTCGGTGGTGGCCATGGTCCAGGCCATGCTGGAGGCCGCCGGCCATCGGGTGCACACCTACACCTCCCCGCATCTGGTGCATTTCCACGAGCGCATCCGCCTTGCGGGCCAGCGGATCGACGAGGACACCCTGGCCGGGGTGCTGGCCGAGTGTGAAGCGGCCAACGCCGGGCAGCCCATCACCTTTTTCGAAATCACCACCGCTGCGGCCTTACTGGCCATGAGCCGGGTGCCGGCGGACGTGACGGTGCTGGAGACGGGCCTGGGCGGGCGCCTGGACGCCACCAACGTGGTGGACCGGCCGGCCCTGACCGCCATCACCGCCTTGTCCATGGACCACGAGTCCTATCTGGGCGAGACCATCGCCGACATCGCCATCGAGAAGGCGGGCATCATGAAGGCGGGGGTCCCCTGCCTGACGGTGCGCCAGACCCGCATGGCCGACAAGGTGCTGGGCGCGAAGGCGGAAACGGAAGGGGCGCCGCTGTTCAAGGAAGGCCGTGACTGGTCGGTGCTGAAAAGCGCCGATGGCTTTATCTATGAAAGTCCCACTGGCCGCCATCAACTGCCCACGCCGGCGCTGCATGGCGGTCATCAGATCCAGAACGCGGGCCTGGCGCTGGCGTTGGTGGAGAACGTGCCCGACCTGACGGTGCCGGAACCGGCCATGGCCCTGGGGCTGCGCACGGTGTCGTGGCCGGCACGGTTGCAGCGATTGCGTCAGGGGCCCCTGGTGGCCGCGGTGCCCGAAGGCTGGGAGATTTGGCTGGACGGGGGCCATAACGAAGGCGCGGCCAAGGCCCTGGTCTCCACCCTGCGCGGCTGGCGGGACCGGCCGCTCTATGGGGTGATGGGGATGATGAGCAGCAAGAAGGCCGATGCGTTCCTCAAACCGCTGGTGAGTCGCTTTGCCGGCCTGCGCACGGTGGCCATCCCGGATCAGCCGGCGGGCCTGCCGGCGGAACTGCTGTCGGAACGAGTGATGGCCTGCGGCGGCCGTTCCCACCCCACGCCGGACGTGGCCACGGCGGTGGCCTCGCTGGTGGCGGAAGCCCCCATGGAAACGCCCGGGCGGGTGCTCATCTGCGGCTCGCTGTACCTGGCGGGATCGGTGCTGGCCGAGCATCAATAGGCCCTATGACTCCGCTTTAGGACGTGGGGGCCGGCTGTGGGGCGTGCGCTACAGAACCTTCACCAGGGCAGCGATCACGGCAACCTGGCCCACCATCAGGGGCACGAACCATTTGATGAGATCCGCCTTAACCGTGGCGATTTCCGTGCGCAGGCGTGCCTCGGCGGCGGCGAGATCGTCCTTGGTGACGAGGTTTTCCAGCTCCTGGACCCGGGTATCCCAGAACAACGTGGTGACGGTTTCCGCCTGGTCATCGTTGAACCCGGCGTCTTTCAACTGTTTCACCGCCTTGTGGGTATCGAAGGCAAACACGCCCATGATCAGGCGTCCCTGGTTAGTTTCCTTAGAGCCTATCGCAGTCAATGGGACCCATTTTCTGGTCCCATTGACTGCGATAGGCTCTAGACTACCACGGAACCCGGGGCTCACAAGTGTAAGGTCGCTGAGGGGCTGGGGGAGGGCAGGGGCATAAAAGGCAAAGGAGGGAATATTGGTGGGCGGTGACGGGATCGAACCGCCGACAACCGGTGTGTAAAACCGGTGCTCTGCCAGCTGAGCTAACCGCCCGAAAAGAAAAGAGAACGCCTTTTATAGAAGCCAAGAAAACCATGAGGCCCCCTTCCGACACCGCGACACACGGTGTCGGAAGGGAGACGTGTCACTTATTGTTGACCGCGTCCTTCAGGCCCTTGCCCGCCTTGAACTTGGGCTGGCGGGAGGCCGGGATCTGCATGGGTTCGCCGGTCTGCGGATTGCGGCCCGAACTCGCGGCCCGTTCACTGACGGCGAACGTTCCAAACCCCACAAGGCGCACTTCTTCGCCGTCCGTCAGGGCCTTGGTGATGCTCTCGAACACCGCATCGACGGCACGGGTGGCGTCGGTCTTGGACAGGTCCGCCATCTCGGCCACAGTGGCCACCAGATCATTCTTATTCACGGGTGCAGCCTCCTCTATCCTTTCTGTCGTTTAATTTCGGCACGGTCTCCGCCTTCCGTGGGTCGCGATGGCGGCAACACCCTGCCACGGCACGGTGGTGAAATCGGCGTTCCGGAGGACCCTCTTGCCACTGGCTTCCTAC
This sequence comes from uncultured Rhodobacterales bacterium, assembly GCA_964535075.1. GTDB lineage: Bacteria > Pseudomonadota > Alphaproteobacteria > Rhodospirillales > CAJXLG01 > CAZHRQ01. The sequence continues at coordinate 35,142 of CAZHRQ010000003.1, read as the reverse complement.
CCGAGGGCTCAGGAAAACCGGCCGTGCCCCCGCAGGCTATCCAGACATACCGTCACCTTTGGGCGACGGCAACCGGTATGTAGCAACCTGCACTCACGGTCCCTGGCAAGCGCGCCAGCCGACGGGAGGCGAATGCGGCCCCCCTGAAACGAGGTCAACCCTGATGTCGCGGTCCTGTGTTCTCCTTTCGGACGCTGAAGGCTTCCTCCCCCCGGGCCATGTCATCAAACGAAACAGAGGGCCATCGTATCCAGATGGCCCTCTGTCGGCGAGTCCTTTTTTATCCGCAACGCCCGGTTTCCCGGGAATAAGTCAGTGCGTGACCACGTTCTGGTCCTCGCCTTCCGGCCGCGCTTCGGGGGGGGTGTCGGTTTTCAGGCCGGCCTCGTCCCCTTCCTCGTCGGTCCATTCGATGGGAATGGGCTGGCGCACCAGGGCGTGTTTCAGCACCGAGTCCAGGTCGGAGACGGGGATAATGGTCAGGTGCCGCTTGATGTTGTCGGGAATGTCCGCCAGGTCCTTTTCGTTGTCCCGGGGGATGAGCACCGTGGTCAGGCCGCCCCGGTGGGCCGCCAGCAGCTTCTCCTTCAGCCCCCCGATGGCCAACACCCGGCCGCGCAGGGTGATTTCCCCGGTCATGGCCACGTCCCGGGCCACCGGAATCCCTGTGATGGCCGAGATGATGGCCGTGCCCATGGCCACCCCCGCGGAGGGACCGTCCTTGGGCGTGGCGCCTTCCGGTACGTGCACGTGGATGTCTTTTTTCTCGAACACCGTGGGCTTGATGCCGTACTGGATGGCGCGAGAGCGCACGAAACTGCGGGCCGCCTGGATGGATTCCTGCATTACGTCGCCCAGTTTGCCCGTCTGGGTGACGTTGCCCTTGCCGGGCATGGTGACCGCCTCGATGGACAGCAGCTCGCCCCCCACCTCGGTCCAGGCCAGTCCGGTGACCACGCCCACCTGATCCTCGCCCTCCTTCTCGCCGAAGCGGTAGCGGCGGACCCCGGCGTATTTGTCGAGGTTGCGGCGGGTGACCGAGATGTAATCCTTTTTGCGCAGGGACAGTTCCTTCACCGCCTTGCGCACCAGGTTGGCAATTTCCCGCTCCAGGTTCCGCACCCCGGCCTCGCGCGTGTAGTAGCGGATGAGGTCACGCAGGGTGTCGTCGGAGATGCGCCACTCGGCCTTTTTCATGCCGTGTTCCCGCAGGATCTTGGGGATCAGGTGGCGCTTGGCGATTTCCACCTTTTCGTCCTCGGTGTAGCCCGAGAGCCGCAGGATTTCCATGCGGTCCAGCAGCGGCTGGGGCATGTGCAGGGAGTTGGCCGTGGTGATGAACATCACGTCCGACAGGTCGTACTCCACCTCCAGATAGTGGTCGGCGAAGCTGGCGTTCTGCTCGGGGTCCAGCACCTCCAGCAGGGCGGAGGAGGGGTCCCCCCGGAAGTCCGCGCCCAGCTTGTCCACCTCGTCCAGCAGGAACAAGGGGTTGGAGCTTTGGGCCTTTTTCATGCCCTGGATCACCTTGCCGGGCATGGAGCCGATGTAGGTGCGCCGGTGACCGCGAATTTCCGCCTCGTCGCGCACGCCGCCCAGGGACATGCGCACGAACTTGCGTCCCGTGGCCCGGGCAATGGACTTACCCAGCGAGGTCTTGCCCACCCCGGGCGGGCCCACCAGACACAGGATCGGTCCCTTCATCTTCTTGGTGCGTTCCTGCACGGCCAGGAACTCCAGGATGCGCTCCTTCACCTTTTCCAGGCCATAGTGGTCGGCGTTGAGGATGCGTTGGGCCTCGCGGATGTCGTGTTTCAGGCGGGCGCGTTTTTTCCAGGGAATGCCCAGCATCCAGTCTAGGTAATTGCGCACCACCGTGGCTTCGGCCGACATGGGGCTCATGGACTTGAGCTTCTTGAGCTCCTGCGTGGCTTTTTCCCGGGCTTCCTTGCTCAGGCGGGTTTTGCGGATGCGCTCCTCGATCTCGGCCGTTTCGTCGCGGCCCTCCTCGCCATCGCCCAGTTCCTTCTGAATGGCCTTGATCTGTTCGTTGAGGTAGTACTCCCGCTGGGTCTTTTCCATCTGACGCCTGACCCGGCTGCGGATTTTGCGCTCCACCTGCAGCACGCCGATCTCGCTTTCCATGTGGGCGAACACCTTTTCCAGGCGTTCGGACACGGAGGGGGTTTCCAGCAGGTCCTGCTTGTCGGGGATCTTGAGGGCGAGGTGGGAGGCCACCGTGTCGGCCAGCTTCCCCATTTCCTCGATCTGCCCCACGCTCACCAGCACTTCCGGCGGGATCTTTTTGTTGAGCTTGATGTATTCCTCGAACTGATTCACCACCGAGCGGGACAGGCCCTCCAGCTCGGGGTTGTCGTCGTCCGATTCGTCCAGCAGCGTTGCCCGGGCCTCGAAAGAGGGGTCGGTCTGGTTGTAGCCGTCCACGCGGGCCCGCTGGCCGCCCTCCACCAGCACCTTCACGGTGCCGTCGGGCAGTTTCAGCAGTTGCAGCACGGTGGCCACCGTGCCCACCTCGTAGATGTCGTCGGGGCTCGGGTCGTCCTCCGCCGCATTTTTCTGCGTGACCAGAAGGATCTGCTTATCCTCCTCCATCACGTCTTCCAGGGCGCGCACCGACTTTTCCCGTCCCACGAACAGGGGCACGATCATGTGGGGAAACACCACAATGTCGCGGAGCGGCAGAACGGGATAGGGGTCGCCTTGAGGCAAATCCAGCATGATGTTCTCGTGCAATCCGTGGCTGAGCCGCGCCACCACCGGCGGCGGCTGTCTGGATAGAGGTAACGGCGGCAGGGGCCCGCTTCAAGGGGCGCCGACGACGATTCCCAGCCGAAGGGGAGGGGAAGGCAGGGGGAGACGGGCGGGAATCGCGCCGCGAAACGCAGACACCCGCCCCGGGATCCCGGGGCGGGCGACAGAACGAGAAGGCGGGATCAGGCGGTGGATTCCTGATCCTCGCGGTCGCCGTAGATGTAGAGCGGCGGGCTGTTGTTGTCCACCACCTCGCTGTTCACCAGCACCTCTTCCACGTCGGGCATGGCGGGCAGCTCGAACATGGTATTCAGCAGGATGCCTTCCATGATGGAGCGCAGCCCCCGGGCGCCGGTCTTGCGGGCGATGGCCTTGTGTGCGATGGCGCTCAGGGCCTCGTCGGCGAAGGTGAGGCGGGTGTCCTCCATCTCGAACAACCGCTGATACTGCTTAACCAGGGCGTTCTTGGGCTTGGTGAGGATTTCCACCAGCGCGCCTTCATCCAGGTCATCCAGGGTGGCGATCACCGGCAGCCGGCCCACGAATTCGGGAATGAGCCCGAACTTGAGCAGGTCTTCCGGTTCCAGTTCCCGCAGCAGGACGCCGGTCTGGCGTTCCTCCGGCGCCCGCACGTCGGCGCCAAACCCGATGCCGCCGCCCTTGTTGCGCTGGGCGATGAGCTTTTCCAGGCCGGCAAAGGCCCCACCGCAAATGAACAGGATGTTGGTGGTGTCCACCTGCAGGAATTCCTGTTGCGGATGCTTACGCCCGCCCTGGGGCGGCACGGAGGCCACGGTGCCTTCCATGATCTTCAGCAGGGCCTGCTGCACCCCTTCCCCGGACACGTCGCGGGTGATGGAGGGGTTGTCGGACTTGCGGCTGACCTTGTCCACCTCGTCGATATAGACGATGCCCCGCTGGGCCCGTTCCACATTGTAATCGGAGGCCTGCAACAGCTTGAGGATGATGTTTTCCACATCCTCGCCCACATAGCCCGCCTCCGTCAGGGTGGTGGCGTCGGCCATGGTGAAGGGCACGTCCAGGATGCGCGCCAGGGTCTGGGCCAGCAGGGTCTTACCGCTGCCGGTGGGGCCGACGAGCAGGATGTTGGACTTGGCCAACTCCACGTCACTGCCCTTGCCCCCGTGGTTCAGGCGCTTGTAGTGGTTGTGAACCGCCACGGAGAGGACGCGCTTGGCATAGCCCTGGCCGATGACGTAATCGTCGAGGATGGCGTGGATTTCGTGCGGCGTCGGTACGCCTTCGCTGGACTTGACCATATTCGACTTGCGCTCTTCATGGATGATATCCATGCAGAGTTCGACACATTCGTCGCAGATGAACACGGTCGGTCCGGCGATGAGCTTGCGCACTTCATGCTGGCTCTTTCCGCAGAAAGAGCAGTACAGCGTGTTCTTGGAATCGCCGCCTGTGGACTTCGGCATGAGCTCTCCGTCGGCTTAACCCTGTGCGGAATCGGCACCAGGCACCATGGTAGCGGCAGGGCCCCGGGTTCGACAACGCAAAATGTGGTCCTCGGGGGGCGCGGAGGCCGGAATGCCGTGGATTTTCGACAAAGCCTCCCCGCTCCCCACGATGGGGGCGCCTGTTATGGAGCGGTTTCCTCGCCCTCGGGGGTGGGACGTTGTTCCACCACATGATCGACGATTCCGAACTCCTGGGCCTCGGTGGGAGACATGTAACGGTCCCGTTCCACCGCGTCCTCCACCATTTCATACGGCTGCCCCGTATGTTTTACATAGATCTCGTTCAGCATTTTACGAGTCTTGATAATCTCGCGGGCGTGGATCTCGATGTCCGTGGCCTGTCCTTGCACGCCACCGGACGGCTGGTGGATCATCACCTTGGCGTAGGGCAGGCAGTAACGCTTGCCAGGGGCGCCGGCGGTCAGCAGCAGCGAGCCCATGGACGCGGCCAGGCCCAGGCACACCGTGGACACGTCGCAGCGGATGTACTGCATGGTGTCATAGATGGCGAGACCGGCGGTGACCACGCCGCCCGGGCTGTTGATATAGAAGGAAATGTCCTGGGTGGGGTTTTCCGATTCCAGGAACAGCAACTGGGCGCTGATCAGGCTGGCCACGTGATCGTTCACGCCGCCGGTCAGGAAGATAATGCGGTCCTTGAGCAGCCGGGAATAGATGTCATAGGACCGTTCGCCCCGCTGGGTCTGCTCCACCACCATGGGGATCAGCCCCTGGTTCACGATAGGATCCGCACCGGACGACCACGTGTCGTCGTTCATCCTCACCCTCCATCCATGGCGGCCCGCCGGGGGCCGGGGGTTGTCGGGGGCGGCCCCGGAATGGGGCCGGCCCTGGCGGTCATGCCCGCAGGCACACCGGGATGCCCGGGGGGGCGATCACGCCGCCGCCGGGCACCCCGATGGAACGTGGCGCCGGATGGCGCCGGTTCAAGAGGGGGGCGTGGATCAGGCGCTTTCTTCGGCGTCGGGATCGCGGAACAGCTCCTCGGAGGAGACCGGCTGGTCTTCCACGGTGGCCAGTTCCAGGATGAAGTCCACCACCTTGTCCTCGAACACCGGGGCGCGCAGTTCGTTCATGGCCTCGGGATCGCGGGTGTAGTACCGGATCACCTGCTGTTCCTGCCCCGGATAGCGCCGGGTTATGTCCAGAACCGCCCGTTTCAGTTCGTCTTCGGTGACGGCGATGTTGTTGGTGGTGCCGATGTCCGACAGCAGCAGCCCCAGCTTTACCCGGCGCTTGGCGATGGCCTCATACTCGGCGCGCAGGGTGGCCTCGTCCTTGGCCGCGTCCTCGGCGCTGAGGGCCCCGTTTTCCTTATCTTCCTGGTGCTGCTCCCAGATGCCGTTGAATTCGCTTTCCAGCAGCGAGGGCGGCACCTCGAAGTCCAGGTTGCTGTCCAGGTGGTCGAACAGGCGGCGCTTCACGTGCAGGCGGGAATACCGGTCGCGCTGGCCCTGAAGCTGTTCCCGGGCTGCGTCGCGCATTTTGTCCAGGGACTCGAAGCCCAGCTTGCTGGCCAGGGCGTCGTCCAGGGCGGGGGTTACCGGCTGGCGCAGTTCCTTGAGGGTCACCTCGAAGGTGACCGCCTGGCCGTCCAGGTCCTCGTGGCCATAGTCTTCGGGGAAGGTGATGTCGATGTTGCGGGTGTCGCCCACGGACATGCCCGTCACCTGCTCTTCGAACCCGGGGATAAAGGTGCCGGAGCCCAGGGTGAGCGGGAAATCGGAGGCGGTGCCGCCCTCGAAGGCCTCGCCGTCCTTGCGGCCGATGAAGTCGATCACCGCCACGTCCCCGTCGGCCGCCGGCCGGTTTTCTTCCAGGGGCGCCGTCTCATCTTGTTCCGAGGCCACCCGGTCCAGGGCTTCCTGCACCTCTTCATCGCTCACCGTGGCCACGGGACGGGTGAGGGTGATGCCGCTCAGGTCGGCCCGGGGGACCTCGGGCAGGATGTCCAGGCGGATGGTGTATTCCAGGTCCGAGCCCTCGTCGAAGCTGACGATTTCCACCTTAGGCTTGGAGGCGGGGCGCAGGCTCCGTTCCTCCAGGACGCTGTTCGTGGTGTCCTGGACGGTTTCTTCCAGGACCTCGCCCAGGAGGGAGGCGCCGTAGCGCTTGCGCAGCACCGACAGCGGTACCTTGCCGGGCCGGAAGCCGGGCATTTTCACCGTCTGGCCGATTTCCTTGAGGCGGGAGGCCACCGTGTCGTCGATGGTGGCGGCGGGGACGACGATCTTCAGTTCGCGCGTCAGTCCTTCGGCACTGGTTTCCGTAACCTGCATGAACGTCTCGAATCCATCTCCAGGGGATGCGGGAAGTCCGGTCCGGCGCCCGTTGGGCCGAGGTCGCGGGAGTGTGGCCGACGTCGCGGCCCCCTGGTGCGGGCGGAGGGACTTGAACCCCCACGACTTGCGTCACCAGAACCTAAATCTGGCGCGTCTACCAGTTCCGCCACGCCCGCCCAAGCGGTGCCTCGGCTGTCTCGGGGCCCGCCCGACCGGCCTTGGGGACCATGCCCGGCAAACAGGCACGGCCCATGAAAGGGCATCCCTATAGCAGACCCGGGGGCCGCAAGACAATGCTCTCGCGCCCGTCGCCGCCGGGGCCACAACCTGTGCCTTCCGTCCGATGGCTTAACCCCTTCCTGACGAATTGTTTTTATGCTGTCCAGGCGGTATGGTCCCGATACCCATTTCGAGGGGGGAGTGGCGCATCGGGACAACGCCCGGTGCTCACCTGGAATCACGCCGGTCTCGAAAAAGAGACCGCGGGGGAGGGGCGGCCCAAGACGGCGCCCTCCCACCAAGAGAAGCGAGGATGACGTCATGACTGATCGGACCTCGGAACGCCAACTGGAGTTTATGGGGCTTGATGACCAGGCCAAGGAGGCGTTGCGGGAGGTCCGTCCGCTTCTGGCCCAGGAAATCGAGTCGCTGCTGGACGATTTTTATTCCCACCTTACACGGCAGCCGGAGCTGCGGGGGCTGTTTGCCTCCCAGTCGGCCATGCATCGCGCCCGGGAAGCCCAGAAGAAGCACTGGCTGGACAGCGTGTTCCAAGGCCGATTCGGCCGAGAGTATATGGACACCGTGGAGCGCATCGGCCAGGCCCATGAACGTCACGGTCTGGAACCCCGCTGGTACATCAGCGCCTACAACTTTTTTGTCTGCCGGCTGGTGGACCTGATCCAGCGCCAGTATCGCCGCAAGCCCGAACGGGCCACCCAGGTGATCAACGCCGTGCTGAAGGCCGTGTTCCTGGATATGGAGCTGGCCCTCAACGTCTACATCCGCACCGCCCGGGAAACCTCTCGCCGGGTGCTGAACGAGCACGCCGACGGATTCGAGCGTGACGTGCATGGCATGGTGGAGGTCGTGGCCTCCGCCGCCACCGAGCTGCAATCCACCGCTCAGGCCATGGCCAGCACCGCCGAGGAAAGCAGCCGTCAGGCCACCGCCGTTTCCGGTGCCGCCGAGGACGCGGCCGGCAATGTGCAGACCGTGGCGGCGGCGGCGGAGGAACTGTCCTCGTCCATCCAGGAAATCAGCCGTCAGGTTTCCCAGTCCTCCACCATCGCCAACAACGCCGTGGCCGAGGCCGAGCGCACCAACACCATGGTCCAGGGCCTGGATGCCGCCGCCCAGAAGATCGGCGAGGTGGTGGCCCTGATCAACGACATCGCCGCCCAGACCAACCTGCTGGCCCTGAACGCCACCATCGAGGCCGCCCGCGCCGGAGACGCCGGCAAGGGCTTCGCCGTGGTGGCCAACGAGGTGAAGAACCTGGCCAATCAGACCAGCAAGGCCACGGAGGACATCAGCAGTCAGATCGGTTCCATCCAGTCGGAAACCCAACAGGCGGTGAAGGCGATTCGCAGCATCACCGACACCATCCGGCAGATCAGCGAAATTGCCGGCTCCATCGCCTCCGCCGTGGAGCAACAGGGCGCCGCCACCCAGGAGATCGCGCGCAACGTGCAGCAGGCGTCCGCCGGCACCATGGAGGTGACCAACAACATCGGGGGCGTCAGCGAGGCGGCCACGGAAACGGGCAACTCGGCCCAGGAAGTTCTCTCCGCGGCCGGCGAACTGTCCCAGCAGGCGGAACACCTCAAGGTGCAGGTGGATGGCTTCCTGACCAGTATTCGCACCATCGACTGACCCCTCCTTGTGGACGCGCGGGCGCGGTTCGGGGAGGCCTTACAGCGCCGGCGCTTACCTTGGTTTCCGTGGTGGCGCTGTAAGGCTGTTGTTTCCCACGTTTCTTTGACGCTTTCCGTGAGTCCACAGCGGCTGGATGGGCCTTCTCTGTCGCTGCGAGACCGTCACAGGTTTGCAACCTGTTGGTCAATAAACCATCCCTTTCATGCCCTGGGGGTGAGCGCGCAGGATGGCGCCGTGATCCGCGCATGCTGGATACAGTTTACCATCCATTCCGAAGGAGACTCTCATGTCCATTCGTCGTCCGGGCACCGGTGCCCGTCGTGTCCGCTGGATGGCCGCGGCCCCCGCGGCCCTGCTGTCCGCCGCTGTCGTGGCCGTTCCCGCCATGGCCGAAGCCGCCGAGCCCACCACCCCCATCAAGCATGTGGTGGTGATCTTCCAGGAAAACGTGTCCTTCGATCACTATTTCGGCACCTATCCGAAGGCCGCCAACACCGACGGCACCAAGTTCGAGGCCAAGCCGAACACCCCGGGCGTGAACGGCTACACCAAGGCCCTGCTGGAAAACAATCCCAACGGCGACGCCCCCTATCGTCTGCCCAAGGAAAAGGCCATGACCTGTGACATGTATCACGGGTACACGGCCGAACAGATGGCCTACAACGCCGGTCGGGTGGACGGCTTCGAGATTTACACCGCCGCCAAGGACAAGGGCTGCCATCCCAAGCAGGTGATGGCCTATTTCGACGGCAATACGGTGACGGCGCTGTGGAACTACGCCCAGCACTTCGCCTTGTCCGACAACACATATGGCTCCACCTATGGGCCCTCCACCCCGGGCGCGCTCAACCTGATGCGGGGCAACACCCACAACGCCGTGCCCGACACCATCGAGGGTCACGTGACCGCCGGCACCCTGTACGGCGACCTGGATCCCACCTATGACGATTGCTCCGGCGGCACCACCGTGGCCATCGAGGGCAAGATGGTGGGCGACCTGCTGAACGAAAAGGGCATCACCTGGGGCTGGTTCCAGGGCGGCTTCAAACCCACCGAAATGAAAGACGGCAAGGCCGTGTGCGGGTCCAAGCACAAAAACATCGCGGGCGACGAAATCGGCGACTACATCCCCCACCACAACCCGCTGCAATACTTCAAGCAGCACGCCAACCCGCACCACCTGCCGCCGGAATCGGTGGAAAAGATCGGCCACACCGATCAGGCCAAACACAACTACGATCTGGAAGACTTCTGGAAGGCCGTGGACGCCGGCAACATGCCGCAGGTCTCCTTCCTGAAGGCCCCGGGCTATCAAGACGGCCACGCCGGCTACTCCAACCCGGTGGATGAGCAGGACTTCCTGGTGGGCACCATCAACCGCCTGATGGAGTCCAAGTACTGGGACGACACGGCCATCATCATCGCCTACGACGACAGCGACGGCTGGTACGACCACGTGATGCCGCCGGTGCTGCAAGAGTCCGACCTCCAGGGCGTGGACATGCTGTTCGGCGAAAACGGCCGTTGTGGCGAGCCGGGCGAGGGCGTGCAAAAGGGCCGTTGCGGCCTGGGCCCGCGCGTCCCGTTGTTGGTGGTGTCTCCCTATGCCAAGCAGAACTACGTGGATCACCGCATCCTGGAGCAGGCCTCCGTGCTGCGCTTCATCGAGGACAACTGGAACCTGGGCCGCATCGGCAACCAGTCCTTCGACGAGCGGGCGGAAAACATCCTGACCCTGTTCGATTTTGACGGGGAAAAGGCGCCCAAGCTGATCCTGGCCAAGGACGGCAGCGTGAAGCAATAAACCGGACCTCTTCCGGTCAACCATCCATGGGCGCGGGCCGGGGGGCTGTTCTCCCGGCCCGTGGCCGTTTTGCCGGTGGACCTGACCGGGGCCACTGGTGTTTAGAGCCTATCGCGGGCAATGGGACCCGAGAATTGGGTCCCATTGACCGCGTGAATCGGCTCTATCTATTTGATTTAGAGCGGATTCACGCGCACAATCTGGTTCACAACGTGAACCCGATTGGGTGCGACCCGCTCTCGTGCGGGCGTTGGCCATCAAGGAAATGACGATCATGACGCCCACCATCCAGATTCATGTGGCCGAGGGCGGGACCCTGCCCACCCGGGCCAGTGAGGGCGCCGCCGGCTACGATCTCGTGGCGCGGCAGGGCGTGACTCTCGCCCCCGGCGCGCGGGCCCTGGTCCCCACCGGCCTGTGGTTGGCCATCCCCGAGGGGTGGGAGGCCCAGGTGCGGCCCCGCTCCGGTTTGGCCCTGCGCCACGGGGTCACGGTCCTCAACAGCCCCGGCACCATCGACAGCGACTACCGCGGCGAGGTCGGGGTGATCCTGATCAACCTGGGCGAGGCGCCCGTGACCCTGGCGGCCGGGGAGCGGGTGGCGCAACTGGTGTTCGCGCCGGTGGCCACCGTGCAGTGGCAGGCGGTGGACCGTCAAGAGGCCCTGCCCGAAAGCGGCCGGGGGGATGGCGGATTCGGCAGCACGGGAGGTCGCTCATGACCACCATCGACGCCCACGTCATTACCGATTCCCTCAGCCCCGCCGGTGCGCGGCTGGTGACGCTGCAACTCAAGTATCCCCGTTTCGTGCACGCCCAGTTCATGACCCACCGGGTGTTCAGTCGCAATGCGTCCAGCAGTCGGGCCATTCCCGTGCGTCGCATGATTGAGACGGTGCGGGAGGATCCCGTGTATCCGGTGGACTGGGGCCGCAACCAGCCCGGCATGCAGGCGGGCGAGGCGGTAAGCGCCGAAACCGCCGCCGCGGCCCAGGCCGCCTGGGATGATCTGTTGCAGGCGGCCCTGGCCACGGCGGAGCGGCTGGCGGACATGAAGGTGCACAAGCAGGTGGTGAACCGGGTGCTGGAGCCCTTCGCCCATATCAGTGTCATCTGCACCGCCACCGAGTGGGACAACTTTTTCGCCCTGCGTCTGCACGAGGCGGCGCAGCCGGAAATTCAGGCCCTGGCCCGGGCCATCCACGACGCCATGGCGGCCTCCACCCCCACCCCCCGGCCGCGGGGGGCGTGGCATCTGCCCTATGTGGACGACGCCGCGGGGCTGTCGGCGGAGGACGCGCGACTGGTCTCGGTGGCCCGATGCGCGCGGGTGAGCTACCTGCGGCACGATGGCACCGCGCCCGACCTGGCGGACGACCTGGCCCTGGCCCGGCGACGGCTGGCGGACCGGCACATGTCGCCCTTCGAGCAGCAGGCCACCCCCCTGGCCGAGGCCACCACCCCCGCCGCCAATTTCCGGGGATGGTCCCCCTATCGGGCCCTGGTGGAGGCGGAACAAGGCTCTTGACAGGGACGGCGGCCGTGGCCATAGTCCCGGTCCTCGACATTATGGGGCCGTAGCTCAGTTGGGAGAGCGCCAGAATCGCACTCTGGAGGTCAGGGGTTCGACTCCCCTCGGCTCCACCAGTTTCAAACCCCCGCCAAAAAACTGGCGGGGGTTTTCTGTTTTGGAATGGGGGCACCACAGAGAATCAAAGCATTCCAGGTTGTGCTCCATCCTATAGGTGCCATGGGCTTTTGGGGGAGGCAGGGAGTCGTATGGATTTCGCTGCCGTCCCCACCGGTTCCGCTTGATTCCCCGGGGCGCCCCCCTTACCTTCTTGGGGAAGGCTGTCATGCTTCGGAAGGACATCCCTTCCAGCCGCTCAACCATCAGACGAGGTTTGGAATGCAACCGGGTTTCGATCGCCGCACCATGACCCATGCCCAGACGCAGGCGGGCGTAGTTGACCAGGGCCTGCGGGCATTCATGCTGCGTGTGTACAACTACATGGCCTCTGGCGTGGCGCTCACCGGCATCATCGCGGCCCTGGTGGCCAAGGGGGTGTTCGCCCAGAATGCCCTGGCGGTGTCTCTGGTGACCCCGCCCATCGGCTGGGTGATGATGCTGGCGCCGCTGGTGTTCATCCTGGTGCTCAGCTTCGGCATCAACCGCCTGAGCCCCCTGCGGGAGGAGGCGCTGAAGTTCCTTGGTTAT
>CAZHRQ010000003.1:0-22671 GCA_964535075.1 uncultured Rhodobacterales bacterium | reverse complement strand
ACCGCCTGAGCCCCGCCATGACCCAGGGGCTGTTCTGGGCTTTCGCTGCGGTGATGGGCATCTCCCTCAGCACCATCTTCCTGGTGTTCACCGGGGCCAGCATCGCGCGGGTGTTCTTCATCACCGCCGCGACCTTCGGCGCCCTCAGCCTTTACGGCTACACCACCAAGAAGGACCTGTCCGGCTGGGGCACCTTCCTGTTCATGGGGCTGGTGGGCATCGTCATTGCCTCCATCGTCAACATCTTCCTGCAAAGCTCCATGCTGCAGTTCGTGGTGTCGGTGGCCGGGGTGCTGGTGTTCGCGGGCCTCACCGCCTATGACACCCAACGCATCAAGGAAATGTACTGGGAAGCCGACGAGTCCGGCGTTGCCACCAAGAAGGCGGTGATGGGCGCTCTCTCCCTGTACCTGGACTTCATCAACCTGTTTATGATGTTGCTCAGCCTGTTCGGTCAGGAACGCTGACCGCTTCCCACAGCGCGCGGTAACCGACTCTGCGGGCCCGGCGGCACCCTCCGCCGGGCCCGAGCTATTCCGTTTCTTCGCGGCGGTAGCCGTGGCGCAGCACGTGCTTGGCCACCTTGCGCATGAGGGTGGGCATGGCCTGGGTGTCCAGCGCTTCCGGCGCCACCCAGGTGCCGGTGAGGGTGGCGCCCTTGCCGTGCAGGACCCCGGTCAGTACCCGCAGTTCCAGGTGGAAGTGGGTGAAGGTGTGTTTCACGCCACCGCCCAGGACCTGCCAGCGTCCGGCCGCCGGCACCGCCGCCAGCAGGTCGGCGTCGGCCCAGGGGGTTGCCGATTCCCAGCCGGTGTTGGGAAATTCCATCATGCCGCCCAGCAGCCCCTTGGTGGGGCGCTGGCGCACCAGCACCCGGCCATCGCCGCGTTGGGTCCAGAACACGCCGCCATGACGGGTGGGGCGCGGTGGCTTGGGACGTTTGGCCGGCAGCCGTGCCGGATCCCCCGCCCGGCGGCCGGCACAGCCATCACGCCACGGGCACAGGGCACAGGCGGGATTGCGCGGGGTGCAGATCAGGGCCCCCAGATCCATCACCGCCTGGGCATAGTCTCCTGGTCGGTCCGTGGGCGTGAGGTGGTCGGCGTGGGCGGTGAGGGCGGGCCGGCTGTCGGGCAAGGGGGTTTCCACGTTGAACACCCGCGCCATGACCCTTTCCACGTTGCCATCCACCACCACGGCCCGCCGGCCAAAGGCGATGGCGGCCACGGCGGCGGCCGTATAGGGGCCCACCCCCGGCAAGGTGCGCAACGCGGCCTCCGTCTCGGGGAAGCGGCCGCCGTGGCGGGCCATCACGGCGTCGGCGCAGGCCTTGAGATGGCGAGCCCGGGCGTAGTACCCCAATCCCTGCCAGGCGTGCAGCACCGCCTCAAGCTCGGCGGTGGCGAGGTCCGCAACCGTGGGCCAGCGTTCGAGAAAGGCGTTATAGTAGGGAATGACCGTCTGCACCGTGGTCTGTTGCAGCATGATCTCGCTCAGCCACACCCGGTAGGGATCCACGGAATCGCCCGGCCGGGCCCGCCACGGCAGGCAGCGGCCTTCGCGATCATACCAGTCCAGAAGAAGAGAGGCGGTGGAATCCATAGCCGACAAGGTAGGACGCACCGCCCGTGCTGGAAAGGGAAACCCATGGCCGAGCAGAAACCCGACGCTTCCGCCCCGGGGGATCGGCGCCCCGCGCCGCCCCGCCGCCGCACCATGACGGCGGTGGGCAGCCTCACGCCCCGTATTGCCGGGCGCAGCTTTGCCCGGCGCGGATTCGACGAGCCCGCCCTGCTGGCCCGTTGGGATCAGGTGGTGGGCGACTGGCTGGCGGGGTTCACCGTGCCCGAGCGGCTGGTGCGCGGCGACCTGACGGTGCGCGTGGGCAGTGGCGCCCTGGCGCCCGAGTTGCAGCATCTGGCGCCCCAGCTCATCGAGCGTATCAACGGCTTTTTCGGCTATGCGGCGGTGACCCGGCTGCGGGTGGTGCAGGGGCCGGTGCCGCGCCGTCCCGCCGTGGCGCCGCCGCCGCCCCCGCCCCTCGACCCCGAGCAGGAGGCGGCCCTGGCCACCCGCCTGGCCCCCATCGAGGATGGCGATCTGCGGGAGTCCCTGGCCCGGCTGGGACGGGTGCTGGCGGCGCGGACGCGGGGATCATAGTTGCGCCCCGGGCCGCTTCCGTGACAGGGTAGCGGTCCTCAGGTTTACAGCGGCAGGAGTGGTGGTGATGCATGCATGGCGGACCATGGCGGGCGTACTGGCCCTGGTGGGGCTGGTGCTGGGAGCCTCCGGGGCCCGGGCAGCCGACGATTGGCTGGAAACGGCGATGGCCGAACGGGGCATGGGGGAGGCCGACGCCCCCGTGACCATCGTGGAATATGCCTCCCTGACCTGCGGCCACTGCGCGCGCTTCAACAGGGACGTGGTGCCCGAACTGAAAAAGGAATTGGTGGAGACCGGCAAGGCCCGCTTCATCTTCCGTGACTTTCCCCTGGACGGGGTGGCCCTGCGCGGCAGCCTGATGCTGCGGTGTGTGCCCGAGGATCAGTACTTCAAGGCCCTCAATCTGCTGTTCGAGAACCAAAGCCGCTGGGTGCGGGCCAAGGATCCGGTGCAGGCCATGAAGCGCATGTTGCGTCTCACCGGCGTGTCCGAGGCCACCCTGGACAAATGCCTCAACAGCAAGCCGCTCACCGATGCCCTGTTGCAGGAGCGCCTGCGGGCCAGCAAGGAAGAGGGCATCGAGGCCACGCCCACGGTGGTGATCGACGGGCAGGTGTTCCGGGGCGCCCATTCGGCGGAGGCGCTGATCGAGGCGGCGGAAAAGGCGGCCGGCGACGGGTAAACGCCCCGCGTTCCCACACGGTCCGAAGAGGGGGGTGCCATGGCGGCGCCCCCTTCGTTCTTTAGAGCGGATTCACGCGGTCAATGGGAACCCATTTTGGGTCCCATTGACCGCGATAGGCTCTAGAGCGGATCGCACCCAATCGGGTTCACTCTGTGAACCGGATTGGGTGCGTGAATCCGCTCTAATTCAGATAGATAGAGCCGATTCACGCAGTCAATGGGACCCGAAAATGGGTCCCATTGACTGCGATAGGCTCTAGATGGGGACGAGTCTGAAAATTCTGCAACCTTTCTGGATTGAACAACGGTGCTGCGTTTCGAAAAACTCCGGCTGACGGGGTTCAAATCCTTCGTGGAAGGCACGGATCTGGTGATTGATGCCGGCCTCACCGGCGTGGTGGGGCCCAACGGCTGCGGCAAGTCCAATCTGGTGGAGGCGGTGCGTTGGGTGATGGGCGAATCCTCCGCCCGCCAGATGCGCGGGGCCGGCATGGACGACGTGATCTTCGCCGGAACCCAGGGCCGTCCCGCCCGCAGCGTGGCGGAAGTGGTGCTTACCCTGGCCAATCCCGACCGCACCGCGCCGCCGCCCTTCGACACCGCCGAGACCCTGGAGATTGCCCGCCGTATCCAGCGGGGGGTGGGGTCCGGCTATCGCATCAACGGCCGTGAGGTGCGGGCCCGTGACGTGCAGTTGCTGTTCGCCGACAGCGCCACCGGGGCCCGCTCACCGGCGCTGGTGGGGCAGGGGCGTATCGGCGCCCTCATCAACGCCCGGCCGGCGGAACGGCGGGCGTTGCTGGAGGAAGCGGCGGGCATCGCCGGCCTGCACAGCCGCCGGCAGGAGGCCGAGACCCGTCTGCGCGGGGCGGAAAACAACCTCGGCCGCGTGGAGGACGTGCTCCACACCCTGGAGGGCCGGGTGCGGCAGATGCAGCGTCAGGCGGGGCAGGCCCGGCGCTACCGCGATCTTTCCGCTCAGATCCAGGCCACGGAGGCGTTGCTGGCGTGGCGGCAGTGGCACGAGGCCCTGGCCGACGTGACGGCGGCCCGCGAGGCCCATCAGGCGGCGGAAACGGCCCTGACCCAGGCCACGGCGGCGGCCACGGCGGCGGCCACGGCGGAAACGGAGGCCACGGCCGCCCTGCCGCCCCTGCGCGAGGCCCAGGCCGCCGCCGCCAGCGTCCAGCAACGGCTCTATCGCGACCGGGACCGCTTGCAGGCCGAGGAAGCCCAGGTGCGCCAACTGGTGGAAACCTTGCGCCGTCGGCAGCAGGAAGCGGGGGAGGATCTGAAACGGGAAGAGGCGCGCACCCGGGAGGCCGAGGCGGCTCTGACCCGTCTGGTCCAGGAGGCGTCGGCCCTGGAAGCGGCCGAAACGGCGGCGGCGGGCGCAGCGCCGCAGGCCACCGCCCGTCGGGACGCCGCCGAGGCGGCCTTGGGTGCCGCCAGTCAGCACGTTACCGATCTGGCCGCCGCCCTGGCCGCCGACGAGGCCCGCCAGCAGGCCCAAACCCGCCACGGTCAGGAGCTGGCGCGGCGGGCGGTGGCGCTGGCGGCCCGGCAAGCAAAAATGGCGGCGCAGCGGCGGGCGGTGGAAGCGGAAACGGTGGCGCCCAAGGTGCTCGATGCCGCCGCCGCGGCCGTGACCACGGCGGAACAAGCCCTGGTCGAGGCCCGCCACGCGGCGGACAGCGCCGGCGAGGCCCGGCGTCACGCCACCGAGGCCCTGGAAGAGGCCCGGCAGCGGCGTCAGGACGCGGCGGCGGTCGTCTCCGGGCTGACGGCGGAGGCGGAGGGGGTGCGGGCGGCGCTCCAGCCCGAGGACTCGGCCGCCGGGCCCACCCTGCTGGACCACATGACGGTGCCCCCGGGGTTGGAGGCGGCGGTGGGCGCCCTGTTGGGGCCGGGGGCCACGGCGGCGGTGGCGGATGAAGGCGCCGCCTGTCGCTGGCGGCCCCGGCCCCCCTTGGGAACCGTGCCCCCGTTGCCGCCCGGGGCCGAGCCGTTGGCCGAAACCTTCCCGGTGCCGGCGGTGCTGGCCCGTCGGCTGGCCCTGGCCGGCCTGGTGGCCGATGCCGAGACCGGGGCCGCCCTGGCCGCCCGCTTGCAGCCCGGTCAGGTGCTGGTGGATGCCCGGGGGGGCCTGTGGGCCTGGGACGGCTATGAGCAGGCGGGCGACCGGCCCGACCCTGCCGCCGCCCGTCTGAAGCAGCGCAACCGGCTGGCGGCGCTGGAGCAGCGGCTGGCGGCCGCCACCGTCGCCGTGACCCTGGCGGAGGCCGCCGTTGCCGAGGCGCAACAGGCCCGGGACGAGTCCCGGCATCGGGAACAGGGGGCCACGGCCGCGGTGCAGGCGGCGGAAAAAGCGGGGCGCGAGGCCCGGGCCCATCAGGCGGCCCTGAGCCGTCAGGCCGATCAGGCCGGGGCCCGTCTGGCCGCCTTGGCCGAGACGGAATCGGCCCTGGCCACCGAAGCGGCCGCCCACGGGCGGGCGGCGGAAGCGGCCGCCGCTCAGGCCCGGGAACGGTACGGTCGGGCCGAGGAAGCGCTGGCGGCGGCGGACCGGGCCTGCCGAACCTTGGCCCAGCGCATCGCCGAAACCCGCCACTGCCGACCGGAAGCGCTGCCGGATCAGGCGGGGGTGGACCCCCATGCCGCCCTGCCCGACGGGCGCACCATCGAGCAGGATCTGGCCCGGCTCACGGCGCAGCGCGAGGCTTTGGGGGCGGTGAACCTGCGGGCGGAGGAGGAACTTGTGGACCTGGAGGACCAGGTGGGCACCCTGGGCCGGGAACGGGATGATCTCACCGCCGCCATCGGCCGCCTGCGTCAGGGCATCCATGCCCTCAACCGCGAAGGCCGCGAGCGCCTGCTGGCCTCCTTCGAACAGGTGAACAGCCGGTTTGCCGTGCTGTTTCAGCGGCTGTTCGGCGGCGGTCGCGCCCATCTCACCTTGGTGGAATCCGAGGATCCCTTGGCGGCGGGGCTGGAAATCATGGCCCGCCCCCCGGGCAAAAAGCTGCAACTCCTGTCCCTGCTGTCCGGGGGGGAACAGACCCTCACCGCCCTGGCGCTGTTGTTCGCCGTGTTCCAGACCAATCCAGCCCCGGTCTGCGTGTTAGACGAGGTGGATGCGCCTCTTGACGATGCCAACGTGGATCGCTTTTGTTCTCTCCTCGAAGAAATGGCGGCCAGCATGAGTACACGCTTTTTGCTGATCACTCATCACCGCATGACCATGGCCCGGGTGGACCGCCTCTATGGGGTCACCATGGCCGAGCCCGGGATCTCCACCCTGCTCTCCGTGAACCTCACGCGGGCGGAGCAGTTGCGGGAGCCCATCCAGGGCGAGTTGCTAGAGCCCTGATTTTCCACTTTCTTTGCCGCAACCCGCGGCCGCCGGGGACCGTGCTTTCGCCTTGACAGGGGTAGGGGCACCCCGTATGGTCCCGATGCCTCGGGAGCAGCGTTGCCGGGGTGTTCGAGAATCAGGGGTCCGCTCGGGCCCCGGATTGGCTTGCGGATCCGGGTCCGGGGATCCCCGAAGACACGGGATGGCAAGGCATGAACGAACACCGCGACAATGGGAGCCCCGGTGAAAGCTTCGCCGAGCGCCTGGAACGGGCGCGGCGCAAGGCGCAGGGGGACCGCGGACCCAAGTCCGCCCGGGGCAGCCTGGCCACCAACGGCATCGGTCTGGGCATGCGTATCGGCCTGGAGCTGGTGGTGGGGATCGCGGTTGGCGGTGGCCTGGGGTATGGCCTGGATTGGCTCCTGGGGACCATGCCGCTTCTGCTGGTCCTGGGCCTGTTTCTCGGGCTGGCGGCCGGCGTTCTGAATGCCTACCGTGCGGTGCACGGGCTGGATGAAACGGTCGGGGTGGGCCAAAGCCTACAGGGACAACGCCGGGACCAGACGGCGGCCCCCGACGGGAAGACTGAAGGAGAAGGTGACAGTGGCCGCTGAACACAGTCCGGTTGAGCAGTTCCTGGTGAAGCCTGTCTTCGGCGACGGGTATGGCATCGGGGTCATGACCTTCACCAACTCCGCCCTGTTCATGGTCATTGCCGTGCTGTTGATCACGGCGCTGATGGTGATGGGCATGCGGGGGCGTGCCATGGTGCCGGGGCGCTGGCAGAGTATGGCCGAGGTCCTTTACGAATTTGTCGCCAAGATGTTGAAGGATAATGTGGGAGACGAAGGGCGGCCTTATTTTCCCTTCATCTTTTCCCTGTTTACCTTCGTGCTGCTGGGCAACGTGCTGGGGATGATCCCCTACAGCTTCACCTATACCAGCCACATCGTGGTCACAGCCACGCTGGCAATGGTGGTGTTCGTGGGGGTGACCATCATCGGGTTCATGCGTCATGGGACCCATTTTTTCCGCCTGTTCTTCCCCAAGGGGGCGCCCATCGCCACGGCGCCGCTGCTCATTCCCATCGAGCTTATCTCCTACCTGTCCCGTCCCTTCAGCCTGTCCGTGCGTCTGGCCGCCAACATGACGGTGGGGCACATCATGCTGAAGGTGCTGGCCGGGTTTGTGGTGGCGCTGGGGATGTTCGGTATTCTGCCCCTGGTGTTCCTCATGGGGATCAGCGTGCTGGAATTCGGCATCGCCCTGTTGCAGGCCTATGTGTTCGCGGTGTTGTCCTGCATCTACCTGCATGACGCCATCCACATGCACTAAGAACGGACCGGGGTCGGCCCATCCGCCGACTCCCTGAAAGGATGCTGGCGCGCCACCCGTTGGCGCGCCGCCGAACGGCGACCGGGGGCCCCGATCCCAACAGGGGCACCGGTTCCCAGAGGCCGGCACCGGTCCCCGCCAAAGGAGTGCGGCGATCGGCGCGGTCAGGAGAGGGACCCGCCCGCGGGAACCCAGTTTGTGAACGTTGTTATCGCAACCGGGAGAGAGAACATGGAGCAAGACGCTGCTAAGATGATCGGCGCGGGTCTGGCCGCGATCGGCATGATCGGTTCGGGGATCGGTGTGGGGAACATCTGGGCCAACCTGATTTCCACCGTGGGCCGCAACCCGGCCGCTAAGAGCTCCGTGGAGCTGTACGGCTGGATCGGCTTCGCGGTGACCGAAGCTATCGCGCTGTTCGCGCTGGTGGTGGCGCTGATCGTTCTGTTCGCCTGATCCGGACGGCTGTCGGACCCGTCGGCGCCTCCCCGGCGCCCGACGGGTCCCTCCGGCCGCTCCGGCCACGTCTCCGCCTCCGCCCCCAGGGGACTCCCGTTCTGAAGTCTCCGCTGGCTGTCCCGCCGGGACCCGCCGGCGCGGGGCGTGGCCGGGAGCGTTGTCGCCGCACCCCGTGGGGCATCGCCTGAAGGAGGGCGTCTATGACTGATGGATTGCCGCAGCTCACACAGATTTCGTCCTTTCCGTCGCAGATTTTCTGGCTGATTGTCACCTTCGGCCTGCTTTATTACCTTATGAGCAAGGTGGCTCTGCCGCGGGTGGCCGAAGTCCTGGACGAGCGGGACAAGAAGATTAACGACAACCTGGCCGAGGCCGAGGAGCTGCGTAACAAGGCGGAAGCCGCCAAGGCCGACTATGAAGCGGCCCTGGAAAAGGCGCGCCGTGACGCCCACGGAAGCATCGTTCGGGTGTCCGACGAACTGACCCGTGACGCCGAACAGCGCCACGCCGCCCTGGCGGAAAAGCTCAAGGCTCAGATCTCCGCGGCCGAGGCGGATATCGCCGCCGCCAAGGATCAGGCCATGGGCGAGATGCGCACCATCGCCACCGAGGTGGCCGCCACCATCACCCAACAAGTGGGTGGCGTGCAGGTGGAGGAGGCGGTGCTGGCCAAGCACGTGGACTCTCTGATGCAGGAGAAGGCCGAATGATCTCGCACGCGCACGCCGAAACCGCGCACGCCGCGGCGGATCAGGCCGCTTCCCACGGGGGCAGCCTGTTCTCCTCCCCCGAATTCTGGGTAGCGGTCGGGATTGTTCTGGTGGTGGTCCTGGCCGCTCGCACCGTCTTCCGCGGCATCACGGCTGGCCTTGACCTGCGGGCCCAGAAGATCCGGGACCAGATTGAGGAATCCCACCAACTGCGGGAAGAAGCCCAGAAAATGCTGGCGGAATTCAACCGCAAGCGGGACGAGGCCATGCAGGAAGTGGGTGAGATCGCCAAAACCGCGGACGTGGAAATCAACCGCCTGCGGGAAAAGGCCAAAACCGATCTGGAGAATTCCCTGGCCCGGCGGGAACGTCAGGCCGAGGATCGCATCAACCACGCCCGCCAGGCGGCCACCGATGCCATCCGGGCGGAAGCGATTGAAATTGCCACGGCGGCCGCCACCAGGGCCCTGCGGGACAGCCTCAGCGCTCAGAAGCAGAATGCCATGATCGACCGTGCGGTGAGCGAACTGCCGGAACGCCTGGGCACCGTCCACTGACGGGGGGCCCCGTGCCCCTTCGGGGATCCAGAGCGGATCGCGCCCAATCGGGGTTCCCCAATCGGGGTTCCCTTATGAACCGGATTGGGCGCGACCCGTTCGGCCGTCGGTGGTGAGGACACCGCCGGCGGTCTTTGGGGTGTGCTTCCGGGGGAGACCCTATCCATGACCGACCCCGACAGCGGCCCGGAAGAGGGGCCCTGGCAGGATGGCGCGGTGTCCATCACCGCCGTGGTGTCGCCGCCTCCCTGGTATCAGAACGGGTACGTGATCACTCATGCCGATGGGGATGCGGTGATCGTGGACCCGGGCGCGCCGGCGCCGGCCTTCGTCGCCGCTCTCCAGGCGCGGAAGGCCTCGCTGCGGGGCCTGGTGCTCACCCACGCCCATCCCGATCATCTGAGTGGCGCCGCCGACCTCGCGGCCACCCATGGCCTGCCCGTGCATCTGCACACACGGGAACGGGAGACCCTGGATACCGCCCCGCAACTGGCGGCGGCCCTTACCGGCCAAGGCTGTGCTCTGCCGGCGGAAACCGCCCTGTTCGATTCTCAGACACCCTTGCGTTTCGGGGCCCTGACCTTGACGGTGCTCGAAACGCCCGGGCACACCCCGGGCGGGGTATGCTTGCGGACCGGCAACCTGGTGGTGACCGGCGACACGGTGTTCAATCACGGCCTGGGGCGCACGGACCTGCCCGGCGGCAATGGGGCCGCGCTGGCGGCCTCCGTGGAACGGCTGCTGGCCACCCTCCCCGAAGACGCGGTGCTGCTGCCCGGCCATGGTCCGGCCTGGACCGTGGGGCCCGCCCGCCTCTGGTGGCAACGGCAACGGCTCCTCTAGAGCGGATCGCACCCAATCGGGTTCACGTTGTGAACCAGATTGGGGGCGTGAATCCGCTCTAAATCAAATAGATAGAGCCGATTCACGCGGTCAATGGGACCCGAGAATGGGTTCCCATTGACCGCGATAGGCTCTAGAGCCTATCGCCCCCATGGCCCACCTTTCTTCTCTTGGCTCAGCGCGTCAGGCAGGTTAGGAAAAGGGCAACGGGTTATTGTTAGTCTTGTTCCAAACGGAAAGCGTCCCCGGCGGGCGCGGCCTCCCGACCACCCAGGCGAGGGACCCATGATGCATTTGCTGACCCCGTCCTTGCGGCGCACGGCCCTGGCGGCCTTGTTGCCCGTGCTGGCCTGGAGCGCGCCGGCGGTGGCCCACCCCCATGCCTTTGTGGACACCCGGGTTACCTTCACCGTGGAGGGCGGCCGGGTGGCCGCCGTGCACGTGCAATGGATCCTGGATGAAATGTACGGCACTACCATGCGCGACGACGTGGATACCAATCACGACGGCGTGCTGGATGCCGGGGAAAAGGCCGCCGCCGCAGAAACGTGGGCCACCAACCTGTCCGAATACGGCTATTTCACCCGGGTGGGGCCGGCGCATTCCCTGGACGCGCCGGTCAGCGCGGTCACCGACTTCGTGGTGGACGAAACCGAGGACGGCCACATGACCGTACGGTTCACCGTGCCCCTGCCGGCGGCCGCCGGCGATGCGTCCGCCCAGCCGCTGGCGGTGAGCATCTATGATCCTGACTATTATCTGTCCATGGAGCCGGCGCTGGAGCAACCAGTGCAGGTGAGCAGCGCCGGCACGCCTTGCCAGACCACCGTGGTGGAGGACGAGGAAGCCGCCTATTACTTCGGGCAGATCATCCCCAAACGGGTGGAGCTTTCATGCCCCGCGTCCTGACCCTGGCCCTGCTGCTGGTGGGAATGATGCTGGTGACCGCCCCGGCGGCCGCCGATCCCTTCAGCGGCGGCAAGCCCTCGGCCCCCCCGGCGGCGGCGGCAGGTGAGGGGGCGGCCGCCAGCGGCGCGCCCTGGAGCGTCGGCGACCTCCTGCCGGCGGTGATGAAGGGCTGGCTGGCCCGGGTGGCACAGGTCCAGCGCACGGTGCGCCGCGATCTGGCCGGCTACATCCGCGATTACCGCGAGCGCGGGGCCCTGCTGCCGCTGGTCCTGCTGTTCGGGTTGTCCTTCGTGTACGGGTTGTTGCATGCGGTGGGGCCCGGCCACGGCAAGGCGGTGGTGGCCACGTGGTTCGCGGCGCGGGAGGCCCGGCTGCGGGACGGGATGTCCATGGCGGCCCTGATCGCCTTCACCCAGGCCCTGGCCGGCATTGTGGTGGTGAGCGTGCTGGCGTTGATTTTTGGCGGCCGACAAAGCGCGGTGATGGAAAACTCCCTCACCCTGGAGCTGGCCAGCTATGCCTTGATCGTGGTCATCGGTCTGGGAATGTTGGTGCATGGTGTGTACGAGTGGTTACGCCCGCCGGTGCCCGAGGATGCCGCGCACCTGCCGGCTGCCGCCCACGATGTGGAGGAGGTTAACCGCCCTCTCTATGCCCGCCTTAACCACTGGCTAGGGGAGGGCTGGTCCGTGGGCATTGCCGCCGGCATTCGGCCGTGCAGCGGCTCTCTGATCGTCATGCTGTTCACCCTGGCCAACGGGGTGTTTTTCCTGGGGATCCTGGCCGCTCTGGTGATGGGGCTGGGGGTGATGCTGACCATCGCCGTGGCCGGCATGGCCACCATCCTGGCCCGCCGCACCCTGGCCGCCGCCCCGGTGGGGGCGCGGGTGGGGGCCTGGATGGGGCACGCGGTCACCCTGGGCGGTGCCACCCTGATCATGCTCATGGGGGTCACGCTGTTCCTGGCGGCTTGGCAACGGGATATGCTGCTGGGGTAGGATCAGGGCCCATCCTAGAGCCTATCGCGGTCAATGGGACCCATTTCTGGATCCCATTGACCGCGATCCGCTCTAATGGCAGGGAAGGACCGTCATGCTGGTGCCGGAGTATGACCTGCTGTTCGTACATATTCCCAAGACCGGCGGTCAGAGCATCGAATCCTATATCCTGGGATGTCTGGGGCGCACCTGGGCGGAGCGGCGGCCCTATCTGCTGCGTGGCAACGGCGATCCCCGCTACGGGCCCCCTCGGTTGGCGCACCTCACGGCGCGGGAATACCTGCACCACGGCTATTGTTCGCGACGGCGGTTTCAGCGCTGTTTTCGCTTTGCCTTCGTGCGCAACCCCTTCACGCGGCTGGTTTCCGAATACCATTATCGCCGGTTGGAAGGCCGCGTGACCTTCCGCAGCTTCGTGCTGGAGCGGTTTCCCGCGCCCTCCCAGGACGATTACCACCGCCGCATCGACGGTTTCCGCCATGTGCTGCCCCAATGGCGCTTCGTCCATGACGACGACGGCCGTTCCCTGCTGAGCTTTGTGGGGCGTTTCGAGCATCTGGCGGCGGATTTCGCCCATGTCTGTGCCATGACCGGCCTGCCGCCCGGGCCGCTGCCCCACCACAACCGGACCCGCGGCGGGCGCCCCGTGGCGGGCTACTACGATGCCGATACAATCGCCCGGGTGCGAGACTTCTACGCCGAGGATTTTTGTCGATTCGGTTACGCCCCGACGCCACCGGCGGGGGCCGTGCCCGTTACCGTATGAGGCCCGGAGAGCGCCTCACAGCCACACGCTTTTGGCCTTGCAGTATTCGGCCAGGGGACGGTCCATGCCCACAATGTGGTGACACAGCCATTCGGCCAAGAAATCCAGTACTTCCTGGCCCACGGTTTCCGATTTATTGCTCACGAAGCGTGCCGCTTCTACCTGTACTTGTTGTTTCAGCCGTTCGTGTTCCTTGATATGCCCCTGCATCTTGGGGTACTCCACGGCGGCCATCACCTTTTCCTCACGCTCGAAATGCTCGTTGGTGTACTGGATGAGGTTCATCAGGATTCGCCCCACCACTTTACGGCTTTCCCCGGCCAGAACGGCATCGGAAAGCTCGTTCACGTAGTGCACCAACTGCTTGTGGTCAGCATCGATTTCCGGCACGCCGATTTCGAGCTGAGACCGCCACTTGATCAGCGCCATGGTTCCTCCCTTGAGTTCAACCGGATGTTAGCATTTCCTCATGCTAACACCGGCGGAAAGGCGATGGCGATGCCCCATTGTTATTAGACTGTAACCCCAAATCTAAAAAATGCCCTCGACCGGCGGGAGACTCACGGGTCCGGAGGGAGAAGATCCCTTGCCGGACAACGATTTACCACCACCGTGATCCCGGCGGCCCGAGCCCGGGCCACGGCCGCCTCATGGTAGAGACTAAGCTGTAACCATATAACCTTCACGTTGTGGTTGAGGGCGGAATCCACGACTTCAGGAATTTGTTCCGACCGTCGAAACACGTCTACCATGTCCAAGGGGGCGGGCAGGTCGGCCAGGGTGGGCACCACCGGCCGCGCCAGCAGGGTCTGGCCTGCCAACCCGGGGTTGACCCCCCACACCGTGTAGCCGTGGGCGATCAGGGTGGCCATCACCTGATGGCTGGGGCGGTCGGCCCGGGCGGAGGCGCCCACCACGGCGATGGTGCGCACCGTGCGCAGCACCTCCAGGGCCGTCGCGCGCTCCGTGGTGGGCAGGGGGGTCATGGGGCGTCGCCCGTGTCCAGGCGGGCGGGCAGGGCGTGGCCGCGCAGGAAGGCTTCGGCGTCCTGGGCGGCGCGGCCGGGGCGTTGCAACCGGGTCAGACGCAGGCTGGTGCCGTCGCCACAGGCCACGGCCAGGGGCGGCCCCAGGACCGTGCCGGGCGGCTGGTCGGTGGCGGGGCCCGGTTCCGCCGCCAGCACTTTCAGCCGGCTGTCGCCGTGGGTGAAAAACGTGCCCGGCCAGGGCGTCATGGCCCGCACCCGCCGGTCCAGGGCCGGGGCCGGCTGGGTCCAGTCCAGCCGGCCGGCGTCCCGGTCCAGTTTGGGGGCATAGGTGGCCCCCTCAGCCGGCTGGGGACTCTCGGTCAAGGTGCCGGCCTCCAAGCGGGCCAACGCCTCGGGCATCAGGCGCGCACCCAGGGCGGAGAGGGCGTCGTGCACCCCGGCGGCGGTGCTGGTGTGATCCAGGGGAAGGGGCGCCCACAGCAGCATGGGCCCCGTATCCAGGCCCGCGTCCATGCGCATGATGGTGATGCCCGTGGCCGAATCCCCGTGCAGGATGGCGTACTGGATGGGCGCCGCCCCCCGCCAGCGCGGCAGCAGCGAAGCATGGACGTTCAGGCAGCCGAAGCGTGGGGCCTCCAGGATGGGGCGGGGCAGCAGCAGGCCATAGGCCACCACCACCGCCGCATCCAGATTGAGGGCCCGGAAGCGTTCTTGTTCGGCGGGGTCCTTGAGACTGCGGGGGGTGTGCACCGGCACTCCCGCCGCGGCCGCCGCCGCGTGCACGGGGCAGGGGGTTTCCCGGTGGCCCCGGCCGGCCGGCCGCGGCGGCTGGGCGTAAACCGCCACCACCGTGTGCCCGGCGGTGCGCAGGGCCTCGAACACAGGCACGGAAAAGGCGGGGCTGCCCATGAAGGCCAGACGCAGGGCCATGGCTCAGGCGGCCTTGTGCTTGCGGGACTTGGAGAGCTTGCGCAGGATGATGTTGCGTTTTACCGCCGACAAGTGATCCACGAACAATTTGCCGTCCAGGTGGTCGATTTCGTGTTGCAGCACGGTGGCCAACAGGCCCTCGGCCGCCATCTCTTGGGCGTTTCCGTGGCGGTCCAGATAGCGCACCGTCACCCGGGCGGGGCGGGTGACGTCGGCGTAGTGTTCGGGCACCGACAGACAGCCTTCCTCATAGGTGGCCAGTTCCTCGGACGCCGCGACGATCTCCGGATTCACCAGGGCCAGCGGCGCGCGGACTTCCTCGTCGCGGCTCACGTCCACCACGATCACCCGCCTGTCCACCCCCACCTGGGGCGCGGCGAGGCCGATGCCTGGGGCCGCGTACATGGTCTCCAGCATGTCGTCCATGAGGGTGCGCAGGGCGTCGTCCACCGCGTCTACCGGGCGGGTGGCGTTTTTCAGGCGAGGGTCGGGCGCGATGAGAATATCCAGAAGGGCCATGGAAGCAGATGCCTGTTGATGATGAGGACCGGGGGCACCACACCCCCCCTCCGCAAAAAGTGGTCCGTCCGGGGCGCAGGGTCAAGCTTGGGAAAGATTACGCCAGCGCGGCAAAGGGATTGCGGCCGGCCCGGTCTTCCACGGTCACGATCCAGGCATCGGGATCCACCTTGAGCAGGCGTTGCAGCAGGCGATCCGCCTCCGCTTCGGGCACGGGGTCCGTGGCCGGGGTCCAGCACAGGCGGCCCCAGCCATCGCGGGTTTCACTGAGCACCCAGGCGGTGCCATCACCGGGGAGCATCTTCACCAGCAGGGCGCCGGCCTCCGCGTCGCCCCGCCGTTCCACCAGCACGGGTACCAGCCACTGGTCGCCCAGGCGCACCGCCGCCTGCACCCGCAGGGCGGTCTTGAGCCGGGGGGCGCTCAGGTCCATGGGCGACTCCTCCGGAGGCGACAGGGGACATGGGGCGGGGTACACTGACCCCTTCGGCGGACAGGAGAAGCCATCATGCGATTCTCATTAGTGTTGGCGGCAGGCGGCGTGCTGGTCTCGGCCACGGCGGGCGCCGGCGATCCGGCGCCCCGTTCCCCGGGGGCGGAGAACGCCCCCCTGGAGCGCAACCGCGCCCGTCAGGAATCCCTGATCGAGCACGACCGGCAGGAACAGGCCGTCACCGAAAGCCGGGAGGCCGCGGCGGAAGCCCGCGCCCGTGCCAAGAGCGAGGCCCTGAGCGGCCGGGAGCGGGCCCTGGAGGAACGCAACCGGGCCCGCAATCAGGCCCAAGGCGCGCGCGACCAAGAGCTTGATAACCTGCGGGAGAGCCGGGTGGAAGCGGTAACCGGTCGGCGGCCCGGAGCGGTGGCCGCGGACTCCGCCGCGCCGCCGGTGACGGTGGTGGAGACTCCCGCCGGGCCGCCCCAGCCCTTCGCCCATCCGCCCGATTTCCACGAGCCCGACACTGGGCAAAACGGGCCGTCCCAGGAGTGACCCCTATTCGGCATACCCCCGTGGCGCCATGCCCTCGTAGTGGGGGCCGTGCCGTGTTCTGTCGGGAACGGGCGTATTACTTCCCCGTCTTGCAGGTGTTGAGGCCGAACAGGGTATAGGCGCCGCAGAAGCCCACCAGGCCGGTGGCCAGCGGCAGCACGCCGATCCAACCCCACGGCGTTTGCGGCCCCACGAACACCAGGGCGATCAGCACCACCCCCAGGACGATTCGCACCGCCCGGTCGATCATGCCCACATTGGTTTTCATGGCCGTTCCTCCTTGATTAGCGCATGTTGCCGAAGGCCACAGCGTGACGCGGCCGGGCGGGGCTGTCGGTAACTATGTCACCGTGGCCGGCGGGCTTCGAGCGGATCGGCGCTACCCATTGGATTCAGAGTGGATGGTTGCGATCCGCGCCAGGGCGGCCCGGTCTCGCAGCATGATCCGTCCCCGCTGCCGCGCCACCAGTCCCTGGCGGGCGAAGACACGCAACTGGCGGGTGACCACTTCCCGTGCCGTGCCCAGGTCCGCCGCCAGATCGCGATGGGTGCCGGCCACCTCGCCCTGGTCGTCCGCCCGCACCAGCAGGCAGGCCGCCAGCCGCCGGGGCACCGGTGTGAAGGCCACTTCGTTCACCAACTGCATCAGGTCCGAAAGCCGCTGGGCATAGGTGGCAAACATGAAGGCGCGGAAAACGGCCGATTCGGCCACCAGCGCCGTGACCGTGGTCGCCGGCAGGGTCACGGCCCGTAACGGTGTCTCGGCCACCGCCTCGGCGGCGTGGGAGTCGCCCGCCAGCAGGGCCGCCGTGGTGAGAATGCAGGTCTGCCCCGGCACCAGCCGGTACAACACGATCTCCCGTCCCGATTCGGCGACCTGCCCCACCCGGACCCGCCCCGCCAGCAACAGATGGTAATGGGTACAGGCATCACCCACGCCAAACAGGCGGGTGCCCTCGGGCACCGTCACCCGCCGGGCGGTCGTTTCCATCCGCTGCCAGGCCGCGCGCTCCAGGGCCGCCAGCGCGGGAAAGGCCCGTGCCAGCGTGACGGGCAGCGATTCGAGGGGGCTCGGTTCAGGCGAGGGAGGGCGCATGGTGGATGGCTCAAACGCTAAAGGACCCACGTGACAAATAAATCATACTAAAAACGGCATGGCGCGATGATGCACCATGCCGTATGGGCCGGAGGACTTCTTACGCGCGCCGGACGAAGCCCTCCGGCAACCGGGTCAAATCTAATCTTTTCCGATCATCTTCCGCCAGAAGTTTTATTGCCCGGATGGAACCGCTTCCAGGCTGATGGTCCGGAAGGGATCGTTCATCATATCCTCGCGCAGATGGAATTCTGCCACTTCGCGGGGCATAGGGGCGCTCAGCCAGACGTGAGTTCCATCCACGTCGGTGGCGCATAAGCGGAACATGGGGGCTTCTGCCGTCCGACCCGCCACGGGACGAGGCCACTGTGGAGCCTTGGGGTTCGCGGACATGACGCACCTCCTTTAGGGTTTCTTTGATGTTACGTAAGGATTAATATTCTGTAAAGAACAATAATCACGGTCGCCGACGAAAAGCGGGCAACGGCTGGGGGCAAGGTTCGAACCCGCGGCGGAAAGGGAAGGGCCAATTGATCATTCCCAACTTCAGGTCTGTAATTGCCTCAAATTTGATGTAAATTCTTGTCGCCCCATGCGCGTTGCGGGGGTAGTTTGCCCGCTGACGGTCGCTGGGCTAGAGCGGATCGGCGAGGCCACGGATGCGGGTGATTTTCAGGGCAGGGAGGACCCATGGCGGGACGAAGCCAGAAAAAGAACGCCAACCTGGAAAGACTGCTCGCTCAGGGAGAACAGGCGCGGCAGGCCGGCGATGCCCCGGCGGCCAACCGCCTGTTCCGCAAGGCCGCCACCCTGGCGCCCGCCGACCCCCGACCCCTGTTCGGTCGCGGGCAGGTGGCCCTGGACACGGGCCAGGGCCGACTGGCGGTTTCCTTGTTGCGGCAGGCCCTGGCCCGGTGTGCGCCACCGCCGCCGGCGGCCTATCACCAGGAACTGAGCTGCGCCCTGGAAATGGTCGGGGCCCTGTCCGACGCGTTGGTGGAGGCGCTGACCGCCACCCGCCTGGCGCCCGACGACGTGGGGACACGGGTGCAGGCGGGGCATCTGGCCATCGGCCTGGAGGACTTCTCCACCGCCCAGCGGGAACTGGAGGCCGCGCTGGCCCTGGCGCCGGACCATCCGGCGGTTCATCTCAACATGGCGGCGGTGTTACAGGCCCAGGACGCGCCCCGGGCGGCGGAACGGCATTGCCGGCAGGCCTTGGCCCTGGGCATGGACCATCCCGCCGTGTGGAAGACCCTGGCGGGCACCCTGATGATGCTGGTGCGCTATCGCGAGGCGCTGGAGGCCTCTGAACGGCATCTGGCCCTGGCCCCCGAGGACCCGGAAGGCTGGGCGCAGCAGGCTTTCATTCTCCAGAATCTGGA
This sequence comes from uncultured Rhodobacterales bacterium, assembly GCA_964535075.1. GTDB lineage: Bacteria > Pseudomonadota > Alphaproteobacteria > Rhodospirillales > CAJXLG01 > CAZHRQ01. The sequence continues at coordinate 3,986 of CAZHRQ010000003.1, read as the reverse complement.
GCGCTATGACGAGGCGCAGGCGCTACTGGAGTCCCGTCTGGCCGCCAACCCTCACGATTCCCTGTGCTGGATCGCCCTGGGGCATCTACGGCAGGAACGCAAGGATGCCCAGGGCGCCCTGACCGCCCTGGAACGGGCGGTGGCGGAGGATCCCGGCTCGGTGCGGGCCCGGCGCGCCCTGGCCGGCATGCTGTCCAGTCTGGGCTACCTGCCCCAGGCGGAGGCGGAGGCCCGGGCCATCCTGGCGCTGCGTCCCGACGATCCCCATGCCCACCGCACCCTGGCCATCGCCCTGGCGGACCTGGGCCGGTTCGCCGAGGCCGATGCCGCCCTGGCCGTGGCCGGTGGCACCGATCAGGCGCCTTATGTGGTGGCCTACATGCCCGACCTCACGCCGGAGGAGCGACGGGACCGTTTCGCCGCCAGCGCCGCCGCGCGGGCGCCCGAAACCCCGCCGGTGGGGCGGGAGGCCTTTGCCCATCTGGACCGGGATCCCCATCGCCGGTTGCGGGTGGGGCTGGTGTCCGGCGATTTTCGCCTGCACGTGATGGCCGGATTCCTGATGCCGGTGCTGCGGCATCTGGACCCGGCGGCCGTGTCGGTGGAGATTTTCGCCAACCAGCGGCACGAAGACGCCATCAGCGCCGAGATTCGCGGCCTGGCCAGCGCCTGGCACGGCATCGCTGCCGATTCCGAGGATGAAGCCGTAACCCGCATCCGGGAGCGAAACCTGGACATTCTCGTGGACCTGAACGGCTACGTGAAGGGGCACCGCCTGGACGTGTTCGCCCGCCGAGCGGCGCCGGTGCAGGTGTCGTGGCTGGGGTATGCCAACACCACCGGCCTGCCGACCATGGATTGGTTCCTGGCCGACGCGCGGTTGGTGCCACCAGGGGCCGACTCTTTCTTCACGGAACGGGTCTGGCGGCTGCCCCGCACTTTTCTCTGCCATACCGCGCTGGAGCCGCTGCCCGACCCGGGGCCGCTGCCGGCGATGCAGCGCGGGTATGTTACCTTCGGCCACATGGGCCGCCCGTTGCGATTCAGCGATGCCACCCTGCGCGCCTGGGGGCGGATTCTGGCGGCTGTCCCCGGCGCCCGGTTGCGCCTGGCCCAACATTGTTTCGCCGACGCCGTGGGGCGGGAGACCTTTGGCGCCCGCTTCGCCGCCTTGGGCTTGGATCCCCAACGGGTGGACATGGACTGCGTTTCGCCGCCCTGGCCCGTGTACGCCGAGGAGGTGGACGTGGCTCTGGACACTTTCCCGGTGAACGCCGGCACCACCACCGTGGATGCCCTGCGCCTGGGATGCCCGGTGCTGACCTGCCGGGGGGCGCCGCCGGTGGGGCGGCTGGGAAACAGCATCCTGCACGCCGCCGGCATGAACGACTGGATCGCCGACGATCCCGAGGACTATGTGGCCCGGGCCGTGGCGGCCGCCGGTGACCTGGAGGCCCTGGCCGCCCTGCGGGCCCGCCTGCCCGCCCGTCTGGAGCACACCGCCCTGGGGGACGGCCCCGCCATGGCGCGGGATGTGACAGCGGCCCTGCGCGGCATGTGGCATTGGTGGTTGGCGGAAGAGGATTGAGCCATGACACCGTGGGTACGTTTCCGCTACAGTGCCAGACGATAAACGCGATTCCTGACGAGCGGGGATCGTTTCCCCGACGTGCGTATCGGAACGGTCAGAGTGTCGATGGAAAGCTTCTCCCTGGAAAATGTTTCCTTCCTGGTGGTGGATGACAACGTCCACATGCGCCGCCTGATCCGCACCGTGTTACGGTCCCTGGGGGCCTTGCAGGTCTGGGAAGCCTCCGATGGTGCCGATGCGCTCAAGCAGATGGGGACCATCTCTCCGGATGTGGTCATCTGCGACTGGATGATGACGCCCATTGACGGCATCGAGTTCGCGCGCATGGTGCGCACCTCGGCCGATAGTCCCAACCCCTTTATTCCCATCATCATGCTTACTGGCCACTCGGAGGCGCACCGGGTGCGGGAAGCCCGGGACACGGGGGCGAACACCTTCCTGGTGAAGCCCATCTCCGCCAAGCGCCTGTATCAGGCGGTGCACCACATCATCAATCGCCCCCGTCCCTTCATCCGGACCGCCACCTATTTCGGGCCCGACCGTCGCACCAACGAAAACCCCAACTACAACGGGCCCGAGCGGCGCAAGGACAAGAAATGACCCGCCTGAGCGCGCCACCCTGACCAACACCGGCGCCCGGTGCGGCGTACGTGGGGGGTGTGTATGGCCTGGGAAGGGGCGGGTGGCGGTTGTGTCCCTGGAATTGTTGCTGAAAGGCGTGATCATCGGCTTCGTGGTGGCGGCACCTGTGGGCCCGGTGGGCGTGCTGTGTATCCGCCGGGCGGTGCGCGATGGTCATGTGGCGGCCCTGCTGGCGGGGCTGGGCGCGGCGGTGGCCGACACCCTGTTCGGCGCCGTGGCGGCCTTTGGCCTGACCCTGGTCAGTGATTTTTTTGCCACCCACCAGACCCCCTTGCGGCTGGCGGGGGGCGTGTTCCTGGTGGTGCTGGGCATTCGCACCCTGCGGGTCCGGCCCCGGACGCTGATGGCGCCAGGGGACGTGAACGGTCTGGTGGAGGACTTTTTTTCCACTTTTTTCATTACCCTGCTCAATCCCGCCACCATCCTGGCCTTTGTGGGCATTTTCGCGGCTCTGGGCGCGGTGGGCACGGTGGACCGGGCGGGATGGCTGGTGGTGGGCGTGTTCGCGGGGTCGAGTCTGTGGTGGTTGACCCTGGGGCTGGTGGCCGATGCCAGCCGGCATCGCTTCAATCTGCGCTGGATGGTACGGCTCAACCAGGTGTCGGGGGTGACCCTGATCGTGTTTGGCGTGGGGGTTCTGGCGCTGTTGATGGCCGCGCGCGATAGGCTCTAAATCAAATAGATAGAGCCGATTCACGCGGTCACTGGGACCCAAGAATGGGGTCCCATTGACCGCGATAGGCTCTAGGGCCCGTGCTGAAGGCGGCGCCGGCGTTCCTGGGCGATGCGGTGTTGCAGATCGGCGAGCAGTTGCTGGCCGTAGCGGCCGCCTTCTTCCATCACCATGGGGCTGTCGGGATCGAAGGTGCCGAACACGGCCGCCAGCAGCGCCAGGATCTGGGGATCGGTCAGGGGCTGGAAACGGTCGTGACCGGTGCGTTGCAGACCTTCGTGTTCCAGAACCGACCGCAACCACGTGGTGCGCTGCTCGAAATTGGCGAAGTGACCGGCCATCACCAGCAGGGCCTGGATCACCACCCGTTCCACCCGGGGATCATCGAAATAGCGCTGCCACTGGAAATTCTCGCCGTGACGCTCGCGGTGTTCGCGCACAATTTCTTCGCAGGCGGCGCGAAAAATGGCGAGGCGTTCCTCGCCCAGGGCCATGGTCAGCACCGTCACCATGCCGGGAATCACGTACCGGGGCAGGCGTTCCTCCGCGCGGGCGCCGGCGCGGCTGAACAGGTGATCCATGCGGGCGATCACCGCCCGGCTGAAGGAATCCCGCCGGCGGTGGGCGTGGCGCCGGGCCTCCATCAGGCTGTTGCAGTCCTCGAACACCTGATTGAACACGGGGGCCAAGCTGGAATCGCGGGATTCCAGCCGGGTCACCACCGCCCGCACGGTGGTCAAGCTCACCTTGCCCTGATCGTCCGCCTGTTCGGTGAGCACGCGCACCAGCTCATCCAGCACCTGGCGGCCCACGGCCTGACAGCGGTGGACGCCCATGCCGCCTTCCGGGGCGGGACGGGGATCGGGAGCGGCGGTCATGCCGGGCACCTTTGCAGCAGGGAAAAAGGGCGGAACGGTGGCAGTGTCCCGCGAGACTCTTCGGGCGTCAATCATACCAACGGCGGTTGATCCGCCGCCGGCTCCTCGGCTACCGTCCGCCCACGGCCAGCGACCGGCCCAACCGGACTAGAGCCTATCGCGGTCAATGGGACCCAGAAATGGGGTCCCATTGACCGCGTGA
>CAZHRQ010000002.1:0-51059 GCA_964535075.1 uncultured Rhodobacterales bacterium | reverse complement strand
CCCCCGACATCGATGCCATGCTGGCCCGGCTGGAGGCCCGGCTGGCCAACAACATGGACGATGTGGAAGGCTGGCGCATGGCCGCCCGCAGCTATACCGCGCTGGAGCGTTGGGACGACGCCGCCCTGGCCTACGAAATGCTGCTGGACCTGGAAGACCCCACCCCCGAGCTGCTGGTGCGCTACGGCGAGGCCCTGGGCCGGGCCCGGGGCGATGGCTCCGTGCCGCCGGCGGCGCTGGAAGCCTTTGCCCAGGCCCTGGAAATGGACCCCAACCACACGGTGGCCGCCTACTTCACCGCCCTGGGGTTGGCCCAGGCCGGCGAAGTGCGTCCCGCCGCCCGCCTGTGGGCCTGGATGCTGGACCGCCATGCCGACGACCAGGGCCCCTGGCGCACCCGGGTGGAAGCCCTGCTCTCCTCCGCCGCCCAGGAGCTGGGCGTACCGGAATCGGCCATCTCCCCGGACATGCCCGATCTGGCCGAGGTGGCCAGCGCCGCCGAAGCCGCCAAGGAGGCCCAGCGCAAGGCGGAAGCCGCCGCCCGGGAAAAGGCCGCCACCTTGCGCCAGCAGGTGGCCGACACCCCCGACGACGTGGCCGCCTGGCGGGAACTGGCGCAGCAGGCCAGCCGCATGGGCGCCCCCGAGGAGGCCCTGAGGGCCTGGCGGGCGGTTTTGGAACACACTCCCGACGATGCGGAGGCCCATCTGGCCGCCGCCCGGGCCCTGTTGGCCACCCAGGCTTGGGAAGGCGAAACGCCGCTGCCCGAGGAAGCCCGCACCCACCTGCTGGCCGCCGTGGACGGCGGTGTGGACCAACCCCAGGCCGTGTTCCTGGCCGCCCTGGGGGCCGAGCAGGCGGGGAACGGGGCAAAGGCCCGCGAGCTCTATCAGCGCTTGTTGCTTCGTCTCGATCCCCTGTCTACTTTGTACCGTGAGACGGAGCGCCGTCTTCAAGCCCTTGAGAACGAGGAGACCCAACCATGAGCCTTCTGTCCTGGACCGGCCGCGCGGCCGCCGTTGCTGCTGTGGGCCTGCTGGCGGCCTGTGCCGGTGGCTATTCCGCCAACTATCAGCCGGTGGTGGACTTCGGCGCCTCCCGCGCGCCGCAATCGGCCTACCCCGCCGCCCTGGCCCAGTGCCGCCAGATGGCGTCTCAGCGCAGCGCCGCCATCAACGCCGCGCAAAAAGGCGCCGGGGCGGCGCTGGCCGGTGGGGCCGCCGGGGCGTTGACCGGGTCCATGGGCGCCGACCTGGGCAAGGGTGCCGCCTTGGGGGCCGGCCTGGGCGCCATCGGGGGCCTGGCGGCCGGGGCCATGGAAGGCATTGGCCAAGAGCAGGACATCATCATCCAGTGCCTGCGCAACCGTGGCTACAACGTGATCTCGCGCTGATCTGCCCGCCGTTGGGGAACGCCCGCGGGCGTTCCCCCCCCCTCTTCCTCCGATGACACCGGAGGCCATCATGCGTCTGTTGCCCGCCCTGCTGCTGGGGGTGCTGGCCTTGTTTAGCGGCACGGCCACCGCCGAGGACTTGAGCTACAAGGTGTGTCTCATGAACTGCGAGACACGGCTCAAGAACTGTCTGGCCAACAACGAACGCCGCTGCAACCGGCTGTACCGGGCCTGCCGCCGCACCTGTCGCGGCGACCCTGCCGCCCCGGAGCCCAAGCCCAAACCCGACCCCCAACCGCCCTACCCGCCCGGCCAGTGCTGGTGCCCCTGTCCCTGTGTCGCCCCCTATGGCAGCCCCCAGGGCAGCGTTGCCCCCTATTCGGGGCCGGGCCCGGTGATTCCGGGGAATTGACACGCGGTTTCTCCCTTTCTCCCTGACCCTGCGGCACCGGTCTGTTATAACCAGGGAGACGCCGCCATGGGGGAGACTGCACCATGCTGACGGACCTAATGCCCTTGTGGGCTTGGTGGGTGCTGGGCGCCGTGGCCCTGGTGCTGGCGGACGTGAGCCTGCTGGGCGCACAATTCCTGCTCATCCCCATGGCCCTGGCCGCCCTGACCGTGGCCGGCCTGGCCGCCCTGGATGCCTCCCTGGCCACCCAGCTCTGGGTTTTCGGCGGGGCCACCGTGGGGCTGACCCCGCTGTTGATTCTGTTGTTCCGCCCCCGCTTCGCCGCTCGTCCCCTGGAACGGGACTGGATGGTGGGGCGGGAGGCCTGCTTGGTGTGGCAGGGCGACCGGCTGGTGGCCCGCCTGAAGAGCGATACCTACCCCTTCCGCTTCCCCGACCAGACCGAGCCCGAACCCGGCGCGTGCTATACCGTTACCGGCATGGAGGGCATCACCCTGCTGCTGCGCGGGCCGGCACGCCCCACCCCCCACACGGGAGACTCCCCATGACCGGACCCGAAATCCCCGTGATTCTCATCATTGCCGCGGCCGTGGTGCTGCTGGTCCTGATCTTTCTCTACAAGGGCCTGTTCATCGTGCAGCAATCCCAGGCGGTGGTCGTGGAACGCCTGGGCAGCTACAGCCGCACCCTTTCCCCCGGCATCAACTTCATCATTCCGGTGCTGGAACAGGCCCGTCCCATCAAGATTCGCCGCTATGAAAGCACCGGGCTCGGCAAGGAACTCACCGAACGGGTGGTGGAAGAAAAGAAAATCGACATCCGGGAAACGGTGTTGAACTTCCCCAGTCAGCCGGTGGTCACCTCCGACAACGTGTCGGTGAACATCGACGGCGCCCTGTACTTCCAGATCCATTCCCCCAAGGACGCCGTCTATCAGGTGGAAAACCTCATCCAGGCCATCGAGACCCTGGCCAAGACCACCCTGCGCTCGGTGGTGGGGGAAAAGGAACTGGACCAGATGTTCTCCTCCCGCGACGAAATTAATACCAGCCTGCAAAAGGTCATGGACGAGGCGGGGGACAAGTGGGGCGTGAAGGTGAATCGGGTGGAAATCCAGGACATCACCATCCCCCACGACGTGGAAGACGCCATGCACAAGCAGATGGCGGCGGAACGACAGCGCCGGGCCATGGTCACCGAGGCCAACGGCCAGCGCGAGGCCGCCATCGCCAAGGCCCAGGGCGACAAGGAAGCGGCCATCCTGCGCGCCCAGGGACAGCAACAGGCCATCGACCAGATGCTCTCCGCCGGTCAGGCCCAGTCGGTCACCCTGAATCCCGACACGGTGGTGAACTACCTCATCGCCCAGCGCTACATGGAGACCCTGCCCGACATCGCCAAGAAGGGCGAACGGGTGCTGGTGCCCTACGAGGCCACGGCCCTGCTGGGGAGTGTTACCACCCTCAACGACCTCTTCGCTGGTCATGGCAAGGCGCCCACCCCCTGGGGCAAGGGATAGCCCTCCATAGACGTTTGGCATCAAGAGGTTAGAGCCTATCGCGGTCATCAATGGGATCCATTTTTGGGGTCCCATTGACGGCGAGATTCGGCTCTATCCATTTGTTTTAGAACGGATTCACGCGCCCCATCCGGGTCACCGCGTGACCCCGATGGGGCGCGACCCGCTCTTTGAACGAGAATCATCGCCCCCGCTGCGTTTCACGCCCCCATGGGCCCATGGTGCGCTGCCATAAGCGTCTTTCCCGGCCCGCGCGGGGTTTTCAATCCCATAAGGGCTCTGTAAGGTGCCGGGCGATCGCGACCCGCACGCGGCGTCGTGCCGTGTTCATTCCCGGCCTCGCCGGGGTCATCCATGGAGGGAGGGTTCCCATGGCGACGAGTTCCCAAGAGGCATCCACGCAGGATGCCCTGTCCGGGGAGGACATGGTGTCCCTGTACCGGGAGATGCTGCTGATCCGCCGTTTCGAGGAAAAGGCGGGGCAGCTCTACGGCATGGGGCTGATCGGCGGCTTCTGCCACCTGTACATCGGCCAGGAGGCCGTGGTGGTGGGCATCCAGTCGGTGTTGAACGAGGGCGACTCCGTCGTCACCAGCTACCGCGACCACGGCCACATGCTGGCCTGCGGCATGGACCCCAAGGGCGTGATGGCTGAGCTCACCGGCCGGCGCGGGGGCTATTCCAAGGGCAAGGGTGGCAGCATGCACATGTTCAGCCACGAAAAGCACTTCTTCGGTGGCCATGGCATCGTGGGCGCGCCGGTGCCCATCGGCTCCGGTCTGGCCTTCGCCCACCAGTACCGCAACGACGGCAACATCAGCATCACCTACTTCGGGGATGGCGCCGCCAACCAGGGGCAGGTGTACGAATCCTTCAACATGGCCGCCCTGTGGAATCTGCCGGTGCTGTACGTGATCGAGAACAACAAGTACGGCATGGGCACCTCGGTGGAGCGGGCCTCCGCCAACATCGACCTGTGCCACCGCGGCCGGGCCTGCGGCGTGGACGGCCGGCAGGTGGACGGCATGGACGTGCTGGCCGTGCGCGAGGCGGCCCGGGAGGCCACCCAATACGTACGCGACGGCAAGGGTCCCCTGATCCTGGAGTGCAAGACCTATCGCTATCGCGGGCACTCCATGTCCGACCCCGCCAAGTACCGCACGAAGGAAGAAGTGCAGAAAATGCGCACCGAACACGATCCCATCGAGCAGCTGCGCAAGAAGCTGCTGGCCGATGGCGTGCTGGACGAGGACAGCATCAAAAAGGTGGATCGCGAGGTGAAGGAAGTGGTGGGCGCCGCCGCCGACTTCGCCCAGAGCAGCCCCGAGCCCGATCCCTCGGAACTCTATACGGACGTGCTGGTGGACGCCTGATCCCAGCCCCTGCGCTGGCGCCCGCCCCATGCCGGGGGAACGCCACCGCAGGTCGTGGTTTGACGCTCATTGTTGTGCCGTCGCCATCCAGAGGCGGCGCCATGAGCTCTCGCAGAAGACGGAGGCTTGAAGGATGCCGATCCAGGTTCTGATGCCGGCACTGTCCCCCACCATGACCGAGGGCAAGCTGGCCCGCTGGACCAAAAATCCCGGCGACAGCATCGCCAGCGGCGACGTGGTGGCCGAAGTGGAAACCGACAAGGCCACCATGGAAGTGGAGGCGGTGGAGGAAGGCACCCTCGGCCGCCAACTGGTGGCCGAGGGGACCGAGAACATCCCCGTGAACACCCCCATCGGCCTGATCCTGGCCGAGGGCGAGGACGAAAGCGCGCTGGACGCCGCCGAGGCCGAGGCCAAAAAGGCGGCCCAGGGGGCGCAACCCGCGGCCCAGGAAGCCCCCCGGGCGGAGACCTCGCCCCCCCAACAAGCCACCGCCACCGTGCCGGCGGCACCGGCGGAAGACCCCGACGCCGATGAACCGCCGCTGGGCGAAACCAAAACCATGACCGTGCGCGAAGCCCTGCGCGACGCCATGGCCGAGGAAATGCGCCGCGATGGTGAGGTCTTCGTCATGGGCGAGGAAGTGGCCCAGTTCGAAGGCGCCTACAAGGTCACCCAGGGCCTGCTGGCGGAGTTCGGCGACAAGCGGGTGGTGGACACCCCCATCACCGAGCACGGCTTCACCGGTCTGGCCGTGGGCGCCGCCTTCCGCGGCCTGAAGCCCATCGTGGAATTCATGACCTTCAACTTCGCCATGCAGGCCATGGACCACCTGGTGAACTCGGCGGCCAAGACCCTGTACATGTCCGGCGGCCAGATGCCGGTGCCCATCGTCTTCCGCGGGCCCAACGGCGCCGCCGCCCGGGTGGGGGCCCAACACTCCCAGTGCTACGCCTCCTGGTACGCCCACATTCCGGGACTGAAGGTGGTATCGCCCTTCAGCGCCGCCGACGCCAAGGGCCTGATCAAGGCCGCCGTGCGCGATCCCAACCCGGTGATCGTGCTGGAAAACGAAATCCTGTACGGCCATTCCTCCGAATGCCCGGTGCGGGAGGATTACATCCTGCCCTTTGGCAAGGCCAAGGTGGAACGCTCGGGCACGGATGTGACCCTGGTGGCCTTCTCCCGCATGGTGGACGTGGCCTTGCAGGCGGCGGAAACCCTGGCCGGCGAAGGCATCCAGGCGGAGGTGATCAACCTGCGCAGCCTGCGGCCCCTGGACCGCAAGACCCTGTGTACCTCCCTGCGCAAAACCAATCGCCTGGTCACCATCGAAGAAGGCTGGGTCACCGCCGGCATCGGGGCGGAAATCGCCGCCGTGGTGATGGAGGACTGCTTCGACTGGCTGGATGCACCGGTGATGCGGGTGGCCGGGGCCGACGTCCCCATGCCCTATGCCGCCAACCTGGAACACCTGGCCACGCCTCAGCCGCCGCAGGTGGTGGAGGCCGCCAAACAGGTCTGCTACGTCAAGTAGGACCGTGTGATCGGGACGGTCCCCGGGGCCGTCCCGTCGTTCCCTTCCCCGGCGTAATGCGTGTCCGTTTGTTCATCAGGAGAGCCTCGCCATGTCGATAAAGGTGCTGATGCCCGCCCTCTCGCCCACCATGACGGAGGGCAAGCTTGCGCGGTGGCAGAAGAAGGAAGGCGATGCGGTGGCCAGCGGCGACGTGATCGCCGAAATCGAAACCGACAAGGCCACCATGGAAGTGGAAGCGGTGGAGGACGGTACCCTCGGCCGTATCGTGGTGCCCGAGGGCAGCGAAGGCGTGGCCGTGAACGCCGTCATCGCCCTGCTGCTGGAAGACGGCGAGGACCCCAGTGTCCTGGATCAGGTGGACACCACCCCGCCCGCCGGCAACGCGGAAGACAGCGGGGATGGCTCCGCCGCGCCGCAACCACCGAGTACCCCTCAAGCGCCTTCTCAATCCGGCCCCAGCGGCCCCACCCAGCCGGCCGGCACGGGACGTGTTTTTGCCTCGCCCCTGGCCCGGCGCTTGGCGCAGGACGCCGGCATCCCTCTGGACCGCCTCACCGGCAGCGGCCCCCACGGCCGCATCATCAAGGCCGATGTGGAACGGGCGCAACGGGAGGGCGTGGCACCGGCCCCGGAGACCACCGCCGCGCCGGCGCCCACCCCCCAACCGGCGACCAGTGCCGAGCCGGAAATGTACGGGCAGGCCTATACCGAAGTGCCCAACGCCACCATGCGCAAGGTCATCGCCCAGCGCCTGCAGGAATCCAAGCAGACCATTCCGCACTTTTATCTGACGGTGGACTGCGCCGTGGATCCTTTGCTGGACCTGCGCAAACAACTCAACGGCCGCTCCGACGCCTACAAGCTATCGGTGAACGACTTCATCGTGCGGGCGGTGGCGCTGGCCCTGCGGCAGGTGCCGGCGGCCAACGCCATCTGGACCGAAAAGGCCATCCGCCGCCTGGACAACGTGGATGTCGCCGTGGCCGTCGCCACCGATCAGGGCCTGATCACCCCGGTGGTGCGCAACGCCGACCGCAAGGGGTTGGCCGAGCTCTCCAACGAGGTGCGCGACCTGGCCACCCGCGCCCGGGAGCAGAAACTGGCCCCCGAGGAATACCAGGGCGGCGGCTTCACCATTTCCAACCTGGGCATGTACGGCATCCAGAGTTTCTCGGCCATCATCAACCCGCCCCAGTCGTGCATCCTGGCCGTGGGTCAGGGCGAGCAGCGGCCGGTGGTACGCGACGGCGCCCTGGCGGTGGCCACCATGATGACCTGCACCCTATCGGTGGACCACCGTTCGGTGGACGGCGCCGTGGGGGCCGAGTTCCTGGCCGCTTTCAAGGGCTTCATTGAGGATCCCCTCACCATGATGCTCTGACGGTGCCGCCGTTTCAGCCACGCGCGACAGAAACCCCACGAGTAACAGAATCCAAGGACAGACCATGGCGCAGCAGACCTTTGACGTGGTGGTGATCGGGGGCGGGCCCGGCGGCTACGTGGCCGCCATCCGGGCCGCTCAGCTCGGGCTCAACACCGCCTTGGTGGAACGGGAACACCTGGGGGGCATCTGCCTCAACTGGGGTTGCATTCCCACCAAGGCCCTGCTGCGCTCGGCCGACGTATACCGGCTGATGCGGGAGGCCAAGAATTTCGGCCTGGGCATCGACGGCACCGCCACCTTTGATCTGGCCGCCATGGTCAAGCGCTCCCGCTCCGTGGCGCGGCGGCTCTCGGGCGGAGTCAAGCATCTGCTGAAAAAGAACAAGGTCACCGTGTTCGACGGCCGGGGCCGGCTCAACGGCGCCGGCAAGGTGGTGGTGACCGATGGCGATGGCAACGCCACCGCCGATCTCGCCGCCGCCCACATCATCCTGGCCACCGGCGCCCGGGCCCGGGAACTGCCCGGCCTGGAGGCCGATGGCAAGCAGGTGTGGACCTACAAGCACGCGCTGGTGTCCGAAAGCCTGCCCAAGTCGCTGCTGGTGGTGGGCTCTGGCGCCATCGGGATCGAGTTCGCCAGCTTCTTCAATACCTTTGGCACCGAGGTCACGGTGGTGGAGGTGGTGGACCGCATTCTGCCGGTGGAAGACCCGGAAATCTCCGACATGGCGCGCAAGGCGCTGGAAAAACAGGGCATTCGCTTCCTCACCGGCGCCAAGGTCACCAAGCTGGACAAGGGGGCGAACAGCGTCACCGCCACGGTGGCGGCCAACAGCGCCTCGCAGCAGGTGACCGTGGAACGGGTGCTGTCCGCCGTGGGCATCACCGCCAATTCCGAGGATCTGGGCCTGGAAGATCTGGGCGTGACCCTGGACCGGGGCCACGTGGTGGTGGACGGGCTGTTGCGCACCAGCGTTCAGGGGCTCTATGCCATCGGCGATCTGGTGGCGCCGCCGTGGCTCGCCCACAAGGCCAGCCACGAGGGTGTGATCTGCGCCGAGGCCATCGCCGGCGGTCAGCCCCATCCCCTGGACCCCAACCGGGTCCCCGGCTGCACCTATTGCCATCCCCAGGTGGCCAGCCTGGGCCTCACCGAGCCCCAGGCCAAGGAGCGCGGCCACCACATCAAGGTGGGCCACTTCCCCTTCGTGGGCAACGGCAAGGCGGTGGCCCTGGGCGATACCGAAGGCATGGTCAAGACCGTGTTCGATGCCCGCACCGGCGAGCTGCTGGGCGCCCACATGATCGGCGCGGAGGTAACGGAAATGATCCAGGGCTATGCCGTGGGGCAAACCCTGGAAACCACCGAGGCCGAACTGATGGAAACGGTGTTCCCCCACCCCACCCTTTCGGAAATGATGCACGAATCGGTCCTTGACGCCTACGGCCGGGCCATCCATTTCTGAGCCATGACGGACAGCCCCCAACGCCATCCGGAAAAGGCGCGCAAGCCGGACCAGATCTCGCCCCGCAAGCCCGACTGGATCCGGGTCAAGGCGCCCACTTCCGCCGAGCACGCCTCGGTGCGGCGCCTGATGCGCGGCCGCCACCTGCACACCGTGTGCGAGGAAGCGGCCTGCCCCAACATCGGCGAATGCTGGCAGCGCAAGCATGCCAGCTTCCTGATCATGGGCGACATCTGCACCCGCGCCTGCGCCTTCTGCAACGTGCGCACCGGCCGCCCCACCGCCCTGGACCCCGAAGAACCGGGGAACCTGGCCGCCTCCGTGCGGGACATGGGCCTCACTCATGTGGTGATCACCTCCGTGGACCGCGACGACCTGGACGACGGCGGCGCTGGCCATTACGTGGCCTGCATCGAGGCCATCCGCGACCAGTCCCCCGACACCACCATCGAGGTGCTGACCCCCGATTTCCGCGACAAGCCGGGGGCGCTGGAAACCCTGATGGCCGCCGGGCCGGACGTGTTCAACCACAACCTGGAAACGGTGCCACGGCTTTATCCCACCATCCGACCGGGCGCCCGTTACTACCATTCCCTGAACCTGCTGGACCGGGCACGCGCCCTGAATCCCGCGGTGTTCACCAAGTCGGGGCTGATGGTGGGCCTGGGCGAGGACGACGGGGAAATCCAGCAGGTGATGGACGACATGCGCGCCGCCGGCGTGGACTTCCTCACCGTGGGCCAGTACCTGCAACCTACCCGCAAGCATGCCGCCGTGGACCGCTACGTCACGCCGGAGGCCTTCCAGATCCTGGAGAAACGGGCCTATGCCAAGGGCTTCCTGATGGTGGCGGCCACGCCCTTCACCCGTTCCTCCCACCACGCCGACCGGGACTTCGCCGCGCTGCGGGCCCGGCGCACGGCGGCCGAGTAGCGAGGGTCGCCATGCCCACCCATGCGGAAAAGCGGGTGCTGCCCTATTCCCCCGAGCAAATGTGCGGGCTGGTGGCCGACGTGGAACGCTATCCCGAGTTTCTGCCCTGGTGCGTGGCCGCCCGCATCCGCAGCCGGGAAACCGAGACCCGCTTCAGAGCCGACCTGGTGATCGGCTTTAAAATGATTCGGGAACGCTATACGTCCCTGGTGGTCACCGACTGCCCCAACCGCATCGACGTCACCTACACCGACGGCCCCTTTCGCCACCTCAACAACCATTGGGTGTTCGACCCCCACGATAAAGGCTGTGTGGTGGATTTCTATATTGATTTTGAGTTTCGCAACCGCATGTTACAGCGGGTGATGGGCGGCCTGTTTGATCAGGCGGTGCGCATGATGGTCAACGCCTTCGAGCACCGGGCGGAAAGCCTGTACGGACCGTCCTCACAGGCGTGATTTTTTTGCGTCTGCCCTTGGCGCCCCGCCGCCAGGGGCGTCATACTGGAGCCCTCGACCGACGTCGCAGGAGGGTTCCGTGCAGCACCTTGGTCCCCGCATCAGTCGTCATGGTCTCACCGCCCTCGGCCTGGACGGGGTGGCGGTCGCCCACTGGAACTACGCCCCCGAAGCCCTGGTGGAAGAGGCGCTGCGGCGACGGGAGGGCCATCTGGCCCAGGGGGGCCCCCTGGTCACCCGCACCGTGCCCCACACCGGCCGCTCTCCCGACGACAAATTCACCGTGGAAGACGCCCTGACCCGGGACGCCGTGCATTGGGGCACGGTCAACCGCCCCTTCGCCCCTGAGGCCTTCGAAGCCCTGTGGCAGCGCGTCACCGCCCATCTGACAGGGGCCGAGGTGTTCGTGCAGGATTGTCACGCCGGCGCCGATCCCGACCACCGCCTGCCGGTGCGGGTGATCACGGAAACGGCGTGGCACAGTCTGTTCACCTGCAACATGTTCATCACGCCCCCGGCCGAGGCCCTGGCCGACTTCGCGCCTGGGTTCACCGTGTTGCAGGCGCCGAGCTTCCAGGCGGACCCGGCCCGGGACGGCACCCGATCCGAAGCCGCCATCATCGTTGATTTCACCCGCCGGCGGGTGCTCATCTGCGGCACTGCCTATGCCGGGGAAATCAAGAAATCGGTGTTCGGGGTGCTCAACTTCCTGCTGCCCGAGCAAGACGTCTGCCCCATGCACTGTTCCGCCAACGTGGGGCGGGACGGGTCCACGGCCTTGTTCTTCGGCCTGTCGGGCACCGGCAAGACCACCCTCAGCGCCGACGCCAGCCGCGCCCTCATCGGCGACGACGAACACGGCTGGGGCCCCAATGGCGTGTTCAATTTCGAGGGCGGCTGCTACGCCAAGGTGATCCGCCTGGATCCGGTGGCGGAACCGGAAATCCACGCCACCACCCACCAGTTCGGCACCCTGCTGGAAAACGTGGTGTTGGATCCTGAAACCCGTGCCCTGGACCTGAACGACGGCCGCCTGACGGAAAACACCCGCGCCTCCTATGCCCTCACCCAGGTGCCCAATGCCCAGCCGGGCGGACGGGGCGGTCATCCCCGCACGGTGATCATGCTCACCTGCGATGCTTTCGGGGTGCTGCCGCCCCTCAGCCGCCTCACGCCGGAGCAGGCCATGGCCCACTTCCTGCTGGGCTACACGGCGCGGGTGGCGGGCACGGAACAGGGTGTGCGAGAGCCCCAGGCCACCTTTTCCACCTGTTTCGGCGCCCCCTTCATGCCCCGTCATCCGGTGGTCTATGCCGAGATTCTGGGGCGGCGCCTGCGGGATCACGGCAGCCAGTGCTGGCTGGTGAACACGGGCTGGTCCGGTGGGCCCTACGGCACGGGGCACCGACTGTCCATCGCCCACACCCGCGCCCTGGTACACGCGGCCCTGGACGGCACCCTGGACACCACCCCCTTTACCACCGAGCCGGCCTTCGGTCTGGCCATTCCCACGGCCTGCCCCGGGGTACCGGCGGAGATATTGTCTCCCCGCGCCACCTGGGCCGACGGCGGCGCCTATGACGCCAAGGCGGCGGAACTGGCGGCCATGATGCACGAGACCTTCCAGCAATACGCCGAGCACGTGCCAGACGCCGTGCGCAGCGCGCTGTAGATCGCGTGAATCCGCTCTAAAGGAAATAGCAGGAGGTCATGAGACCGATTGTCCGCGTGGCCGCCTTCTTTTGTTGTCTTGTTATTGAGGAAGGGAACGACGTCTTCCCCTGGAGCGGGTGATTACGTTTTAGTGGTGTCCCCCCCCACCTCCGCCGCTGCTGCCGCCGCCGCTGTTGCCGTCGCGGTCGCCGCCGTCATCGGGGGGCGTGTATTCACCGGGTTCGATGGCCTTCAGCCATTGGGGCAGTTGGTTGCCCAGGAAACCGCCCTGTGGGTGTCCCGGGGCCGGCTCGAAGGTGGGACCAGTGGGACGGTTGCCCTCGGGAACGGGCTCAAAGGTTAGGGGCGCGGGCCGCTGGCCGGTTTCATCCGGGAAAGCGGTGGTGGCCAGGGCGCGACGCTGCTGTCGCCGGGTCCAGCGGGTGACCGGGCCCGGCGGGGCATCGGCCCGGGTGAGCACCACCGCGTCGCCAGGACGGGACAGAACCCGGCGTCCCGCGTTGGTGCGCACTTCCACCGCGCCCTGCAACAACAGCACCCCCAACCCCGCCGGCACCGGGCCCAGCCAGAAATCGGTGCCGCGAATGCCAATGGTGCCCACCGGGGTCTGAACCTGGAGATCAGGATGGTGGGCGCCCGAAACCAAGCGCAGGGCGCCGCTCATCAGGCGCACGGTCCCCTGTGCCCCCCGGCGGCCCAGCACCAGGTCATCCAGTACCAGAGTGGCGTTGGCCCCCATGGTGAGCTGAGTGCCGTCCCCCAGGCGGGCCCGCAGGCGAGACGCCGCCGCCGTGTGCAGGCTTTCCGCACGATAGACCGGTGCCTGCGGACGTATGGCCCGTCGTTGAGCCCCCAGGCGCCCCTCCGCTTGGCCGGAGAGCCGGATGACGGTGCCCACCGTCTCCGCCGCCAGGGCCGGGAAGGGGATCAGAAGCATCAAAACCAGAGGAACAATCGCGAACCGGATCATGGGCGCCTCTCCCTTCATGTCGTGCGGAAAGCCATTAATGAGCGTGACCGCCGCCGCCACCACCACCGCTGCCGCCACCGCCATCATCACCACTGCCGTCGCGGTCGCCGCCATCATCGGCGGGCGTGTACTCGCCAAGGCCGAGACCGCTTTTTTCCATCTGCTCTTCAGTATGACGAATAGGCCTCAGCAACATGTCGGTGAAGGTCTCGCTTTCGGGTTCGATGGTGACGGGTTCGGACTCGGGGACCGGCTCGAAGGTCACGGGTGGGGGCAGGAACGGGCCGGTGAAGGGAGGGCATCCCGACAACACCACACTGAGACCCAGTATGAGACTGCTCGATATCATGAGACCGGTGACACGCATGACGGGCTCCTCCGGCTGGCGTGAAGGTGTTCTGGTGCGGCAACCCGTACCTTCCATGAGTGTACGCCCCTCGCGAAAACCGTCAACTATGGGTAGTGCATTGCCGGCATGTGTGCGGGGGGCGGGGACCGTGGATTCTCAATTTCGCCGAGAGGGACGGTGTTCTATGCTGATGGCCTTCCGTCCGCCGCCACAGGAGACATCATGATCGTCCTCTCCCCCACCTGGTACTTGTGGATCAAGGCCCTGCACATCATCGCCGTCATCACTTGGATGGCCGGCATTTTCTACCTGCCGCGCCTGTTCGTGTATCACGCCGGGGTGCCGGTGGGGTCGGAACAGTCGGAGCTGTTCAAGGTGATGGAACGGCGCCTGTACAAGGCCATCATGGTGCCGTCCATGGTGGTGAGCGTGGCGCTGGGGCTGGTGCTGCTGGCCAACCTGTCGGAGGCGCAATGGGCCCAGGGCTGGGTGCACCTAAAAATCACCGCCGCCGTGGGGATGCTGGTGGTGCACTGGTTCGATGCCCGCTGGCGCCGGGCTTTTGAACAGGATGCCAATCGCCACAGTGCCCGCTTCTATCGCTTCGCCAACGAGGCGCCCACCCTGCTGATGCTGGTGATCGTGATCATGGCGGTGGTCAAACCCTTTTAGAGCCTATCGCGGTCAATGGGACCCCATTCTCGGGTCCCATTGACCGCGTGAATCGGCTCTATCTATTTGATTTAGAGCCGATTCACGCCCCTCCGTGGGGATCAGGGGGCGGAGGGATGGGCCCGGTAGTGGGCCACCACCACCCCCACCACCTGAATGTCGTCGTTGCCGGCGTGGTCCTGGGCATCCGGGGGCGTGGCCGGCAGCGGCAGCGGCGTCTGGTGGGCAGGGTCGCTGGAACGGGGACACAGCCAGCGGTGCCCCGCCGAGTCGATCACCAGCGCCTTCACCGTTGCCTCCATCAACCCGGTACGGTCGCGGCGGTGCACCACCACATGGTCTCCCTCGCCAATGGTCCGGGCGTAGTGGAGAAAAGGCACGCAGATCAGGATGGTCCCCTCCGGGTAGTCCAGATTCATGGACTGGCCCCGGACCACCAGGCCAAACGGTTCCCGCCCCCCGTGCGGCGGTGGCACCACCACCGGGTATCGGTCCTCCGGCGGCCAGGTCATGGCCTCCGCCCACGCGCCGGCCTGAACCGCCCCCACCACCGGCACCGTCACCGTGGGCGGCGGTGCGGCCGGTGCCTCCCCGTTCAGGCGCAACAGCACCACCCCCGCATCCATGTCCAGGAAGCGGGCCAGGGCCGGAACCTCCCGCACCTTCACATGGCGGCGTCCCGCGAGGATCTCGCTGATTCGGGCCGGATCCACCCCCAGGGCGCGGGCCAGCTCCCGCCGGGTGCGTCCCAGAGTCTCCAGCCGTTGGGCGATCCAGGGCTGTTCCATCATGCATGCGATTTTCGCTAATCCGGCGCGCCAGCGATATTGCGAAAAACGTAATCATGCGGCATAGTGTTCTCATAATGTTCTGGCACGCATAAGGAGTGTTGGCCATGCCCGCATCCAGAAGAGACTGCACCCCAGCGTTCGACCCCGCCCATCCCTCGTGGGAGGCCCGGGAGGCGCTGGCCCACAGCAAGGGTCTCCAGGCCCGTTTGCAGGCGGAGCGGGACCGCTGGTGCCACACCCACCGCTCTCCCGCCGCTTGGCAGGAAGCCCATCACCCCACGGAGCGGGTGGTGCTCCTTGGCGACTCCCGCGAGGCGGAGAAGGTGCGCCGCCGCCGGGTGGATGCCCGCCTGTGGCGGGCCCTGGACCCCGACCAGGAACGGGCCCTGACCACCCTGGGCGAGTGTGCCGAGCGGTTGCTGCGGCCGGTCAGCACCCGGGTGAGCGCCTACGACGGAATGCCGGTGACCCATCGCGCCCACACCGGAACCCCGTTGGAGACGGTGAACCCCCGCCAGCGGGCCCACTGGGTGGCCTGGGTGGAACGGTGCCAGGCCCAGGGCATCGCCCACGACGTGGTGGTGGCGCTCATGGTGCGAGGGGAAAGCCTGTCCATGATGGACAGGGCCCAGGCCCGTCGCAAGGGCTGGGCCCGTCGGGAGCTGTTCCGCGCCCTGAATGCCTACTGCCACGTGCGGGGCTGGAAGGCAGCCTGAACGCAAGGCGTTTGGCGCGCCCTGAATGTTCTGTTTTTGTTCTTGACAGGGCGGGGGCAATTAGCGTATCTCTTTTACTACGATGAGCCTGGGTGGCGGCGCGCCGCTTCCCGCCAAACGCCGCCCACCACACCCCCCCCCCGACGGATCGCCGCCGGGGGGGTTTTTATGGGCGATCCGCCCTCAACGAAGTGGCTCTCTCCCTTTGTTTTAGAGCCGATCGCGCCCAATCGGGCATGGGCGCCGTGCGGGGGCTGCCGCGGTCCTTGTCCGCGTTCGAGGATCCCCCCCCGGCTGGTCCGGTGGCAAGCAGGGAGTAAGGGATGGACGGCCTGACATCCCGGCATCGCCGGTTTGTGGAAGAGTTTCTCGTGGACCATAACGCGGCCGCCGCCGCCCGCCGGGCAGGCTATGCCGGGCGCACAGGGCCGCGCTTGCTGCAACGCGCCGACATTCGCGCCGCCCTGGCGGCGGCCCGGGCGGAACAAAGCCGCCGCACCGGCATCACCGCCGATCGGGTGCTGCGGGAATACGCCCGCCTGGCCTATGCCGATCTGCGGCAGGTGTGCCGCTGGGATGGCGAGTCGGTGGTGCCCCTGCCCAGCGAGGACCTGGACGCCGATGCCGCCGCCGCCGTGGCCGAAGTGCGCCGGGGCCGCGATGCCGTCACCGTAAAACTGCACGATAAGAAGGGCGCGCTGGATTGCCTCAGCCGGCATCTGGGCCTGTTCGAGGGTCCCGGGGCCGCCGACGAGACGGCGGACCTGGCCGTCACTCTCTATCTGCCGGACAACGGACGGTCCATGCCGAACGGGGACACAGAGGACGGGGATACAGAGGACGGGGAGGACGAGGCATGAGCGGCGGGCTGCGGCCGCAACCGGGGCCGCAGGAACGCTTCTTGGCCAGCGCCGCCGATATCGCCATCTATGGCGGGGCGGCCGGTGGCGGCAAGTCGTGGGCGCTGCTGGCCGAACCCCTGCGCCACGCCGCCCATCCCGGGTTCGGGGCCGTGATTTTCCGCCGCACCGCCGTGCAGGTACGCAACGAGGGGGGGCTGTGGGACGAAAGCGCCCGGCTCTATGCACCCCTGGGAGGCACCCCCCGGGAAAGCCTGCTGGAGTGGCGTTTTCCCGCCGGCAGCCGGGTTAAGTTCGCGCACTTGGAGCACGAGCGCACCCGTTATGACTGGCAGGGCGCGCAGATCCCGTTGCTGGGCTTCGACGAGCTGACCCATTTTTCCGAGGGCCAGTTTTTCTATCTGCTGGGCCGCAATCGCAGTGCCTGCGGGGTGCGGCCCTATGTGCGGGCGACGTGCAACCCCGATCCCGACAGCTTCGTGGCCCGACTCATTGCCTGGTGGATCGGCGAGGACGGCTATCCCGTGCCGGAACGGGCCGGGCGCCTGCGCTGGTTCGTGCGGCATGAGGACGATCTGGTGTGGGCCGACCGGCCGGAAACCCTGGTGCAGCGCTTTGGCCCCGATACCCGGCCCAAATCCCTGACCTTCATCGCCGCCAGCGTGTTCGACAACCGCATCCTGCTGCGCAAGGACCCGGGCTATCTGGCCAACCTGGATGCCCTGCCCCGGGTGGAGCGGGAGCGGCTGAAGGGCGGCAACTGGCATGTGCGGCCGGCGCAGGGGCTCTACTTCCAACGCCGTTTCCTGGCAACCGTGTCCGAGGCCCCCGTCACCGCCCGGCGGGTGCGGGCCTGGGATCTGGCCGCCACCCGGGACGGGGGCGACTGGACGGTGGGGGTGCGGCTGGCCCGGGATGAGTCCGGCCGCTTCACCGTGGAGCACGTGGAACGTTTCCAGGGCTCGCCGGCGGAGGTGGAAACCGCCCTGCGGCGGGTGGCCGCCAGCGATGGCGTGGCGGTGCCGGTGGTGCTGCCCCGGGATCCCGGTCAGGCCGGGGTGGCACAGGCCCGCTGGCTGGCCGCCGCCCTGGCCGGCTTCACGGTGCGCGCCCGTCCCGAACAGGGCGCCAAGGAGGCGCGCGCCGCCCCCGTCTCCGCCCAGGCGGAAGCGGGCAACCTCGCCCTGGTGGCCGGTCCGTGGAACGAACCCTTCCTGCGGGAACTGGAAGCCTTTCCCAAGGGCGCCCACGACGACCAGGTGGATGCCCTGGCCGCCGCCTTTCGTTTCCTGGCGCCGGAGACCCCGCGCGCCGGACAGGCCCGGATCAAGGGAGTGTATTGAATGTCGGTGGATCAGTATCACCCCCAGGCCGCCCAGCGCCTGGGCGACTGGCAGACCATGCGCGACTGCCTGGAGGGGGAAAGCGCCATCAAGGCCCGGGGCGACCTGTACCTGCCCATGACTCCGGGCCAGCGCCTGGAAGAGGCCGACCCCGGTCGCAATGCCGACTATCAGGCTTATCGTCTGCGGGCCGATTTTCCCGATCTGGTGCGGTTGACCCTGGATTCCTGCGTGGGGTTGATCCATCGCCAGCCGGCCACCATCACCCTGCCGTCGGCCCTGGAGCCCCTGCGCCGCCAGGCCACCCCCGACGGCCTGTCCCTGGCCGATCTGCACCGCCGGATCACCCGCAACGTGCTGCTTACCGGCCGTCACGGGCTGTTGGTGGAGGGGCCGGCCGGCGACGGCGAGGGGCTCTATCTGGCCGACTATGCCGCCGAGGCCGTGATCAACTGGCGCCTGCGCGGCGCCGTGCCGGAACTGGTGGTGTTGCGGGAGGAGGTGGATGGCCCCGGACACTCTCCCTTCGGCCACGTGATCCGGCCCCAGTGGCGGGTGCTGTCCCTGGAGGACGGCCGCTATACCCAATGGCTGTGGCGCAGTCCGCCCCAGGCCGCCGGACCGGGGCCCGAGCCCCGTTCCTTGGCCGCAAGGGCCGGTTCCCCGGCGTCGGCCCTGACCGGGGAGGGACCCGTGCATCCGGGCGGGCTGGGGGCGCTGCCCTTCGTCTTCGCCGGTGCCACCGACCTGACCCCGGCGCCGGATCGTATTCCCCTGCTGCCCCTGGCCCGTATCGCCCTGCGCATCTATCGCCTGTCCGCCGACTACAAGCAGGCGCTGTTCCTCACGTCCCAGCCCACGCCGGTGATCGCCGGGGTGGAGAACAACCAGGACGGCCTGCCGGAACAGATCGGCGCCAGCACCATCTGGTATCTGCCGCCCGAGGCCCGCGCTTTCTACCTGGAAGTGGACGGCCAGGGCATCGAAGCCCACCGGCAGGCCATCCGCGATCTCTACGACCAGGCGTGGCAGATGGGGGCCCGGCTGTTGGAGGGCGGACGGGGCGTGGAAAGCGCCGAGGCCCTGCGCCTGCGCAGCACCGCCCAGACCGTGAGCCTCACCGACGTGGCCCGGACCACGGCCGCGGCCTTGGAACAGGCCCTGGGCCACGCCGCCCGCTGGCTGGGCGAGGATCCCGCCCGGGTACGTGTGGAGCCCAATCTCGATTTCACCCAGGCCACCCTCAGCCCCGAGGCCGTGCGCGACCTGACCGAGGCGTGGCGCGCCGGCGCCTTCGACCACTCGGTGCTGGCCTGGAACCTGCGGCGGGGCGGGCGCCTGCCCGACGAACCCGCCGACGAGTCCGACCGGACCGCCTGACTCTTCCCGTTTTCCGCACAGGAGGTGTGACCCATGACCGATATGCCCGAGCCCGAGGCCCTGAGCCAGCGGCTGGCCGAGGTGGAAGCTGCCTACGAAGCCCTGGTGGCCGAGCATCACCAGAACCTGATCCACGGCGCCGTGCGCGAGGCCGCCCTGGGTGCCGGCGTGGACCCGGCCATGCTGCCCTTCCTGGTGGACCATGTGGCCGGGCGGCTGTCCGTGCACGATGGCACGGTGGTGGCCCTGGACGAAAGTGGCGCCATGGCCACCGATGAGGCCGGTCAGCCCCGGTCCGTGGCCGAGGTGCTGGCCGACATGCGCCGCAATGGGACCGTGCCGGCGCCCTTTTTCCGGGGCGCCGGCGGCGGTGGCGCCCCCGGCAGCGGGGAGCCCGCCGCCCCCGGACTGGCCAATCCCTGGGCCGCCGAAAGCTTTAATCTCACCCGGCAGGGGGAACTGATGCGCCAGAATCCGCAACTGGCCCGCGTGCTGGCTCAGCAGGCCGGAGGATGATCGTCCGCTCCCGGAACCGGCCTCTGGCGCCCAAGTGCTTGCGATTTTCATAAGGAGACCCTGACATGGCGCTCACTCAGATCAGTGACGTGATCGTGCCCGACGTGTTTCAGACCTATCTGGTGGCCCGCACCCGCGAGCAGTCGGCCTTTTTCCGCTCCGGGGTGGTGCGGGAGGATGCGGTGCTGGCCGATCGCCTGCGCCAGGGCGGTCACGCCGTCACCATGCCCTTTTGGGCCGACCTGGACGGCGACGATGCCGTGGCCAGCGATGACCCCGATACCAACATCACCCCGTACAAGGTGGGGGGCGACGAGCAGACGGCGGTGGTACTGCGCCGGGCCGTCTCCTTCGCCGCCGCCGATCTGGCCGGCGCCGTGGCCGGCGACGATCCCATGCGCATGGTGGCCGATCGCATCGCGCCCTACTGGACCCGGCGGCTACAGGCGGCCCTGATCAAGATGGTGGACGGGGTGTTCAAGCAAACGGACATGGCCAGTGACGCGGTGCTGGACATCTCCACCGATACCACCCCCGGCGCCACCAACCGCCTGTCCGCCGGGGCGGTGATCGAGGCCCGGGGCACCTTGGGCGATGCCGCCGACGACATCGCCGTGATGGTGGTGCATTCCAAGGTCTATCAGCAGATCCAGAAGAACGACCTCATCGACTACGTGCCGGAATCCCAGGGGCTGGGCACCATTCCCACCTACATGGGCATGCGCCTGATCCAGTCGGACCTGCTGCCCACCGGCACCAACGGCTCGGAAACCACTTACAGCTCGTGGCTGTTCGGGCGCGGGGCCATCGTCTACGGCGAGGGGGCCCCCCGGGTGCCGGTGGCCATCGACCGCGACGAACTGGGCGGCAATGGCGAGGGCATCGAGTACTTCGTCAGCCGTCGCCACGTGTGCCTGCATCCCCTGGGCATGAGCTACGTGGGCGACCTCTCCACCGGCATCTCCCCCGCCAACAGCGCCCTGGCCACCGGCGCCAACTGGGGGCGGGTGTTTTCCCGAAAACAGGTGCCCCTGGCCGCTCTGATCACCAACCTGTGAGGCCCCGGCCATGAGCCTGACCGGACACAACCTGCGCCGGCGCCGACCCGACCGGCCGCCGCCGTCCCCCCGCGAGGACCCCCGCACCTGGACCCGGGCGCGGCTCAAGCAGTGGCTGGAACAGCATGACGAACCCGTGGCCGCCCGGGAAAGCCGGGCGGTGCTGTTGCGTCGGGTGTTGCAGCAGGAGGCGCAACCGTGATCGCCGCCGACCTGGACCACCTGTTGCGGCCCGGCGGGGTGCGTCTCGCCTTCGCCGAGCGGGCGGCCGATCACAGCCTGGGGGCCTTCGTGCCCCTGGGCCACGTGGTGCCCGAAAGCCTGGACGTTACCGACGACCATCGGGAACGCCTTATCCTGGACACCAACGGCCGCCGGCGGGTGGCCGAGCGGGTGCTGGGGCCTCAGGGGGGGCGGCTGCGGGTGGCCTGCGAAAGCATCACCGCGCACAGCCTGCGTCTCTTCCTGCTGGGGGAGGCGGTGAGCCCCGCTGCCGCCGGCCAGGAGACCGTGACCCGCGAGGCCGTGTACCTGGCGGGCACCACCCCCTGGCCGCTGATGCAACCGCCCGCCGGGGCCGTTACCGCCGTGGAAAGCCGGGATCTGGGCGCCGCCTATGATCCCGCCACGGTGGTCGTGGATGCCGACGCCGGCACCCTCACCCGGGCCGCCGGCGCGCCCTATGCCGATCCGGCGTGGCTGGCGGTGAGCTATCCCCGCGCCGTGCCGGCCCACGACCGTTTCGCGGTGGGCGGCCGGGTGCGTATCCCCGGGGCCGCCCGGCTGGTGCTGCCGCCCGGGGATGGCCCCGGTCTCTTTTGGGACATGCCCCGGGTGGCGGTGGGGCCGGCGGCGCCCTGGAGCCTTGCCCCCGCCGAGGACAGCCCGGCACGGCTGCTGTTCGACGTGCATCTGGAACCCGATCCCGACACGCCCGGGGCGCCCTTCGGCATCCTCGAAATCTGGCCTGGTGCATAAACCCTGGAGCTGATCACGGTTAATGGGACCCATTTGCGGGGCCCATTGACCGCGTGAATCGGCTCTATCTGTTTGTTTTAGAGCGGGGAGTTGGGCCCATGAGTTTGATCGTGGAGGAGGGCAGTGGTCTCGCCACCGCCGACAGCTATGTGGCCGTGGCCACGGCCGACGACCATCACCTGAACTACAACAATCCCGCCTGGGCCGCCGCCACCACCGCCGGCAAGGAGGCGGCGTTGCGCCGGGCCACCCGGTACCTGGACGGCGCCTATGGCCTGAAACTGATGGGAAGCCCCCGGCTGGCCGATCAGGCGCTGGCCTGGCCCCGGCGCGGGGTGCCCGATGTGGCCGAAAGCGTCATTCCCCGTCCGGTGATCCAGGCCACGGCCGAACTGGCGCTGCGGGCGCTGACCGGGGATCTTGCCCCCGACCGCACCCCCGAATCCGACGCGGTGGAGGAACAGCGCACCACCGTGGGACCGGTGACCACCGCCATCGGCTTTCGCGATCCCGTGTCGCTGGCCCCCGTGTATCCGGTGGCCGATCAGCTCATGGCGCCCTTCCTGCGCAACAGCGGCACCCGTCGGGTGGTGCGGGCATGAGCGGCCTGACCCTCGACGACCTGGCCACGGCGGTGGCCACGGGGTTTTCCGCCGCCGGGGCCCTGGTGGTGCCGGTGGTGCTGGCCCGGGGACAGCGCGGTCCCTACAACCCCGACACCGGGCGCCACGACATCGCGCCCGCTCTCGCCTGGAGCGGTGAGGGCTTGCTGGAGGCGGAAACCCCCGCGCCCCGGGAACCGGGCATCCATCCCCCCGCGCGCCGGCAGGTGCTGGTGCGGGATCTGGGGGTGCGGCCCCGGGCGGGCGATACCCTCACCCTCGACGCCCGCACCCATCAGGTGCTGGCGGTGGAAGACGTGACCGCCGGCGCCGCCCTGCTGTGGCGTCTTGTTATTCGGTGACCTTCCCTCTTTCCCCTGTGTTCAGGAGAGTGCCATGACTCCCCGTGCCCTGCTGGAGGCGCGGCTGGCCGAGGTGTTGCCTGCCGACGTCACCTGGATTCCCGCCAATACCGAAGCCCACCCGGAGGCGGACGGCCGCTGGCTGGTCACCGAGGACCGGCCCGGCAAGACCTGGACCGTCAATCTGTATCGCCGCTGCCTGGGTGTGTTCGTTGTTACCCTGCACCTGCCCCCCGGCGAGGGGCCGGGGCCGGCCGAGGACCTGGCCCGGACCCTGGGCCAGGGATTGGAAAGCCGGCGGCTGCGGCAGCAGGGGTTGCTGGTGCAGCCGGGCCTGGCCCAGTGGGGGCCGGGAAGCGTGGCGGAAGGCTGGTATCGCCTGCCGCTGGAATTGCCCTATCTGGCCACCGAACTGGCGGAGGCCGCCTGATGACGGCCACCACGCTGGAACTGGAAAGCCCGGCGCTGCTGGTCCCCTGGTCCGCCCGGGGCTTGCGCCATCGCCTGACCCCCGTGCCCCGGGGCAGTCTGTGGCGGGATCAGGAGGGGCATCTGCACCATACGGGGCCCGTCCGTGATCCCTATCGCCTGGAGGTGTCCGGTGACGATGCCCGGCCGCCGGCCCTGGACGGGTTGCGGGTGGGCACCGCGCTCACTGTCACCCTGGCCAACGAACTGGCGGTGGTGCTGGCCGGCGGCGTTCCCGGCGTGACCCTGGACCGCGATCCCGCCCCCGACAGCGTGCGGGCGGAGACGGACACCGGTGAGTCCCACGCCGTGCTGGCGGTCACCGGCCGCGAGGTGACCGTGGCCGCGCATGGCGACGGGCCGGTGGTGGTGTTCTATCGCCCCGTTCTGAGCATGCGGGTGGTGTCCTGGGCCGCCGAATGGCAGGAGTGGGATGCCCGCACCCCGTGGTCCCTGACCCTGGAGGAAGTGTAGGCCCATGGCTGCCCAGCTTCATTTTGCCTGGGTGACTCCCGATGAGCCCTTCGATGCGGGGGCCCACGCGCGCGCCGATGAACAGGTGCATCACGTGGTGGTGCGGGAGGCGGAAGGGGCCGTGCCCACGGCGGAGGTGACCCTGGCCACCCCCGACCGGGCGCTGATCGTGCCCGGGCTCGCCGCCCATGCCTTGCTGAGCGCCACCGTGGAGGGCATCTGCCGGCCTCTGTTTCGTGGCCGGCTGATGGCGGCGCCGGTGGTGATGGGCACGGGCACCCTGACCCTGCGTTTTGAAGCGCGGCTGGGCGACCATGCCGCCGCCACCGCCGCCGCCCTGGCCCCGTTCCGCGTGGGGCCGGGATACGATTCCCTGTTCGTGCGGGACGGCGACGAGGATGATCCCGAGGTGGTGTTGCGCGGTTGGCTGCGCCATCTGTGGACCGATCGTCGCGACGGGACGGTGGCCGTGTCCCACGACACCACCGGTGGTCACACGGACCACGTCACCCGTGCCGCCGTGGCCGCCGACAGCGTGCGCTGGTGGCTGGCGGCGCCGCCCTATCATCAGGTGACCCTCACCGCCACCGCCCGCTGGCATCAGGAGGGGCGGGGCACCCTCAACCTGGGGCGGGAGATCTGGCGCCAGAATGGCGGGCCGCTGCAAACGCTCACGCCGCCCGAGTCCTTCGCCGCCGGCTGGCCCCGGGCCGGGGAGAGCCTGGGCAGCGACACGGGCTATCGCGTCCGACAGGCCGCGCTGGTGGAAATGCCGCCGCCGGCCGATCCTCACATGCCCTACGAAGCCCGCTATACCATGATGGACGATCATGACGGGCCGTGGAATTTCAGTGGCCGTTCCGGCCGTTCCCCCTGGTACAGCACGGGCGGCTCCCTGGTGAGCCTGCGCAAGCGGACCTACGATCCGCAACTGTTCGTGGATTGGCACTACCGGCAGAAGCGGGAGGAACACCTGACCCTCACCCTGGTGGGGGCCGCCCAGGATACGGCGGAAGGGCCCGACGCCACTCAGCCGCACCTCTGGTTTGATCTGGGGGACGTGGCGGCGGTGCCGGCGGCTGCGGTCACCTTGCCCGACGATCCCTTGCCCGCCGACTGCCTCAGTCTCATCGCCCGGGCCCGCGAGGAGGAGACCAATCCCACGCCTCCCGCGCCCCCCGCCGGCACCCCGCCTGTGGGCGATGCGCGCCGCGCCGGGTTCTTTCTCACGGATCGCGGCCGGCAGGCGCTGGACCATGCGGTGCAGTTGGCGGCGGTGACCCTGGCCCGCAGCCAGCGTGCCGTGCGCATCGCCGCCCGGCTGCCCGGTTGGACGGCCCGCACCCTGGACGTGACCTGTGATTCCACCCTGACCTTGGACTCCCCCCGGCTGCCCGGGGGACAGGCCACGGGCAAGGTGGTGGCCCTGGCCCTGATCTGGGATCACGGCGTGCCGGCGCTGGAGGTGACCCTGGCGGCATCCCTCGGCACCGGGAGCACCCTGGACCCCGCTGTTTTGAACGATCCCTATGGTCCCGACTACAGCGCGCCTGGGGTCTATGCGCATCCCGCCGGGGCGGTGCGTGACAGCCATGGCGACGTGCCCGTGACCTATCACGATCCCGGCGATCAGGCGCCCACCCTGGGCCTGGTCGCCTTGCCGCACATGACCGAAAACGAGTTCCTGGAGCGGCTCTGCCTGGTGAATCTGGCGCCCGAGCAGGAAGCCTGGCTGTGGGAACGGCAGCGCATCGGTTTCTGGCCGCCGACGGAGGTGCAGGCGGTGCCCAGTGACGTGGCCCTGGCGCTCACGCCGCTCACCGCCGTGGACGTGCTGCCCCACACCATCACCGTGACCCCCACGGGCCCGGTGGGCCTGCCCGCCACCCTCGATCTCGCCACCCCCCTGGAAGAATGATGAAAAAGGAAGATCGCCATGACCCGGGTCCTGCGTGACGGTTCCCCCGCCGCCGTGCCCCGCACCGGTGGCCAGCATGGCGGGGTACCGGTCTGGTCCATGCAGCCGCCGACGCCCGAACCCCCACCCCCGGCCGAGAGCCCTCGGCCGGAGGGTCCCCTGGCCGGCTACAGCGAACGGGTGCTCAGCGCCACGGTGAACGGCGTGCATCTCCTGGATGTGACCGAGGCCAACGTGCACCATCTGCGGCTGGCCGGTGATGTGACCTTGCGGCTCCGCACCCCGCCCCGGCAGGCGGAGGCCGACGATCTGCGGGCCTGGACCCTGACCGTGATCTGGGAACAGATGCCGCCCGGCGCCTTTCAGGTCACCTGGGGGGTGCCGGTGCTGTGGGATGGCGGGGTGTTGCCCGATGCGACGCCGGTGAGCGGTGGGTTCGGGGTGGCCACCCTGCTGTGGCTGGATCCGGTGGCCACGTGGTTCGGCTTCGTGCGGGGCCTGGATCGGGGGCCCCTATGATCGGTGATACCGCCGGATCCGTCACCCTGCGCACCGCCCTGTTGCGGCCGGGGCGTCCCACACCCCGCCAGGCGGTCGGGGACGGGGCGGAGGGTACGACCTGGCAGGTGCTGCCGGGTGCCGATGCGGTTACCGGCTGGGGCATCGGTTGGGCGGCGGAGGGCCCCACCGGTCGCGAAGGGGCGTTGCTGGCCAGTGCCGCCCTGTTGCCCGCCCGTCAGCGGCTGCTGGGACTGGAGGCCGAGTACGGCACCTTCACCCTGGTGCGCGGCGATGGCGGCACGGTCTGGGACAGCAGCACTTTTGCCGAGGGCTGGATCCGACCCGAGACCGGGCCGCACCCCCTGTTTCCCATGGATCCCGACGGGGCCACCGGGGAGGTGATGACGGCCGTGGTGCACTATGACACCCAGGAACCGGACCTGACCGGGCGCACCTGGGTCGTGAATGGCGTTTTTTATGATCACATGCCCAGCGCGGCCCTGGTGGCCGCCTGGGACAGCCTGCCGCTGGCCAGTGTGTCCGCGGGCTATCCGCTGGCCCTGCCGTCACCGCCCTCGGTCTACGGCACACCGGGGCCGGTGGTGTGGGCGCTGAGCGCCGAGGTCCCAGCGCCCGCGGTGCTGGCCCGGGAGGATCTGGCCAGCAGTGTCCGTGCCCCGGCCCTCGCCGGTGGCTGGGGCTGGCGCACCGAGGCGGAGGTACGGGTGAACCGCTCGGTGCTGGCCGGGGTGGTAAGCCCCGAGCGAGGCTTCGTGATGGTGGGCGAAAACACCGCCGGCCGGGCCGATGCGCCCGGCCAGCCCTTTGTCTGGACTGGCTTGGAGATCACCGAGGAAACCTGGGTGCCCTCAGGCTGCAACCGGCCCTTCGTGGGGTGCCAGGCCCATCGCTGGCATGGCAACCTGTGGGCCGCAGGGGGCGACGGCAGCGAGGGGGGCTCGGCTTGGCTGGACAGCCTTTCCGTGCCGCGCCGGTGCCGGGATTCCTCTGGCGACCCCACGGTCGTCCCCGGGGATGGCGGCGCGTGGGCGTGGGCACCGGTGCCGGTGGAAGAACGGCATCCGGAATGGGTGGTGGCGCTGAGCGACGGCTTCCTGGCCGGAGGGCGGCAGCGGCAGCGCCGTCACGTGTTCGGGGTGGAGCCGGGCCCGCCCTGGCGGGTGGGGGATGACAGCCAGGGCACCACGTGCGAGGCCCTGTGGCGGTCCGAGGACGGGCTGGCCTGGACCCCCGTGTGGACCGGCGGCACACCGCCCCCCGACCAAACGGCCTCCCCCACCCTGCGCCGGGCGCCCTATGGGCATACCTGGGTCATGCCCGCCGGGTGGACGGTGGCCTGGCTGGCCCGGTACGGGGAACCGGAGGAGGACAACCACCCGGCCACCATTCACCTGCAACGGGGCCAGTACACCGCCGCCATGCCGGCGCAGGAGGCCTTCGTCACGCTGCGGCCCGACCACCACAGCACCGTCTATTGGGACCACGACCCCATCCCTCGCAACGATCGCATGGCGGCCATGCCCTATTCCGAGGGCGCGGTGATCACCGTGGTCTGCAACGACTATCCCGGCGCGGCCGAGGGGACCCTGATCCGGTATTTCCGGGTGGCGCGGGATTTTTGGGCCGAGCTGGAACCCTGGTGGTGGATCAACGACACCGTGGCTGGGGCCCGGACTCTGGTGCCCCCGGATCCGCGCATGGATACCCGCGTGGTGCCCGCCGGCGCCGTGGTGCGACACGTGCGGCTGTGGCGGGACACCGTCACCGACCGCGTGCACTGGACCACCGCCTGGTACCGGGTCACCACCGCCTTCGTGCCCGACCCCCTGGGAGAACCGGCGGAGGCGGTGGGGAAAGTGGTCTCGCTGGCGGACATCACCCATGCCGCCTGTCGGCCGTCGGCGGCCGCCGACGAAGCCGACCTGCTGGCCGGCACGGCCACCACCTGGCCACCGGTGCCCTGGTTCGTGGTGGAGACTCCTGATGGCCGCCGCCTTACGGCCCCCCTGGCCGGGTCCTACGATCCGGGCTTTCTGCCGGTGGGGGCGTGGGTCCGCTGGCTCGCTCTGGACAGTGAGGGCACCCCCGATCTGGCCTGGTACGAGGTCCAGACACCCGTCACGCCCCCGCTCACCAGCCCGCCGGGGCCCCGCCTGGCCGACGTGCACGGTTTTGCCCAGTGCCTGCCCGAAGCGCCCCTGCGTGGTCTGGACATGGAGCAGTATCTGGCCCGGGGCTGGGTGACGGCCATGGCCGAAGCAGAGGCCACCGCCGACGTGCCTTTCCTCGTGACCCACACCGCCGGGGCGGAGGGGCCCAATGGTGGCCCCACGGCGACCCGGCCGCCGGTGGTGTTGGGCGATGGGGGGCTGGCGGTGATGGTGTGGACCCACACCCGGACCACTTACTGGCTTTATTCCGGCAACCAGGGGCGGACCTGGACCCAGTATCCCACCCGGTGGGCGGCCCCGCCGGCGCACTGGTACGCCGCCGCCATCCACGAACTGGCCGATCCGGGCTTCCGTGCCACCGCCGATGGCGGGCTGTTGGCCAATTCGGTGCTGAAGGGATACATCGCGGTGGCGGAGGACCAGTGGGAGGTGCGGTACCGCTCGGAACTCTGTCGGGTGGACCCCGCCACCAACCAGTGGCAGCGCCTGTGGCTGCGCGAGGGGCGCCACCATGTGGTGCCCGCCCGCGTCCTGCCCTGGCGGGTGCGTCCGCTTGCCGAACAATCGGAGTAGACCATCATGCCCGTGACCTTGACCTTTCGCGATGCCGGGGCCTGGGGGGCCGGCAAGGGGACGCCGCTGACCGTGGCGGAAATCGACGGCAACTGGTGGGCCGTGAAGCAGGCCGTGGAGGCCCTGCAGGACCTTTCCTTCACCGGCGAGTCCATCGAGACCATCACCGTCACCGGCGCCGCCATGGACATCTGGGGCAGTCAGGGCACCCACTACGGCACCTTCGCCCTGCCGGCCACCCGCCTGGCGCCCCGGGGGGACTGGGTGAGTGGCCAGCTTTACCAACCCCAAGATCTGGTGCGGGTGAACGGCGTGCCTTTCCTGTGCCTGAGCGAACACACGGCCGCGCCGTGGTGGTGGACCGATCAGCGTCTGGGGGCGTGGCAGCTATTCGGCGGCGCCCGGGTGCCGTCGCCCTCCGTCGTGGCGGCCACCGACGATCCGGCCGTGTTCGAGGTGCCGTCGGGCGCCCCCTTCGTCCCGGGCGCCGGGGTACAGGCGGTGAGCGACGACGGTACCCTGAGCCTGGGCGGAACCGTGACCGACTTTGCGGCGGACGGGGATGGCGTGTGGTGGCTCACGGTGGCGGTCACCGAAACGCCGGGGGCCGGCGATGCCGAGGGCTGGCAGATCGCGGTGGCCGGTGCCAGTGGACCCCAGGGGCCGCAGGGGGCGCCCGGCCTCACTGTGCCCCGGGGCGATTGGCAGCCCGGGGCGACCTATGCCGAAGGCGACGTGGTGGTGGGGCCCGGCGGCCACGGCTACCACTGTCTCACCGCCCACACCGCCGGTAGTCCCTTCGCTGGCGACAAGTGGGAACGTTATGTGGAGGGGGCGACCGCGCTCGGTCCCGCCGTTTTGACCGATCTGGGGCCCCTGACCCCGCCTACCCCCGTCTTTGCCGGCGAGGGGAGCCGGCTGCGCCAGGTGGACCTGGCCCGGGGGGCCACCCGCCATGATCTGGGAGGACTGACCTGATGCCCGATGTGTTGCAGTTGCGCGGCGGCACCACCGCCACCCATGCCTCCTTCACCGGTGCCGCGCGCGAGGTGACGGTGGATACCGATCGTCAGACCCTGGTGGTGCACGACGGCACCACCGCCGGCGGTTTCGCCCTGGCGCGCGCCGACGGAACCCCGGCCACCACCGACGGGGCGGAAGGCATCTATGACGCGCCGCGCTATACCGTGGCCACGTTGCCGCCGGCGTCCAGCCATCACGCGGGGGTGGTGCTGTGCGACGACGGCGCCGCCGGCGCCGCCTGTCTGGCCTTTTCCGACGGGACCAGTTGGCGGCGCAGCGATACCCTGGCCGTGGTCTCCGCGGCGTAATCAGAACAGAAAGGGCGAAGGCCGATGATTTCCCTGCTTACCGATGCCACCACCGATGGCAGCAGCGGCGTGCTGAAGCTGGCCGCCGGCCATCACGACGGAGGCGACACGCCGCTGACCGGAACCCTGTACGTGTGGGGGACCTTCGATGGCGCCACGGCGGTGCTGGAATTGTCGCCCGATGGCAGTGCGTGGTTCCAGGCCGAGGACCTGACCTTCACCGCCAAGGGTGTCACCAAGCTGGAAGTGGAGGGCCACAGCGTGCGCGGCACCTTGCAGAATGCGGGGGCCGCCACCCAGGTTTCCATGCGCCTGTTCACGCCGGAGTTCTGGCCCACGCCGGCGTGATTCCGTCGGCATAAAAATGGAAACGGCACATCCCGCACGCAGGGATGTGCCGTTTCATGCGTTACAGAGACACCCGAGGTCCCGTTAACGCTTATTCAGCGCAGCCGGCGGCGCAAGCTTCCAGGTTCTGCTTGAACATTTCGCTGCAGCCCAGCTTGTTGTCCTTGTCGCCAATGTGGACGCCGGAGCAGTGGCTGTGGATGGCCTTGGCGTGCTCCAGGCAAGCCTTGGCTTTTTCATTGTCCTTGGCGCAGGACTCGATGGATTCCACCATCTGCTTCACGTTGGCGTCATTGGCCATCACTGCTTCCACGGACGCAGCGGCCGGGGTGGCAGCGGCGGCGGAGAACAGCACCAGGGCGGCGGTGGCAAACAGCTTGTTCATGGTCATAGATCTCCAATAGAGCCAGGCTTGGGATCGGTAACGCGCCTTTCCCGCCATGGGTCCCGATCTCTCAACCGGGGCGGGGGCGAGCCCGGACCACGGTTACCGTACCGTGACTCACGCGTTACAGCGACATGTCGGATCGTGGGTGCACAACCCCTTTCTGTCAAGGCTTTCCATGGGCCGACGCTGGGCAAAAAAGCCCCCATATCAGTGAGTTAACAGCACGCAATCATATTCGTTTTTATAACGAAAAATACAAATTTATAACAGAAAAACAAGCGCACAACCCCTAAGGGTTGTGCGCTTACCGGTCCGAGGGGATTTTATAAAACGCCGGGCGACCTTACTTGCACAGGTTGATGCAGCTCAGCAGGTTCTGGGCGGCCATCATCTGGCAGCCCATCTTGTGATTGTTGTCACCCATGTGCACGCCGGTGCAGCTGTTGTAAATCTTGTGGGCGCTGTCGAGGCATTCATGCGCCTTTTCGTCTTTTTTGGCGCAGGATTCGGCCTGCTTCACCAGTTTCATCAGGTTGGCATCGTTGGGCACCACGGCTTCCACGGCGGCGGAAGCGGGGGCGGCGGTCAGGGCCAGGATGGCCACGGCAGCGGCGGCAAACAGGATCGTACGCCCGCGCCGGCCCATCTGGCCGTTCCGATTCCGCCTGGGACCTCCGTGCGACAAAGGTCCTTTGTGCGCGAACCAAAAACCCGGGACGCCGCTGGATGGTCCGTTGAATGCGCGCGGCTGTCAATGACCGTTTGATGATGTTCGCGTTACTAGATTGTGAAAGTTCAGGTAATGATTTATAAATAGTACGACCTTAAAACGAAGGGCCGTGGTGGCGCCTCCCTATATGGTGAAGGGCGACCACCCGCATTAGCAGGACCAGCGCCAGGCCGATGCCGAGGGTCCGGCCACTAGAGCCTATCGCGGTCAATGGGAACCCATTCTCGGGTCCCATTGACCGCGTGACTCCGCTCTAGTGGAAAATCCGTTAAGACTGTTTAGCGTCCGCAGAACATCCCTGTCCCGGGCGGGGTCACGGCCCGGGCGAAGGACTGGCGTTCGCGGTTCCCCATGGTATAGTGTCGGCCACCTGCTGCCGCCGGTCGCCGGCCGACGGCGTTCCCAGCCTCGGCCCAATGCGGCCCTGAAACCCCAGCCGCAGCCCAATGCGGCCCTGAAACCCCAGCCGCAGCCCAATGCGGCCCTGCAACTCCAATGGATGGTCCATGCTGCACGGTCGTCTGCTTCCGCCCACTCTGCTTCGCCTGCTCGGTCTGGCCCTGGTGCTGGGGGTGGCCGCTTGTTCCTCCACCCCGGATCCGGCGGCGATGGACCCCGCCGACGGCCAGGAAATTCCGGTGGCACCTCTGTACAACGAGGCCATGGACCTGTTGGAGCGGGGTAAGTACGAGGAAGCCGCCCGCCAGTTCGATGAGGTGGAGCGGCTGCATCCCTATTCGGTGTGGGCCACCAAGGCCCAGCTCATGGCCGCCTACGCCCATTATCAGGACAACGATTACACCTCGGCCATCGTGGCCCTGGACCGCTATATCCGGCTCCATCCCGGCAACCAGGATGTGGCCTATGCCTATTACCTGAAGGCCCTGTGCTATTACGAACAGATTTCCGACGTGGGCCGGGACCAGAAAATCACCGACGACGCCCGCGCCGCCCTGACCCAGGTCATCACCCGTTTTCCCGATTCCCCCTATGCCCGCGACGCCCGGTTGAAGCTGGACCTGACCGAAAACCATCTGGCCGGCAAGCAGATGGACATCGGCCGCTTTTACCTCCGGCGCAAGTATTATCTGGCGGCCATCAACCGCTTCAAGGACGTGGTGACCCAGTACCAGACCACCAGCCACGTGCCCGAGGCGCTGCATCGCCTGACCGAGGCGTATCTGGCCCTGGGTCTGACCGAGGAAGCCCGTCGCGCCGCCGCCGTGCTGGGCTACAACTTCCCGGGCAGCGAATGGTATCAGGACAGCTATCGTCTCCTGGTGGGCGACCCCGGCGGCCGGGAGGAAGGATCCCGCTCCTGGCTGGGGTGGCCCTTCTAGAGCCTATCGCGGTCAATGGGACCCATTCCCGGGCCCCATTGACGGCGTGACTCCGCTCTAGGCCAGGAATCCGAGAAGAAAGGGCCGCGGCCATGCTGGTGGGCCTGTCCATTCGCGACGTGGTGCTCATCGACCGCCTGGATCTGACCCTGGAGCCGGGGCTGGGCGTGCTGACGGGCGAGACCGGCGCCGGCAAGTCCATCCTGCTGGACAGCCTGGGGCTGGCCCTGGGAGCCCGGGCCGACAGCGGCCTGGTGCGTCACGGTTGCCGCCAGGGGACCGTGACCGCCGCTTTTTCCCTGCCACCCAACCATCCCGCCCACGCCGTGCTGGCCGAGCAGGGCCGCGACGGCGAGGAGGACGGCAGTCTGGTGGTGCGGCGGGTGGTCAATGCCGACGGCCGCTCCCGCGCCTACGTGAACGATCAGCCGGCCAGCGTGGGTCTGCTGCGGGCCCTGGGTCGGACCCTGGTGGAAATCCACGGCCAGTTCGAAAGCCACGGTCTGCTGGACGCCGAAACGCATCGCACGGTGCTGGACCTGCACGGCGGTTTGACCCAGCAGGCAACGGCCGTGGGCGAGGCGTGGCGGGCTTGGCGCGCCGCCCGCAAGGCGCATGCCGAGGCGGAGCAGGCCCTGGCCGCGGCCCAAGCGGAGGAGGATTGGTTGCGCCACGCGGTGGCGGAACTGGAACAGCTCGCGCCAGAACCCGACGAGGAAGAGACCCTGGGCGAGGCCCGCCAACGGTTGCAGCATGCGGAACGCATCGGCCGCGCGCTGGAGGCCGCCCGCCAGGATCTCACCGGGCCCGCCGACGTGGATCGGGCCCTGCGCGGGGCCCAACGCCACCTGGAACGGGTGGCGGAGGTCGCGGGACCGGCGGCGGCTTCCGCCCTGGCGGCCCTGGAACGGGCGGGGCTGGAACTGGCCGAGGCCCTGTCGGAACTGGATCGCGCCGCCGGCAACCTGGACCACGATCCCCTGGCGTTGGAACGGCTGGATGATCGGCTGATGGCCTTGCGCGATGCCGCCCGCAAGCACCGGGTGACGGTGGCCGATCTGCCGGCCCTGTCTGCCCGCCTGAGCGCGCAACTGGCCGCCCTGGATCACGGCGGCACGCATCTGACCGCCCTGGCCGCCGACGCCCAGGCCACCCGCACCGCCTATCTGGAACAGGCCCGGGCCCTCTCCGCCGCCCGTGCCGAGGCGGCCGCCGCGCTGGATGCCGCCGTGGCCCGGGAACTGCCCCCTCTGAAACTGGACCGGGCCCGCTTCGTCACCGACGTGGCGGCGGCGGACGAGGAAAGCCAGTGGGGCGCGCACGGCCTGGATCGGGTGGCCTTTCGCGTGGCCACCAATCCCGGCCGGCCGCCCGGTCCCCTGGACAAGGTGGCCTCGGGCGGGGAACTGGCCCGCTTCATGCTGGCCCTGAAGGTGATCCTGGCCCGCACCAGCGCCGTGGAAACCCTGGTGTTCGATGAGGTGGACACGGGCATCGGTGGTGCCACCGCCCATGCGGTGGGGGAACGGCTGGCCCGGCTGGGCGAGGATGTGCAGGTGCTGGTGGTGACCCACTCGCCCCAGGTGGCGGCGCGGGGGCGGCATCATCTGAAGGTCAGCAAGGCGGTGGTGGACGATCAGGTGAGCACCACCGTGATCCCCTTGGACCCGGCAGCCCGGCAGGAGGAAATCGCCCGCATGCTGGCCGGCGATTCCATTACCGACGAAGCCCGCGCCGCCGCCCGTCGCCTGCTGGCGGGAGAGTCCGGAGAGAAGGCATGACCGATCCCCTGGCCGACCGTCCCACCGTGGAGTCCCTGGACGAAACGGCGGCCGCCGAGGAACTGGCCTGGCTGGCCCAGGAAATCGCCCGCCATGATGTCTTGTACCATCAGCAGGACACGCCGGTGCTCAGCGATGCCGCCTATGATCGGCTGCGGGACCGCAACGCCGCCCTGGAGGCGCGGTTTCCCCATCTGAAACGGTCGGACAGTCCCTCCGAGCGGGTGGGGGCGGCGCCGGCCTCGGGCTTTGCCGAGGTTGCCCACGCCGTGCCCATGCTGTCGTTGGACAACGCCTTTTCCGAGGAGCAGGTGACGGAGTTCGCTCGCTCGGTGCAGAGCTTCCTGGGGCTCGCGGCCGAGGCAGCCGTGGCCCTGGTGGCCGAGCCCAAGATGGACGGCCTGTCCTTCACGGCCCGCTACGAGCAGGGGCGCTTCGTGCAGGGCGCCACCCGGGGCGATGGCACCACGGGCGAGGACATCACCCGCAATCTGGCCACCGTCGCCGACCTGCCCCAGGTGCTGACCGGCACGCCCCCGCCGGTGCTGGAGGTGCGGGGCGAGGTCTACATGACCCACCACGATTTTGCCGCCCTCAATGCCGCCCAGGAGGCCGCCGGCCGCAAGACCTTCGCCAATCCCCGCAACGCCGCCGCCGGCAGCCTGCGCCAGATCGACCCCACGGTGACCGCCAGCCGGCCGCTGCACCTGTATGCCTATAGCTGGGGGGCGGTGACCGAAGTGACCTGGGACAGCCATCACGCCTTTCTGGCGGCGCTGGTCTCCTGGGGCTTTCCCGTCAATCCCCTCAGCCGCCGCTGTGCCGACGTGACGGCGGCGCTGGCCTATCACCGGGAGCTGTTGGAAACCCGCAGCCGCCTGGACTATGACGTGGACGGGGTGGTGTACAAGGTGGACCGCCTGGACTGGCAGCAACGCCTGGGCTATCGCAGCCGCACCCCGCGCTGGGCCCTGGCCCACAAGTTTCCCGCCGAACAGGCTGTCACCCAGGTGGCGGCCATCGAGATCCAGGTGGGCCGCACCGGCGCCCTCACACCCGTGGCCCACCTGGCCCCCGTGACCGTGGGGGGGGTGGTGGTGGCGCGTGCCACCCTGCACAATGAAGACGAAATCGCCCGCAAGGACATCCGGGTGGGCGACACGGTGCTGGTGCAGCGGGCCGGGGACGTGATTCCCCAGGTGGTGTCGGTGCGGTTGGACCA
Organism: uncultured Rhodobacterales bacterium; assembly: GCA_964535075.1. Taxonomy (GTDB): domain Bacteria; phylum Pseudomonadota; class Alphaproteobacteria; order Rhodospirillales; family CAJXLG01; genus CAZHRQ01. Next base: position 15,045 of record CAZHRQ010000002.1, on the reverse strand, counting down.
GCGGCCGGCGGAAAGCGTGTCCTTTGGTTTTCCCGATCATTGTCCCGAGTGCGGCAGCCTCGCCACCCGCGAGCCGGGGGAGGCGGTGCGGCGCTGTACCGGCGGCCTGATCTGCCCGGCCCAGGCGCGGGAGCGGCTGAAGCATTTTGTTTCCCGCCACGCCTTCGACATCGAGGGGTTGGGCGAGCGCCATGTGGAAGCGTTCCTGACCGAGGGCCTGATTGCCCAGCCGGCGGACCTGTTCCGACTGCACCGCCATGCCGAATCCCTCAAGACGTGGGAGGGCTGGGGCGAAAAGTCGGTGGCCAACCTGCTGGCGGCCATCGACAACCGCCGGCATATCGCGCTGGAGCGTTTCATTTACGCCCTGGGCATCCGTCAGGTGGGCCGGACCTCGGCGCGGCTGCTGGCGGGCCATTACGAGAGTCTCGACCGCTGGCAGGCGGCCATGACCGCCGCCGCCGATCCCGAGGGGCCCGAGGCGGCGGAACTGCTGGCCATCGACGGCGTGGGTCCGGCCATGGCCGCGGACCTGGTGGCCTTCTTCCAGGAACCTCACAACCAGGACCTGCTGGCCGCCCTGCGCCAAGAGGTGACGGTGGCCGATGCGGCCGCGCCGGGGACGGGGGGGGACGCTCCCCTGAGAGGCCGCACGGTGGTGTTCACGGGCACCCTGCCCACCCTCACCCGGGACGAAGCCAAGGCCCGGGCCCAAGCGGCAGGGGCCAAGGTGACGGGCAGTGTTTCCGGCAACACGGACTATCTGGTGGCCGGGGACAAGGCGGGCAGCAAGGCGCGCAAGGCCGCCGATCTGGGGGTGGCGGTGGTGGACGAGGCGGGCTTTCGCGCCTTGCTGGGCGAGACGAACGGGGAGAACGGGTAATGCCCGGACCGGCGCATATCAGCATCGGCGATCTGTTGCTTACGGGGGTGTTGCCCCTGTTCCTGATCGGGCTGGTGATGGCCCTGGGGCTGGGCGTGGCGCGGACCCTGGTGATTGCCCTCATCCGCATGGTGCTGCAACTGAGCCTCATGGGATTGGTGCTGACGGCGCTGTTCGCCACCGTGTCGCCATGGCTCACGGGGGCGGCGGCGTTGGTGATGGTGGGGTTTGCCGGCTACGAGGTGCAGGCGCGCCAGACCCGGCGGTTGCGGCATGGCTGGGCTCTGGGGCTGTTGGCCATGGCCCTGGGCGGGGTGGGGGTGACCCTGTTCGCGCTGTGGGGGCCCGTGCGGCCGTCGCCGTGGTTCCAGCCGGCGGTGGCTCTGCCGCTGCTGGGCATGGTGCTGGGCAACACCATGACCGGGGTGGCCCTGGCCCTGGAGCGTCTGACCGATTCCCTGGCCCGGGAGCGGGCCGATATCGAGGCGCATTTGCTCATGGGAGCGCCCATGCGGGTGGCGGTGGCCCCGGTGGTGCGGCGGGCCATCCGGGCGGGGCTGATGCCGCTGATCAACAACATGTCGGCCATGGGGTTGGTCTTTCTGCCGGGGATGATGACGGGCCAGATTCTCGCCGGCAACGACCCGGAACAGGCGGTGCGGTATCAGATGCTGATCATGGGGCTGCTGGCCGGCGGGGCCGGGTTGGGGGTGGTGACGGTGACCCTCGGTGCTGTGGCCCGTCTGACCGACGCCCGGCACCGGTTGCGGCTGGATCGGTTGGGGTAGCGGGCGGGGGTCGTTCCATTGGCTCTAAAGATATTCTTTCCTGTCACGACACGGAACCCAATGTCGTGAGGGGGGCGTTATCCCCCGTCGTCGAATTGAGGCACGGTGCAGGACAGCACCGTACCGCTGCCGTCGGAGCGTTCCAGGCTCAGGCGACCGCCCTGGGCGATCATCAGCCGTTGCGCCAGCGCCAGCCCCAGGCCGGCGCCGCTGTCCGGTCCCGGGCCGTGGTGGAAGGGCAGGAACAGCGCCTCCCGCACGCTGGGCGGCAGGCCCGGGCCCGTGTCGGCCACCGTCAACACCACCCGTCCCGGCTCCCGCCGGGCGCCCAGGGTCACCCGGCCGCCGGCCGGGGTGTAGGTCACGGCGTTGTCCAGCAGGTGATACAGCACCTGCTTCATCATTTCCGGATCCAGGGCCGCCTCCGCATCCAGAGGGGGGCCGTCCAGCATCAAGGTCACGCCCTGCTGTCGGATACGTTCCCGCACCAGCAACACCGCGGCGGCCAGCAGCGGCCCCAGCGTCACCGGCTGCGGGGCCGGTGTCACCCGGCCGGCCTCCACCGTGGCCAGATCCAGCACCTCTTGCAGCACCCGTTCCAGGGTGTGCCCCCCCTGCACCACCGCCGTCACCGCCGTCTCCGCCGCCGGGGGCAGAGGCCCCAGGTGGCCCCCCGCCAGCATTTCGCCGAAGCCCAGCACCGTGGTCAGCGGCGTGCGCAACTCATGCCCCACCGCCGACAGGAATTCGGACTTCATGCGGTTGGCGGTGGCCAGGGCTTCGTTCCGATCCCGCAGCGCCTGTTCCACCCGCACCGTGTCCGTCACATCCTGATAGGTGAGCAGCAGGGCGCCATCGGACAACGGCACGCTGGCAAACTGCACCACCGAGTCGTCCTCCCGCTCGATGCGGCCTGATTGCGCCAGCCGCTCGCCGAACAGCGTCATGATTTCGTCGCGGAAGGTGCGCCATTTCTCCGCCGTCATGCATTCCCGGTGACGATCCAGCAGTTCCGCCAGCCGCGTGGCGCCGTCCAGAACGTCGGCGGGCAGCGACCACAGGGTGCCGAAGGCTTGGTTGGCCAGCTTCAACTGGCCGTCGGCGCCGATCAGCGCCACCCCCTCATAGAGGTGGTCGATGGTTTCCCGCTGCACCGTCAGCATGGTGTTGTGGCTGCGTTCCAGGGCCAGCTTGTCGGTGACATCCTCGTAGGTGAACACCAGCCCGCCGAAGGGGTGGGGGGTGATGGTGCGGCGCAGGGTGGTGCCGTCGGGCAGGTGCATCAGGTCTTCCACCGGCGCCAGCAGGGTGGCGAACCGCTTCAGCTCGTCGGCCTTGTACAGGGGATAATCGGCCGTTTCCGGCAGCAGCCGGTCGTCGCGCAGGCTTTCCAGGAATTCGCTATAGGTGGGATGGGTGGCCAGCCAGTCCTTGTCCAGGCGCCACAACCGGGCGAAGGCGCTGTTGTGGAACTCCATGACCCGATCGCTGCCGAATATGGCGATGGCGGTGTTGAGGTGTTCCAGGATTTCCGAATGGGCTTCGCCCTGCCGCCGCAGTTCCGACCGCACCCGCTCCAGGGGCGACAGGTCCACCACCGCGCCGGCGATGCGCCGCCGCCCCAGCACCGGCGATTCCAGCATGCGATAGAGCCGGCGTTCACCGGCCACCACCAGATGGCGCCGATCCTCCATGGCGCGGCCGCTGTCCAGCACCCGCCGGGTCAGGGAATCCATGCCTGATTCGGGAGGCCCCCCCAGACACCAGTTATGGCGAGTGGCCTCTTCCGGATCGGCGGCCTCCACGGCGGCGGCGTAGGCAGCGTTGCAGTAAACCAGCACCCCCTGTTCATTGCGCAGCCACGCGGGATAGGGCAAAGCATCCAACAGCGCCGCATAGCCCAGATTCTGGTCGTCCTCCGCCTGAAGCCGGGCGGTCATTTCCTCCAGCGCCATGGCGGCATCGGTTACATCCCGCACCCACAGCACATCGGCCAGGGGCACGCCGTCGTCGTCGGTGGCGCGCACGCCATGCATCACCACCCGTCGGCCTGCCGGGGCCAGGGACAGATTGATCTCGAAGCCCACGCCTTCGTGCCGCAGAGCGGTCACCACCCGCTCCATGCGTCCGCGGTCGTCCTCCGACACCGCCTCCCGCAGGTGGGCAAAGCGGGAGTCGGTGCCGTCGGGCAGACTCAGCAACACGGCCAGTTGGCGGGAACAGGTTTCATCGCCGTCGGGCAGGTGCCAGATGTAATGCGCGTCCCCCGCCACGGCCAGCACCCCCCACAGACGGGCGGCGGTGCGGCTCTCGCGCTGGGCGCGGGCCTCCGTGCGATGCAAACGGCGCGTGAGCACCAGCACCCACAGCAGCATCAGGGCCGCCAACACCAGGGCCAGCGCCGCCAGGACCGGCGGGTCCAACAGCAGCGCCAGGAAGGCCGCCAGGGGATCCGGGGGAAGCGTCACCGCGTTACAAGCTCCGGGCCATCAGGGGCCGCAGGGCCACGCTGCCCGCGCGGGCGGCCGCCACCGTCGCCACCAGCCGTTCCCGGTCCCGAGGCAGGGTGCCGGCCAGGGCCAGGGCGTTGGAGGCATGGTTGGAGCGGAAAATCACCGGATGGGGCGGGGTCAGGGCCTGAAGAAAGCGTTCCTGTTCCGCCAGAATGCCGCTGTCGTCCTGGGGAACGAACGGGGGATCGGTGCCGAAGGCCTCCCGGAATGGCGCTTCCGCCGCGGGTGTGAGAAACAGTTGCAAAGTAGACAGATAGGGAGGCGGGGCGGCGTTGATGACGGCGGCGGTGTGGTCCACGTGGTCCTGCCAGCCGTGCCGGCCCGCCAACCCCAGGATCACCGTGGCCGAGACCTTGAGGCCGGCCGTCCGGGCCCGGGTCAAGGCTTTTTCCAGGCCCTCGGCGGTGACGCCCTTGCGAATGCGGCGCAGCAGGGCCGGATCGCCGGTCTCCACCCCCAGATAGATCAGCCGCAGCCCGGCCGCCCGCAGCGTCGCCAGCTCCTCCGGGCTTTTTTTCAACACATCGGCGGGGGTGGCGTAGCACGACACCCGTTGCAGCGCCGGAAAGCGGGCGGCCAGCGCCTGCAACAGGGTGTGCAGGTGGTCGGTGGGCAGGGTGAAGGCATCGCCATCGGCCAGGAAGACCCGATGGGTCTCCGGCCACGCGGCGGCGGCGGCCTCCATGTCCGCGATCACCTCGGCCACCGGTCGGGGGCCATAGGTCTTATCCGTGTACATGGAACAGAAGGTGCAACGGTTGTAGCGGCAGCCCACCGTGGCCTGGAGGATAAGATTATGGGCCTCGGACGGCGGCCGAAAAACGGGCTCGTGATAGGCGATCACCATGAGGGCGGGTCCTGCCAGACTGGGGCGGCGCGGAAGCGTTAATAATTAGTTAAGAAGAAGTATACCAGAGGGTGCGTTGTCCCGCCAAGTCCGTCACGCCCCTTTCGGCCGTTCGCCAAAGATGGCCGAGCCCACCCGCACGTGAGTGGCGCCGAAGCGCACCGCCAGGTGATAGTCGTGGCTCATGCCCATGCTGACCCAATCCAGGCCGTGGCGGTCGGCCATGTCCCGCAGCAGGGCGAAATGGGGGGCGGGTTCCTCGTCCACGGGGGGGATGGCCATCAAGCCGCGCACGGTCAGGCCGAATTCCTCCCGGCACTGGGCCAGGAACTCATCGGCGTGGTCGGGCAACACGCCGGCCTTTTGTGGTTCGGCGCCCGTGTTCACCTGCACCAGCAGGGCCGGATGGCGACCGCTGCGAGCGATTTCCTCGGCCAGACAGCGGGCTAGTTTCGGGCGATCCACGGTCTGGATCACGTCGAACAGGGCCACCGCTTCCCGCACCTTATTGGTCTGCAATGGGCCGATAAGGTGCAGCTCCCCGTCGGGATAATCGGCCTTCAGGGGCGGCCACTTGGTGTGCGCCTCCTGCACCCGGTTTTCACCAAACACCCGATGGCCGGCGGCGAGGGCTGGCCGGATACGTTCGGGCCCGTGCACCTTGCTTACCGCCACCAGGGTAACGCGCGGGGGCAGGGAGTCCTTCACCTGGGCAAGCTGGGCGGCCACATCCATGACGCCGGGTCCTTTCCGGGGCGATAGAGCGGATCGCACCCAATCGGGTTCACGCTGTGAACCGGATTGGGTGCGTGAATCCGCTCTAAAACAAATGGATAGAGCCGATTCACGCGGTCAATGGGACCCGAGAATTGGGTCCCATTGACCGCGATAGGCTCTAGGGGGAAAGCGAGACCGCCACCCTATCACCCCGGCGGAAATGAGGCGAGGTTCCGCGCTCAGTAGCCCTTGTCGCCGTGGTGGTCCGGCAGGCGGTCTTCGCTGATCACCGCCCACAGCAGGCGCGCCATGGTTTCAGGCGCGATGATGGTGTGACGGTTCTTGGTGACCTGCATTTGCTCGCGCAGCTTCTTGCGGACGGCCGGGGCACCGGTGAGGTCGAAAATCACGTCCACCGCATGGCCCAGGCCCACGATTTCGTCCAGGGTTTTCAGGGGAATGCCTTCCGCCTGGGCCCGACGGCGGGCGGGTGTATCGTCCAGCTCCGCCACGCAAACGATGTGAATGCCGCGGTCCTTCAACGCCAACATTTCATCAAAAAACCGGCTTCCCACTTCTCCCAAGCCCACCAGGGCGATATCAGCAACACTGGGTTGACTGGCGGTCATGGCGCTTCCTCCTGATTCAGCCGCACGTTTCACCCGCACCAGGGCGGGCGGTTTTCATTTTTGTGGCACACAGGGTAGGGGCTTTGGGCGCGCCGGCCAACCAGACCAAACGTTATAGCTGGCCGGCCAAGGTTAGGCGGTGAAAGGCACCACCCGGCCTTCCTGCAGGGTGACAATGCGGTCCATGCGTCGGGCGAGGGCGTGATCGTGGGTGGCCATCAGGGCGGCCAACCCCGTTTCCCGCACCAGCGTCACCAGGGACTCGAACACCGCGCCGGCGGTATGAGGGTCCAGGTTGCCGGTGGGTTCGTCGGCGAACAGCAGCCGGGGATCGTTGGCCAGCGCGCGGGCGATGGCCACCCGCTGCTGCTCGCCGCCCGACAGCATGCCGGGGCGGTGGCCGGTACGGTCCCCCAGGCCCAGACGCTCCAGCAGCGTGCGGCCCCGCGTCGCTGCCGCGCCCCGACGCACCCCGGCGATCATCTGCGGCACCACCACGTTTTCCAGGGCCGAGAATTCGGGCAACAGGTGGTGACTCTGGTAGACGAACCCCAGGGTTTCGCGCCGCAGCCGGGTGCGGCGGGCGTCGCTCAGGCGGGCGGTGGCGGTGCCCTCCAGCACGATGTCGCCGTCGTCGGGCCGCTCCAGCAGCCCGGCCAGATGCAGCAGGGTGGACTTGCCCGAGCCCGAGGGGCCCACCAACGCCACCATCTCGCCGGCGCGGATGGTCAGGTCGCAGGCGTCCAGGATGGGCAGCACCGTCTCTCCCTGACGGAAGTGGCGCCGCACGCCCTTGAGGTCCAGCACCGGCGGGGTCTCACTCATGGCGCAGAGCCTCCACGGGATCGAGGCGGGCGGCCCGCCAGGCGGGATACAGGGTGGCCCCCAGGCTCAGCCCCAGGGCCATGCCAACCACTTTCACCACCTCCCAGAGGTCCACATCCGCGGGGAGCTTGCTCAGGAAGTAGATCTCGGCCGAGAACAACTCGGTCCCGGTGAGCATTTGCAGGCCCTGGCGGATGGTCTCGATGTTCAGGGCGAAGGCCAGCCCCAGGATCACCCCCAGGGTGGTGCCCACCACGCCGATGCTGGCGCCCGACAACATGAAGATGCGCAGGATCATGCCCCGGGTGGCGCCCATGGTGCGCAGGATGGCAATGTCCCGGCCCTTGTCCTTCACCAGCATGATCAGGCTGGAAATGATGTTGAAGGCCGCCACGACGATGATCAGGGTCAGGATCAGGAACATGACGTTCCGCTCCACCTGCAACGCATTGAAGAAGCTGGCGTTGGACTGCTTCCAGTCATAGACTCGCGCCCCGGCCGGCAACATCGGGGTCAGCGCGGCCCGCACCGGGTCCAGATCCTGGTGGGGATCGTCCACCAGGATCTGCAACTGCGTCACGGCGTCGGGCTGGCGGAAATAGAGCTGGGCCAGATCCAGCGGCATGTAGATGTAGCCGGAATCGTACTCGAACATGCCCACGTCAAAGGTGCCGGCCACGGGAAAAGCCCGCACGGTGGGCACGGTGCCGAACACGGTGGTGTTGCCCTTGGGCGAGACCAGCCGCACCTCTCCCTGGGTGCCGGCGCCCAGGGGCGCCACCCCCAGGCTGGTGGCCAGCCGGTGTCCCACGATCACCCCGCCGTCCGGCCCGAAGCGCGACAGGGCGCCGGCGGACAGATTGTCGGCAACGGCACGGCGGGCCTCCAGGGACTGGCGGGTGACCCCCCGTACCATGGCGCCGCTGCTGCCGTGGGGGCCCAAGGCCATCACCTGGCCTTCCAGCACCGGAGTCACCAGCCGCACCCCGGGGATGTCCCGCACCTTGTCCGCCAGGGCGTCGTAGTCGGTGAGGCGGTTGGCGGGGCCGTAGACGCTCAGGTGGCCGTTGAGGCCGATGATGCGGGTGAACAACTCGGCCCGGAAGCCGTTCATCACCGCCATGACGATGATGAGGGTGGCCACGCCCAGGGCGATCCCCAGCAATGAAAAGCCGGCGATGACGGAAATGAAACCGTCCCGGCGGCGGGCGCGCAGGTAGCGAAAGGCCACCATGCGCTCGAAGGCGGACAGCATCGGCGGATCACCCGGTCAGGTGGGCGAGGGCGGCGTCACGGCTCAGTTCCGTGCGCGCCCCGGTGGCCCGATTCTTGAGTTCCACCACGCCGTTGTCCAGGCCCTTGGGCCCCACCACCAGTTGCCACGGCAGGCCGATGAGGTCCATGTCGGCGAACTTGGCCCCGGCGCGCAGGTCCAGGCGGTCGTCGTAGAGCACCTCCACCCCGGCGTTCACCAGGGCGCCGTACAGGTCCTCGCAGGCGGCATCGCAGCGGGCATCCCCCGACTTCAGATTGATCAGCCCCACGTGGAAGGGCGCCACTGCTTCCGGCCAGATGATGCCGGCGTCGTCGTGGCTGGCCTCGATGATGGCGCCGGCTAGACGGGAAACGCCGATGCCGTAGCTGCCCATGAACACCGGCGCCTGACCGCCGTTGGGCGTCTGCACCACGGCATTCATGGGCTCGGAATACTTGGTGCCGAAGTGGAAGATGTGCCCCACCTCGATGCCACGCCGGGTCACCAGCGCATCGCCCAGGGCGGCGGCGGTTTCCGGATCGTGCATTTCGTCGGTGGCGGCGTAGAGGCGGGTCCACTCGGCCACCAGCGGCCCCAGGTCGGCATCGTAGTCCACGGACTGGGCCAGGAAGTCCCGTTCCAGCCAGTCGCGGTGGCAATAGACCTCCGATTCGCCCGTATCGGCCAGGATGATGAATTCGTGGGACAGATCGCCCCCAATGGGCCCGGTGTCGGCTTTCATGGGAATGGCCTTGATGCCCATGCGGGCGAAGGTGCGCAGGTAGGAAACAAACATGCGGTGGTAGGTACGCTGCGCGTCCTCGTGGCTGAGATCAAAGGAATAGCCATCCTTCATGAGGAATTCCCGGCCCCGCATCACGCCGAAACGGGGCCGCACTTCATCGCGGAATTTCCAGTGCACCTGATAGAGGACCACCGGCAGGTCGCGATAACTACGGCAGTGCTGGCGGAAGATGTCGGTCACCAGTTCCTCGGCGGTGGGGCCGTACAACAGGTCCCGCTGGTGACGGTCGGTGATGCGCAGCATCTCGGCGCCATAGTCGTCGTAGCGGCCGCTTTCCCGCCACAGGTCGGCGGACTGGATGGTGGGCATGAGGATTTCGTGGGCGCCGGCCCGGGCCTGTTCCTCGTGCACCAGGGTTTCGATGTTGCGCAGCACCCGCCGCCCCAGGGGCAGCCAGCTATAGATGCCGGCGGCGCTTTGCTGGATCATGCCGGCCCGCAGCATCAGCCGGTGGGAGACGATCTGCGCCTCGGTGGGGTTTTCCTTCAGGGTGGGCAGGAAATAACGGGACAGGCGCATGACACCCTCTCCATGATCGGGGCCGGTCATGATGGGGACCGGACAGGATGGCGACGGCCGGGACTGTAGCCTTCCGGCCGTCGGCCGCAAACGAAAAAGCCGCAGGGCGGTTGTCCCGTCGCCACGGAGCCTTGTCAAGGGCGCGGGATTGGGGTATGAACCCCGGATCAACCTCACACGCGGGCACGTGCTTTCACGCGGACCCCCACCGCCGGGGCTGGCCGGCGTCCCCTCTCGGGATGCGGCGGCCAGCAACCGCCGGCGGATGGCGGTGTTCTTCCGGTCCCCGATAAGCTGAGCGTGGTCGGCCGCCTTATGGCGCGCCGGCCGTTGCTTTCTTGCGGGGCGCGCCCGTGGCGGATCAACCGGAAACGTCAAGGATCGTTTCGAATCATGGCCCTTCCCACCTTTACCATGCGCCAGCTGCTGGAAGCCGGCGTGCACTTCGGTCACCACACCCGTCGCTGGAACCCCCGGATGGAGCCCTATCTGTTCGGGGTGCGCAATGGCATCCACATCATCGACCTGCAACAGACCGTGCCGCTGCTGTACCGCGCCATGCAGGCCGTGCGGGACGTGACCGCCGCCGGCGGCCGGGTGCTGTTTGTGGGTACCAAGCGTCAGGCCCAGGGCCGCATGGCCGAAGCCGCCAGTCAGTGCGGCCAGTACTACGTCAACCACCGCTGGCTCGGTGGCATGCTGACCAACTGGAAGACCGTCTCCCATTCCATCCGCCGTCTGCGGGAGCTGGAAGAGCGTCTGGAGTCTGAAGCCACGGGTCTGACCAAGAAGGAACGGCTCAACCTGCAACGGGATCAGGAAAAGCTGGAACTGACCCTGGGCGGGATCAAGGACATGGGCGGCCTGCCCGACATCCTGTTCATCGTGGACGTGGTCAAGGAGCACATCGCCGTTCAGGAAGCCCGCAAGCTGGGCGTGCCCGTGGTGGCCGTGTGCGACAGCAACGCCGACCCCGCCGGCATCACCTATCCCATTCCGGGCAACGATGACGCCCTGCGCGCCATCGACCTCTATTGCGAGCTCATGTCCGGCGCCGTGCTGGATGGCATCCAAGAGGAAATGGTCCGCAGCGGGACCGATCTGGGCGCCCTGGAGGATTCCACCGAGGTGGTGGTGGAAGAGGCGGGCGAAGCTCCCTCGGCCAAGGAAGGCGCGGCCGAAGAGGCCGTCGCGGAAGCGGCCGAAGACTCCGTGCCGGCCGCCAACGACGGCGAGGCCGGTGCCGACGCCCAGCAGCAGGGCTGAGCCCCCGGTGGGAGGCCGCCCCCTGGGGGCGGTCTCCCGCGTTTGGGTTTGCGCGCGGCGAACGGCCGTGCCATAGACTACGCCCCAGTGGGGACACGGCCCTGCGGGGTCCGGATTGGTTTTCGTGGAACAAGGGGACGATACCATGGCTCAGATCTCCGCCTCTCTGGTGAAAGAGTTGCGCGAGAAGACCGGCGCCGGAATGATGGACTGCAAGAAGGCGCTGAACGAAACCGAGGGCGACCTGGAAGCGGCCGTGGACTGGCTGCGCAAGAAGGGTCTCTCCGCCGCCGCCAAGAAGGCAGGCCGCACCGCCGCCGAAGGCTTGGTGGGCGTGGCCGTCGAAGGCCCCCGGGGCGCGATGGTGGAGGTGAACTCCGAAACGGACTTCGTGGCCCGGAACGAAACCTTCCAGGGGTTCGTGACCACCGTGGCCGGTCTGGCCCTGAAGGCCGATGGTGACCTGGAAGCCTTGAAGGCCATGGACTTCCCTGGCACCGGGCGCACCGTGGAGGCGGAGCTCACCGAGCTGATCGCCACCATCGGCGAGAACATGACCCTGCGCCGCACGGCCGTGCTGGACGTGCCCCAGGGCGTGGTGGCCTCCTACATCCACAACCAATTGGTGCCGGGTCTGGGGAAGATCGGGGTGCTGGTGGGGGTGGAATCCGAAGGCGATGCCGCCAAGCTGGAAGAGATCGGCCGCAACGTGGCCATGCACGTGGCGGCCACGGCGCCCCAGGCCACGCGGCGCGAGGACCTGGATGCCGCGGCGGTGGACCGCGAGCGTGACGTGCTGGTGGAACAGGCGCGGGCCTCGGGCAAGCCGGAAAACATCATCGAGAAGATGGTGGAAGGCCGCCTGCGCAAGTTCTACGAAGAAGTGGTGCTGCTGGAACAGGTCTACGTGATCGATTCCGAGACCACCGTGGGCAAGGCCGTGGAGGCCCATGCCAGCAGCGCCGGGGTGGCCATGACCGTGACCGATTTCGTGCGCTTCGCCCTGGGCGAGGGGATCGAAAAGGAAACGGGCGATTTCGCCGCCGAAGTGGCCGCCGCCGCCGGTCAGGGCTGAAGACAGACGCCCGCCTCGCAGTGCCGGGGCGGGCGGGCCATTGGGGCAGAGGGGGAACGCATGGGTGCCGGTTATCACCGCATTCTGGTGAAGCTCTCGGGCGAGGGTCTGCTGGGGGACCAGCCCTATGGCATTGATACGGGCGTCACCACCCGGCTGGCCGAGGAGATCGCCGTGGTTCATCAGCAGGGGCGTCAGTTGGCGCTGGTGCTGGGCGGCGGCAACATTTTCCGGGGGGTGGCCGGGGCGGCCGCCGGTATGGACCGGGCCACCGCCGATCATATGGGGATGCTGGCCACGGTGATGAACGCGCTGGCCCTGGCGGGGGCCCTGGAACAGCGCGGTGTGCCCACGTCGGTGCTCTCTGCCCTGCCCATGGACGGGGTGTGTGAGGCCTATGCCCGCCGCCGCGGTCTGGCGGCGCTGGACGCGGGACGGGTGGTGCTGTGTGCCGCGGGGACCGGCAACCCCTTTTTCACCACCGATACGGCGGCGGTGTTGCGTGCCGCGGAGCTGAAGTGTGACGTGGTGATGAAGGCCACGCAGGTGGACGGGGTCTATTCCGCCGATCCCCGCCGGGATCCCAGCGCCACCCGCTACGACCGGCTGACCTACGCCGATGTGTTGCGCGAGGACCTGCAGGTGATGGACACCACCGCCATCGCCTTGGCACGCGAGGCCACGCTGCCGCTGATCGTGTTCAACCTGCACGACACCCGGGCCCTGGCCACGGCGTGCGCGGGTGAGGGCCGTTTCACCCTTATTGCTCAGGAGGATTGAGCCTTGGCCGATCAGGATTTTGCTGCTCTCAAGGATGACCTGCAACGCCGCATGGACGGGGCCCTGGAGGTGCTGCGCAAGGAATTCGCTGGCTTGCGCACCGGCCGGGCCGTCACCAGTCTGCTGGAACCGGTGGTGGTGACCGCCTACGGCAGTGCGATGCCCATCGAACAGGTGGGAACCATCAGCGCGCCGGAACCCCGTATGCTGGCGGTGCAGGTGTGGGACAAGGCCAACGTGAAGGCGGTGGAAAAGGCGATTCGCGATTCCGGCCTGGGCCTCAACCCGTCGGCGGATGGCACCCTGGTGCGTATCCCCGTGCCGCCGCTGACCGAAGAGCGTCGCCAGGAACTCACCAAGGTGGCCGCCAAGTACGCCGAGCAGGCGCGGATTTCCGTGCGCAATGTCCGGCGGGATGGCATGGAGCACCTGAAGAAAATGGAAAAGGACGGCGACATCTCCAAGGACGAGCACCATCGTCACGGAGAAACGGTGCAGAAGCTGACCGATGACCATATCAGCCGCATCGACGAGTTGCTGAACCACAAGGAAAAGGAGATCATGCAGGTCTGATGACGGCGCCTCATCCGGCCCCGGATCCCGGGGACACCACGGGCCCCCTGCCGACGCACGTGGCCATCATCATGGACGGCAACGGCCGCTGGGCTCGCCAGCGGGGCCTGCCCCGCGCGGCGGGGCACCAGCAGGGTGCGCGGACGGTGCGCCGCATTATCGCCCGCACCTCGGCCTGGAAGATCCCGTATCTGACCTTGTTCGGCTTTTCCTCGGAAAACTGGCGCCGACCCTTGGCGGAAGTCCTGGACCTCATGGGCATTCTTCGGTTGTATCTGCGCCGGGAAATCGACCACCTGCTGGAGCATGACGTGCGGCTGGTGGTGATTGGCGACCGGACGCGGCTGGATCCCGACATCCAGGAATTAGTGGGGCGGGCGGAAGAGCGTACCGCCCACTGTGGCACCACCTGTCTGCACCTGGCCCTGAGTTACGGGGGCCGGGCGGATATCACGCAGGCTGTTCGCGCCCTGGCGGAGGAGGTGGCCGCCGGCCGCCTCGACCCGGCGGAGGTGGACGAGGCCCGGATTAACGACCGGCTGCTGACCCGGGGCGCGCCCGATCCGGATCTGATGATCCGGACCAGCGGTGAAATTCGCCTTTCCAACTTCCTGTTGTGGCAAGCGGCCTATGCGGAACTGGTGTTTTCCGATACCCTGTGGCCGGACTACACCGTAGAGGAATTCGATGCCGCCATTGCCGCCTTCCAGCAGCGCGAACGCCGTTTCGGCGCCGTCGGCTAGGCCGGCGGTCGTGTGGCGGGTGCGGACCCTGTCCGGCCTGGCCCTCGGCCTGCCTGTCCTGGCCCTGACAGCCCTGGGCGCTCCCTTTTTTGATGTTTTGGTGGCCCTGTGCACCGTGGTGTTGGCCTGGGAATGGGCACGCCTGTGCGGTGGCCGGGGCCGCCCGGAAGTGGCTGCCCTGGCCGTGGCCGTGAGTGTGCCGGTGTTGTCGGTGGGGCTGGCGGGGGCCCACTTGGCACTGTTGCTGCTGGTGCCGGGCCTTGTGCTCGTGGGGGCCGTGGCGGTGTGGCGGTTGCCTCGGGGGATGGTGCCGTGGCAGTTGCTGGGGGTGCTGTATATTGCCGTGCCGGCGGTGGCCTTGGTGTGGTTGCGGGCGGTTCCCGATCTCGGGCTGGCCCTGCTGCTATGGCTGCTGGCGGTGGTATGGTCCACCGATGTGGGGGCCTATGTGGTGGGGCGGCTGCTGGGCGGACCCCGGCTGGCGCCCCGCATCAGTCCCAACAAGACCTGGGCCGGGCTGCTGGGCGGTTTGGGCTCGGCGGTGGCGGCGGGCACGGTGGCGGCCCTGCTGGTGGGGCCCGTGCCGTTGGTGCCCTGGGTGCCGGCGGCGGCGGTGGCGGTTTCCCTGGCCACCCAGATTGGCGACCTGCTGGAATCGGGCATCAAGCGGCGCTTTGGCGTGAAGGACAGCAGCCAGCTCATTCCCGGGCATGGGGGTCTGTTGGACCGGGTGGATGGCCTGTTGGCCGCCGCCACGGTGATGGGGCCGCTGGTCAGCCTGTCGCTCCTGCCTCTCTAAAGCGCATCTCCCCCCTCACCTTGCTTAC
>CAZHRQ010000001.1:0-53525 GCA_964535075.1 uncultured Rhodobacterales bacterium | reverse complement strand
GCATCTCCCCCCTCAGCTTGCTTACGGACCCGGCCATGACCGCAGACGCCGCCTTTCCGGCCCAAGACGATCCCCTTCTGTCCGGTGCCGTGTTGCCCGAGACGCCGGCCCGGGTGACCATCCTGGGCAGCACCGGGTCCATCGGCGGCAACACCGTGGACCTGGTGGCGCGGTATCCCGACCACTTCCCGGTGGAAGCCCTGACCGCGCATCGCAACGTTGACCTGCTGGCGGCCCAGGCCCGGCACCTGCGGGCCCGGCTGGCGGTGGTGGGGGACGAAAGCCGCTACACCGCCCTCAAGGAGGCCCTGGCCGGTACCGACACCGAGGTGGCCGCCGGTGAGGCGGCGGTGGTGGCAGCGGCCGCCCGGCCGGCGGAGCGGGTGGTGGCCGCCATCGTGGGCGCCGCTGGTCTCGCGCCCACCATGGCCGCCATTACCCGCGGCGCCGTGGTGGGGCTGGCCAACAAGGAATGTCTGGTTTGTGCCGGCGATCTGGTGACCGAAGCGGTGACGGCCCACGGGGCCACCCTGGTGCCGGTGGACAGCGAGCATTCGGCCATCTTTCAGGTGTTCGAGGCCGCGCGCCCGGAAACGGTGGCCGGCATAGTGCTCACGGCCTCGGGCGGGCCGTTCCGCACCTGGTCGCGGAACGAAATGGCCAGCGTGACCCCGGCAGAGGCGGTGGCCCATCCCAACTGGTCCATGGGGGCGAAAATTTCCGTGGACAGCGCCACCATGATGAACAAGGGCCTTGAGTTGATCGAGGCCCATCACCTGTTTGCCCTGGGTGAGGACCGTATTGAGATCCTGGTGCATCCCCAGTCGGTGATTCACTCTCTGGTGCGGTATGTGGATGGCTCGGTGCTGGCGCAGCTTGGCACGCCGGACATGCGCACCCCCATCGCTTATGCCTTGGCCTGGCCCGGGCGCATGACCGCCCCGGTGCCGTCCCTGGATCTGGTTACTCAGGGCACCCTGACCTTTGAAGCGCCGGATCCGGAGCGTTTTCCGGCGCTGCGGCTGGCACGCGAAGCCTTGCGGGCCGGCGGGGGCGCCCCTACAATCCTGAACGCTGCCAATGAGGTGGCGGTGGCGGCCTTCCTGGAGGGGCGGATCGCCTTTTCCCATATTGCGGCGGTGGTGGAAACGGTGTTGGACCGCATGGAGGGCGCGGCCATGGCCTCGCTGGAAGCCGTGCTGGCCCGCGACGCCGAGGCCCGCCGCCACGCTGCCCGGGCCTGCGCCGCAACCCCCTGATCCGGGGGGCATGGCCCGTTCGCCCGCCCCGGGGGACAAGGAGCACGGAATGATCCTGATCGAGTATGTCTTGCCGTTCCTGGCCATCTTCACCGTGGTGGTGGTGGTCCACGAGATGGGCCACTATCTGGTGGCCCGCTACAATGGCGTGCGGGTGGAAGCCTTCGGCGTGGGCTTTGGCCGCGAGCTGGTGGGCTGGACCGATCGCGTCGGCACCCGCTGGCGGCTGAATGCTATTCCCGTGGGCGGCTACGTCAAAATGTTCGGGGAAATGCAGCCGGTGAACGACGGTGAGGAACCGCCGGAGATGACCGAGGCGGATCGGGCCGTTTCCTTCCCCCACAAGCGCCTGGGGCAGCGGGCGGCCATTGTTGCCGCGGGGCCGTTGGCCAACCTGATTTTTGCCGTGGTGGTGTTCGCGCTGATGTTCGTCACCATGGGCCAGCCGGTGACGGCACCGGTGGTGGGGCAGGTGATGGCCGACAGCGCCGCCGCCGAGGCCGGCCTGCAGGAAGGCGACCGCATCACCGCCGTCAACGGCACGCCCGTGGACCGGTTCGAGGATCTGGCCCATCTGGTGCAGTTGCGCGGGGTGGCGCCTTTGACCCTCACCCTGGAACGGGGCGGGGTCCCGGAAACGCGGGTGGTGACGCCGCGCATGGTCACGGTGACCGATCCCACCGGCGGAAAGCATGAGGTGCCCCGGGTGGGCATCCAAGCCAGCCCCGAGGCGTTCGAGGTTCGGCACTTCGGGCCCATAGGCGCCACCGGCGAGGCGGTGACTCATACCTGGCGGGTGATCACCGGCACCTTCGAGGCCGTGGGCCAGATCGTTTCCGGCCAGCGCAGCGCCGACCAACTGGGCGGCCCCCTGCGCATCGCCGAGTTTAGTGGCCGGGCGGCGCAACTGGGGCTGTTGGCCGCGGTCAACTTTATCGCCATTCTCTCCATCAATCTGGGCCTGATCAATCTGTTCCCGGTTCCGCTGCTTGATGGCGGGCACCTGTTGTTCTATGCCATTGAGGGGGTGCGGGGCCGGCCGCTCACCGAACGGGCCCAGGAAATGGGTCTGCGGGTGGGGCTGGCACTGGTCTTGTGCCTGATGCTGTTCGTGACCTGGAACGATCTCGCCCATTGGAAGGTCTGGTCCTTCCTCAGCGGTTTGGGATCCTGAAACTGTTCAAGCGACGCGGACGCTCGGCGATCCGGCGTCCGCGTTTGGTGGCAAGGAGGAAGACGGTGCGGCGCAAGGGGAACCTGACCAGGGCGATGGCGGCGGGGGTGCTGGGGCTCGCCGGGGTGGCGGGCCTGCCGGCGGTGGCCCAGACCGTGGGCGACCTGGGGCCACTCAATGGCACCGGCACCGCCATGCGCGGGGGCACCATCACCAGCATCACCGTCCGGGGCAACCAGCGGGTGGAAACCCCCACCGTGCTGGCCTACATCACCCAGCGCCCCGGCCAAGCCTTCAGCCAGCAGCGGGTGGACGAGTCCATCAAGCGGTTGTTCGCCACCGGCCTGTTCTCCGACGTCATGATGGCTCGGGACGGCAACACCCTGGTGGTGGAAGTGCGGGAAAACCCCATGGTCAACCGCATCGCCTTCGAAGGCAACCGCCGGGTGGATGACGACACCATGGCGGAGGAGATCGAGCTGCGGCCGCGCAACATTTTCTCCCGTTCCCGGGTGCAGGCCGATGCCCAGCGCCTGGAACGCATCTACCGCCGCAGCGGCCGTTATTCGGCTCGGGTGACGCCCAAGCTGATCGAGTTGCCGGAAAACCGCGTGGATCTGGTCTACGAGGTGGACGAGGGGCCCAAGACCGATATCCAGCGCGTGGACTTCGTGGGCAACAAGCAGTTTTCCGACCATGCCCTGCGCGGGGTGGTGGCCACCAAGGAGGCGGCCTGGTACCGCTTTCTTACCAGCACCGACAGCTATGATCCCGATCGCCTGGAATATGACCGGGAGCTGTTGCGCCGCTATTATCTGGGCCAGGGCTATGCCGATTTCCGGGTGCTGTCGTCCACGGCGGAGCTGTCGCGGAATCGGGAGGATTTTTATGTCACTTTCACCGTGGAGGAAGGGGATCGCTATCAGTTCGGCAATGTGGACGTGCAAAGCGCCCTGCCCGAAGTCAACGCCAATACGCTTCTGGGGCTGGTGACCACCCGGCCGGGGGCTTGGTACGATGCCAAGGCGGTGGAAAACACCGTGGAATTCCTCACCGACGCGGCGGCGAACCAGGGATATGCCTTTGCCGAAGTGCGGCCGGAAGTGGTGCGCAATCGCGCCACCAAGACCATCGACATCATCTATCGGGTGGTGGAAGGGCCGCGTGTCTATGTGGACCGCATCAACATCAACGGCAATGTGCGCACCCTGGATCGGGTGATCCGGCGCGAAATGGAACTGGTGGAAGGGGATGCCTTCAACCGGGCGCGGCTGGAGCAGTCGGAACGCAATATCAAGGATCTGGGCTTTTTCCAGGATGTGACGGTGGACTTCCGGCCTTCGCCCACGGCCCCCGACCGGGGCCTTCTGGATGTGGAGGTGGAAGAAGCCTCTACCGGGGAACTCACCCTGGGGTTGGGCTGGTCCACGGTTGATGGGGCGGCGTTCCAAGTGGGGCTGCAGGAGCGCAATTTCATGGGCCGAGGCCAGGTCGCGGGCCTGTCCCTGGGGCTGTCGGAACGGGCCAACAGCATCAACTTTTCCTTCACCGAGCCCTATTTCCTGGGCCGCCATATGGCCGCCGGGACGGACGTGTTCCTGACCAAGACAGACTTCCAGGATGAAGCCTCCTACGACGAGGAACGGTATGGCTTCACGCTGCGCCTGGGCTATGACCTCTCTCGACACTGGAGCGAGAGCTGGCGCTATACGCTTGCCCGGGAAACAGTCAGCAACGTCCCCGCCGATGCCTCCATTTATGTGAAAGACGCGGAGGGGACCAATACGGTTTCCGCCGTGGGCCACAGCCTGATTTACGATACCCGCGACAGCAAGCTGGAACCCACCGACGGCCTTCTCGGCATCTGGTCCATAGACATCGCGGGTCTTGGCGGCACGGTCCACTATGTCCGGAACCAGATCTTCCTGCGCGAGTACTATCCCCTGAAGCCCGGGTGGGTTCTGGCCCTGGGCGGCCAGGTGGGGTACATCACGGGGTTGGGCGAGGACACGCGTCTGGCCGACCGCTTCTATCTCGGGGGCCCCACCCTGCGTGGTTTCCAGGCGGCGGGCGTTTCGCCCCGTGACGCGGCGACCGATGACGCCCTGGGCGCCAACTGGCAGTATTCAGGGACGGCGGAAGTGCGCACGCCCCTGCCCGTGCCCGATGAACTGGGTCTTTCCGGGCGTCTCTATACCGATTTTGGCTCCAGCGGCGGCGTGGACGGCGTGCCGTCCAACGCCATCCTGGAAAGCCGGTCCGTGCGTTGGTCGGCGGGCGCGGGCCTGGTGTGGCGATCCCCCATGGGACCGTTCACCATTGGTTTTGCCCTGCCTATTCTGAAGGAAGACTACGACCAGCTTGAAACCCTGAACATTCAATTCGGAACCTCCTTCTAAACCGCGGCCGTGTGGTCTGCATGGTTCCACGACGTCGCGATAACCCCAGAACGAAAGGCGTTCTCATGGCACTTTCTCAACGGGCAGGGCGCCTGTCGGCGGTCTTGGCGCTGGCCCTGACGGGGCTGTTGACCGCCACGCCAGCCTGGGCGGCCGATGACGAAACACCCGAGGGGGCTGCCGCCCCGTCGGCGCGGCCCATTGGCAGCGACCGTGAGGCGCCGGATACGCTGCCCGAGTCCCTGCCCGCCGCCAAGGTGGTGGTGATCGACATCCAGGAGGTGCTGGCCGCCTCCACCGCCGCCGCCGGTCTGCGGCAGGAACGGGCCAAGAAGTTCCAGGGCTATCAAAAGGAAATCGCGGGTCAGGAAAAGGACCTGCAAAAGGCCGAACAGGAACTTCAGCGTCAACGCACCATCCTCGCCCCCGAGGCATTCGCGAAGCGGCAGGAAGCGTTCCAGAAAAAGGTGGCGGAGTTCCAGCAGGAAGTGCAAATCCGCCGCCAGGCCCTGGAGAGCGCTTTCGGCCAGGGCATGGCCAAGGTGCAGCGGGAACTGGTGCAGGTGAGCGGCACGCTCACCGAGGAGGTGGGCGCCAACCTGGTGCTGCCCAAGTCGCAAATTCTGCTGTTCGACCCCGGTGTGGACCTCACCCGGGTGGTAAGCAAGGAACTGAACACCCGCCTGCCCGAAGTGGCATTCCCCGAGGTGGATCTGGATGCCGTGCGCAAGGCGCAGAAGGAGGCCCTGGAACGGGCCCGCAAGCGCATGGAGGAAGCCCAGGCCCAGGCCAAGGACAAGGCAAACTGATGCCCGATCCCCGGTTCCACCACCGCGTCGGGCCCCATACCGCCGGGGCTCTGGCCACCCTCACCGGTGGTACCCTGGACAGTGTGGCGGACGACGCCGTGTTCCACGACGTGGCGCCCCTGTCCGAGGCCACGGCCGAGACGGTGACCTTCCTGGAAGGCGGCGCGTGGCGGGACCGGCTGTCCACTTGTGGCGCGGGTCTGATCCTGCTGCGTCCCGACGATGCCGGGGCGGCGCCGGCCACGGCCGGACGTTTGCTGGTGGCGGACCCCACCCGCGCCTATGCCCAGGTGGCCGCCGCTTTCTATCCGGCGCTTGTTCCGGGCAACGACGCCCTGCCGGCGGAGGTGCACCCTTCCGCGACGGTGGCGCCCGAGGCCCGGCTGGGCGCGGGCTGTCGTCTGGACCCCGGGGTGGTGGTGGAGGCCGGCGCGGACATCGGTCCCGGGTGCTGGATCGGCGCTCATACGGTGGTGGGGCGCGGTGTGGTGATCGGCGCCCGCGCCCGTATCGCCCCCCACGTCACCCTGGCGGCCACCATCCTGGGCGACGATGTCATCCTCCATCCGGGCGTGCGCTTGGGGCAGGATGGCTTCGGCTTTGCCATGAGCGCCGAAGGCCACGCCAAGATTCCGCAACTGGGCCGGGTGGTGGTCGGAAACGGCGTTGAAATCGGGGCAAACACCGCCATTGATCGAGGATCCCTGGGAGATACGGTCATTGGCGACGGGTGCAAGATTGATAATCTGGTTCAAATCGGGCACAACGTGACCCTGGGTCGGGGCTGCGTACTGGTTTCGCAGGTGGGCTTTTCGGGCAGCGTGCAGGTGGGAGATCTGGTGGCCGTGGGGGGTCAGGCCGGATTCGCCGGGCACCTGACCGTGGGCGCAGGGGCACGAATCGCCGCGCGCGCCGGCGTCACCCGCGACATCGAGGCCGGGGCGGAGGTGGGCGGGTTTCCCGCCGTGCCCATGCGGTTGTTCCGTCGCCAGGTGGCGGTGCTGGCCCGGCTGGCCAAAGGCCGGGACCGTTCCCCGGGGACGTAACGCCCGGAAAGCGAAGAATTTTTTGATTGCAACGGGAATCGACCATGGAGAACACGGCGGCCGGTCAGGGGCGGGAGGCTATCGACATCACGCGTATTCTGCGCATGATTCCCCATCGCTATCCCTTCCTGATGGTGGATCGGGTGCTGGACGTGGTGCCCGATGTCAGCGCCGTGGGGATCAAGAACGTTTCCATCAACGAGCCCTTCTTTCAGGGCCACTTTCCCGATCACCCGGTGATGCCGGGAGTGCTGCTGATCGAGAGCATGGCCCAGACGGCGGCGGTGCTGGTGGTGGAAACCCTGGGCGAGGCGGCGGAAGGCAAGCTGGTTTACTTCATGTCGGTGGATAACGCCCGTTTCCGCAAGCCGGTCACGCCGGGCCATTCCCTGCGGATCCACGTGACCAAGGAACGCAACCGCGGCGCGGTGTGGAAATTCCGCGGCGAGGCCCGGGCCGAGGGCGAATTGATGGCCGAGGCCACCTTTGCCGCCTGCATCATGGACGCCTGAGCCATGCCCACCATCCATGCCACCGCCATGGTGGATCCCGCCGCCACCTTGGCCGAGGATGTGGTCATCGGGCCCTATTGCCAGGTCTCGGGGCCGGTGACCCTGGCCGAGGGCGTGGTGCTCAAGGCCAACGTGATGGTGGAGGGGCCCACCACCCTCGGCGCCCGCACCGTGGTTTATCCCTTCGCCTGTCTGGGCTTCCCGCCGCAGGACGTGACCTACAAGGATGAGCCCACCCGGCTGGAAATTGGCGCCGACGCCGTGATCCGCGAGCAGGTGACCATGCACCGGGGCACGGTGCGGGGCGGCGGGCTTACGCGGGTGGGCGACCGGGGCCTGTTCATGGTGGGCTCCCACGTGGCCCACGATTGCCAGGTGGCCGACGATGTGGTGTTCGCCAATCACGCCACCCTGGGCGGTCATGTGCAGGTGGGGTCCGGCGCCATTCTCGGCGGCCTGGCGGCGGTGCACCAGCGCAGCCGCATCGGCCGTTGTGCCATGGTGGGCGGCATGTCCGGGGTGGAAGGCGATGTGATCCCCTTCGGTTCGGTGATGGGCAACCGGGCCCGGCTGTCGGGGCTCAATCTCGTGGGCCTCAAGCGCCGCAACTTCTCCCGGGACGACATTCACGCCCTGCGCTCCGCCTACCGGCTGCTGTTCGCGCAGGAAGGGACCCTGGCGGAGCGGCTGGAGGATGCGCAGCAGCTCTATGCCGACAATGCGGCGGTGATGGAAGTGGTGCGGTTCGTGGCTGCCGACTCGGCCCGGCCCCTGTGTCAGCCCGGCTGGGGGAATGGTTTCTGAGCCTCTGGGCCTGGTGGCGGGCGGTGGCGCCTTGCCGGCCCGCATCCGCGATCTGTGCCTGGATACCGGCCGGCCCCTGTGTGTGCTTGCCCTGGAGGATCACGCGGACCCGGCGCTGGTGACCGCGTTGCCCGATACCGTCCCCTGGCGCTGGCTGCCGCTGGGGGCGGTGGGACAGGGCCTCGCCTTTCTTCATGACCATGGCGTGCGCGAGGTGGTGCTGGCCGGACACGTGCGCCGGCCGCGCCTGCGCGCCCTCATGCCCGACCGCCGGGGGGCGGCGCTGCTGGCCCGTCTGGGCATGCGCGCCCTGGGCGACGACACCCTGTTGCGGGCGGTGATGGCCGAGTTGGAACGGGAAGGCCTTACGGTGGTGCCGGTGGAGGCCCTGTTGGAGACCGCCCTGGCGCCGGCCGGGCTGTATGGCCGACACCGACCCGATGCCACGGCCCTGGCCGATCTGGCCCACGGGGTGACCGTGGCCCGGGCCCTGGGGCAGGTGGATGTGGGTCAGGCCGTGGTGGTCCAGGGCGGCCGGGTGCTGGGGGTGGAAGCGGTGGAAGGCACCGATGCCCTGCTGGCGCGGGCCGGCGCCCTGCGGGAGACAGGGCCGGGCCCGGTGCTGGTGAAGGTGTGCAAACCCGGCCAGGACCGGCGCAGCGATCTGCCCACCATTGGCGAAACCACCCTGATCAATGCCGCCGCCGCTGGCTGTGCCGGGGTGGCGGTGGAGGCGGGCGCCGCCCTGGTGGTGGATCGGGCGGCGGTGGTGGCCCGGGCCGATGCCGACGGCCTGTTCGTGGGCGGCTTCACCGTGGACGGGGCGGGAAAGGCGATCCTGGCATGAACGATCCCCTTATATACGTGGTCTCCGGCGAACCTTCGGGCGACATGCTGGGGGCCCAGCTTATGACCGCCCTCAGCCGGCTGACCGGCGGCCGGGTGCGCTTCGCCGGGGTAGGCGGCGAGGCCATGACCGCCGCCGGTCTGGACAGTCTGTTCCCGGCCCGGCAACTGGCGGTGATGGGGCTCGTGGAGGTGCTGCCTCGGGTGCGCCAGTTGAAACGCCGATTGCAGGAAACGGTGTCGGCGGCGCTGGACCTGACACCCGATGTGGTGGTGACCATCGATTCCCAGGGGTTCAGCACCCGGGTGGCGCGCCGGCTGCGGGCGGCGGGGCTGCGGGCGCCCCTGGTGCAGTACGTGGCGCCCCAGGTCTGGGGCTGGCGGCCGGAGCGGGCGGCGGAAACGGCCGCGCTTTTTGATCAGTTGCTGGTGTTGTTTCCTTTCGAGGTGGACTGGTTCGCCCCCCATGGCCTGAGGACCGTGTACGTGGGTCATCCGGCGGTGGAGCGTTTCGCCCATGGCGACCCGGCCGGGTTCCGGGCCGATTTGGGGGTAAACGACTCGGCGCCGTTGTTGGGGGTGTTGCCGGGCAGCCGCCGCATGGTGGTGCGCCGGTTGCTGCCGGTGTTCCGCCGTACCCTGTTACGGCTGACCGACGCCCCGTCGGATTTGCGCATCGTGGCGCCCACGGTGGAGACGGTGGCCGACACGGTGGCACAGGGGCTGGCGGACCTGCCGTGGCCGGTGCACGTGGTGCCGGCGGCCCGGCGGTATGATGCCCTGCCGGCCTGCACCGCCGCCCTGGCTTGTTCCGGCACCATCACCCTGGAGCTGGCCCTGGCCGATGTGCCGTTCCTCACCGCCTATCGGGCCAATCCGCTGACCGCCTGGATGGTGCGGCGGGTGCTCACCAGCCGTTATGCCACCATGGCCAACGTGCTGCTGGACCGCATGGCGGTGCCCGAGTTCCTGCAAGGGGAATGCCGGCCCGAACGACTGGCCCCGGCGCTGGCGCCGCTGTTGCGGGGGGGGGAGGCGGTGGCCCGTCAGCGGGAGGCGTTCGCCACCCTGCGCGGCATGCTGGCGGATACCCCCTGTCCGCCGTCGGAGGCGGCGGCGCGGGCGGTGCTGGCGGCCTGCGGTCGGGAGAATTCGGCCGCCCCGGCCCACGCCGAGGCTTGACCTGGGCGCTGGCTCCCGCCCAAATGGGGCCATTCCCTGCCGCCGATCATCAACGAGTCGCCCGCCCATGCATCCGCTGCTCGACAGCCTGCCCCCGTATCCTTTTCAGCGCCTGGAGCGTCTGCTGGCGGACCTGAGCCCGCCCGAGGAGAGCCCCCTGGCCCTCTCCATTGGCGAGCCTCAGGATGCGCCGCCGCCGCTCATCGCCGAGACCCTGGCGGCCCATGCGGCGGACTGGCGGCGCTATCCGCCCACCCCCGGCATGCCCGATCTGCGGGCCGCCATCGTGGAGGCGTTGTGTCGGCGTTATGCCCTGCCGGCGGAAAGCCTGGATCCGGACCGGCACGTGCTGCCCCTGGCCGGCACGCGGGAAGGCATTTATCTGCTGCACCAGTTGCTGCTGGGGCCCGCGCACCAGGGGGCGGGCGTGCTCATGCCCAATCCCTTTTATCAGGTGTATTTGGGGGGGGCCGTCATGGCCGGCGGCCGGGCAATGTTTCTGGATACGGGGCCGGAAACCGGCTTCCTGCCCGACCTGGAAGCCCTGCCCACCGACGTGTTGTCGCGGGCACGGCTCATGTGGCTGTGTTCCCCCAGCAACCCGGAGGGGGCGGTGGCCTCCGCCGCCTATCTGGAGCAGGCCCTGACCCTGGCCCGGCGCCACGACCTCATCCTGGCCTGTGACGAATGCTATGCCGATCTCTATGACGGTCCGCCGCCCCCGGGCGCCCTGGCGGTGGCGGGGGGCCGGTTCCACAATCTGCTGGTGTTCCATTCCCTGTCCAAACGCAGTAACGCCGCCGGCCTGCGCAGCGGCTTCGTGGCCGGCGATCCCGCGGTGATCGCCGCCTTCCGCCGCCTGCGGGCCTATGGTGGGGCCACCCTGCCGCTGCCGGTACAGGCGGCCTCCGCCGCATTGTGGCGGGACGACGCCCATGTGGCCGCCACCCGGGCCCGCACCCGCGAACGTTATGCCCTGGCCGCGGCGGCGGGGCTGCCGGCGCCGCGGGCCGGCTTTTTCCTGTGGCTGGCGGTGGGCGACGGCGAGGCCGCCGCCCGTCACCTGTGGCAACGGGCGGGACTGCGGGTGGTGCCCGGGGCCTATCTCGCCCAGCCCGGCGCCTCGGGCCCACCCCCCGGGCATGACCGCATCCGGGTGGCGTTGGTGCATGATCCGGCGGTGCTGGGGCCGGCCCTGCGGCGCCTGGCTGCCGCCCTGGACGAACGGTAGGGCAGCCCATGGCCTTTCTGCCGTCCTCCCTGCGCCAGTCCCTGCGCCACCGCCTCATGGAGGCCGGAGGGCTGCTGCTGTTCGGGCTGGCGGCGCTGTGGGCGGTCATCCTCTGGACCCATCACCGGGGCGATCCTTCGTGGAATACGGCGGGTTCCGGGCCGACGGAGAATGCCCTGGGGCCGTTGGGGGCCAGTCTCAGCGATATGGCGTTGCAAGGGGTGGGCGTGGCGGCCCTGGTGCCGGCCCTGGTGCTGGTGACCTGGGGCGGGCGGCTGCTGGGGCATCGACCGGTCACCCGGGCCGGCTGGCGGCTGTTGCTGCTGGTGCCGACGTTGCTGCTCAGTGCCCTGGCGCTCTCCTGCCTACCGACGCCGCCGCGCTGGCCCTTCCTGGTGGGGCTGGGGGGCGTGGTGGGCGACGGCCTCCAAACGGCGCTCGGCCACGCCTTGGGGCTCGATCCGGCGGGCGCCCTGGGGGTGCCGGTGTTGGTGGTGGCGGGGGCCCTGGCCCTGGCGGCCTTCCTGGGGGTGGCGGCGCTGGGGTTGGGGGAATGGGTGGCCCTCGGCCGCGACGTGGGGCGGGGACTCTTTGCCGTGGTGCGCGGGGGCGTGCGCGGCGGACAGCACGTGGGCCGCTGGGTGGGCCGTCGTCCGAGGGCGCCGGCCCCGCGCGGCCGCCGCCGGCGGGCGGGGGGGGATTCCGCCTCCGCGCCCTCTTGGCAGCAGGACCCGGCGGATCTGCCGCCGGTCTCGGACTTCACCCTGCCCACCCCGGACCTGTTGCAGCCGCCGCCAGACCTGCGGGGTGCGCCGCTGCCCCTGCCTGATCCCGAGCACACCGCCCGCACCCTGGAAGCCGTGCTGCGGGACTTCGGCGTGCGGGGCCAGATCGTTGGCCATCAGACCGGGCCGGTGGTGACCCTGTTCGAACTGGACCCGGCCCCCGGCACCAAGACGGCGCGGGTGGTGGCGCTGAGCGACGACATTGCCCGCAGCATGGCGGTGACCACGGTACGGGTGGCGGTGGTGCCGGGGCGCAGCGTCATTGGCATCGAGGTGCCCAACCCCGAGCGCCAGACGGTGGCCCTGCGCACGTTGGCCGAGGACCGGGCCTTCACCCAGGCGGGCCAGACCCTGCCGCTCATTCTCGGTCGCGACATCGCCGGGGCGCCGGTGGTGGAGGATCTGGCCACCATGCCGCACCTGTTGGTGGCCGGCACCACCGGCAGTGGCAAGTCCGTGGGGCTGCATGCCATGATTCTGTCGCTGCTGATGCGCCGGGATCCCGACAGTCTGCGCCTGCTGTTGATCGACCCCAAGATGTTGGAACTGTCCGTGTACGAAGACATTCCCCATCTGTTGACCCCGGTGATCACCGACGCCCGCCAGGCGGTGGCGGCCCTGCAATGGTTGATCCACGCCATGGAGGACCGCTACCGCGCCATGTCTCATCTCGGGGTGCGTCATCTCGCCGGCTACAACGCACGGGTGCGGGAGGCCCGGGAGCGGGGCGAGGTGCTGCTGCGCCGGGTGCAAACCGGCTTCGACCGCGACACCGGCAAGCCCTTGTGGGAGGAACAGCCCCTGGGGTTGGATCCCCTGCCGCACATGGTGGTGGTGGTGGACGAGATGGCCGACCTGATGCTCACGGCCGGCCGGGAGGTGGAGACGGCGGTGCAGCGTCTGGCGCAGATGGCGCGGGCGGCGGGCATCCATCTGATCATGGCCACGCAACGGCCCTCGGTGGACGTGATCACCGGCACCCTGAAGGCCAACTTCCCCACCCGGCTCAGCTATCAGGTGACCACGCGGGTGGACAGCCGCACCATCCTGGACGAACCGGGCGCGGAGCAACTGCTGGGCCGGGGCGACATGTTGTTCATGGCGGGCGCCGGGCGGGTGATGCGGGTCCACGGCCCCCTGGTCATCGACGACGAGGTGCGGCGGGTGGCGGAGGCCTTGCGTGCTCAGGGGCAACCGCTTTACGTTGGGGACCTGCTGGCGGCGGCCGAGGCGGCGGTGGTCGCGCCCGAACCGTCCGCACCGCCCGAGGACCCGGCCGAGGCCCTGTATCGGGAAGCGGTGGCGCTGGTGTGCCGGGAGCAGCGGGCCTCCACCAGTTTTCTGCAACGGCGGCTGGAAATCGGCTACAATCGCGCGGCGCGGTTCATCGAGCGCATGGAGGAAGAGGGGGTGGTGGGCGCACCCTCCCGCACCGGCCGCCGCGAGGTTCTGGGGTCTCCCCCGTCCTGAATCCGGCAAGCCGTGGGAACACTCACGGGCTCCGGCACAAGTTCTCATTCCGAGGAGAAGGTCATGACCCTGTTCTTCCGCCCCTCTGTCCGGCTGGCGCTGCTGGTGCTGATGGTGGTCTGTCTGCTGATGCCCGCGGCGCCCGAGGCCCGGGCGGCCAACGGCAAGTACGCGCCGGTGCTGCGGACGGTGGAGACCTACTACAACAGCATCCGTTCCCTGCAGGCCAACTTCACCCAGACCGGGGCCGACGGCACGGCGCACGGGGTGATTTATTTGGCCAAGCCGGGCCGCCTACGGGTGGAATATCGCGACCGGCCCCAGTTGGTGGTGGCCGACGGCCGCTGGATCATCTATCACGACAAGCAGATGAACCAGGTGAGCTACATTGGTCATGACGAAACGCCGGTGGGACTGCTGCTGCGCAACCGTTTGAACTTCAACCAGGCGGACGTGAAGGTCACCAATGTGGACCAAAGCCGCACCAATACCTTTGTCACCCTTATCGACAGCGACGATCCGGCGGCGGGCAAGGTGATCCTGAACTTCAGCAACAACCCCGTGCGCCTGGTGGCGTGGACGGTGGTGGACGGTCAGGGCAAGCAGACCAAGGTTACTTTCAGCAATGTGCAGCTCAACCAGGGGCTCAACCCCAGCCTGTTCAAGTTCCGCCACCCGGGCCGACCCGGCCAGGGGCGGTAACCCACGAAACTGAATGAGTGGAACGACGGCCAGGGCATTCTCCTGGCCGTTTTTTTATTTGCGCCGATCACGGTGGATCACAGCTGTTTTCGGGTCCCATTGACCGAGATTGGCTCTACACCTGGGAACAGTGCAGCGTCCTGGGCTTGGGTGTCACGCCGCGCGCTGTCTCTCCCGTCGCCGCTGGCGGCGGCGATCCCGCCACGCCAGAACGTTGGCCCGGACCATCAACGCCGAGGGCGTCACCACCAGGGTGAGCACCGTGGCGAACAGCATCCCCGCCACCACCGCCGTGGACAACTGCGACCACCACTGCATGGAGGGCGCGTTGTGGCTGATTTCCCGATTGACGAAATCCAGGTTGAGGCGGAAGGACATGGGCAAAAGCCCCAGCGCCGTGGTGAGGGTGGTGAGAATGACCGGCCGCAGACGCTGTGCCCCCGTGTGCAGGATGGCTTCCAGCCGGGAATTTTCCGTTTTTTCCAGGCGCTGGTAGGTGTCCAGCAGCACAATGTTGTTGTTGACCACGATCCCCGCCAGGGCAATCACCCCCACCCCCGACATGACAATGCCGAAAGGCTCGCCGGTGACCAGCAGCCCCAGCATCACCCCCACCGTGGACAACACCACCGCCGAGAGAATGAGAAAAGCGAAGTAGAAGCTGTTGAACTGGGTGACCAGGATCAGGGCCATCAGGAACAGAGCCACGCCGAACGCCTTTCCCAGGAAGGCCTGGGACTTTTTCTGTTCCTCGTCCTCGCCCTTGTAGGTAAGAGAAACCCCTTCGGGCAGCGGGTTTTCGGCCAGCCAGGCCCGGAAATCCTGGAGCTTGTCGTCGGCGAGCACGTGGGGCGCCACGTCCGCCTTGACCGTGAGCACCCGCCGGCCGTCCACCCGGTTGATGTCGCCGGTGCGCGGCCGGGGGGTGAGGCGCACGAAGTTGCTGATGGGCACTGCCCCCGACTCGGTGTTGAGCCGCAGGCGGTCCAGGCGGTCCAGGGAGCGCTCGTTAAGGGGAAAGCGGGTGATGATGTCCACTTCGTCGTCGGAGCCCTCCGGCCGGTAGGTGGAGACGGTGAGCCCGTTGGTCACCAACTGCACCATGTTGCCCACGGAGGCCACGTCGGCGCCGAACTTGCTGGCCTGGGTGCGGTCCACCCGCACTTCCCACTCGATGCCGGGCACGGGCCGGGAATCCTCCACATCCCGCACGTCGCCGATGGCCGCCAGCCCCTGGCGCAGGTGACGCACCGCGGGTTCCAGTTGCGCCGTGTCGCGGGCGCTCACCTGCACCTGGATGGGTTTGCCCACCGGCGGGCCCCCTTCCTGCTTGCGGGTTTCCACCCAGATGCCGGCGATGTCCGCCGCGCGTTCACGGATATCGCCCAGGATGGCGTCGGCGGGGCGGCGGGCGTCCCAGTCGTCGAATTCCAGCAGGAT
Source organism: uncultured Rhodobacterales bacterium (assembly GCA_964535075.1). Lineage (GTDB taxonomy): Bacteria > Pseudomonadota > Alphaproteobacteria > Rhodospirillales > CAJXLG01 > CAZHRQ01. Next base: position 37,866 of record CAZHRQ010000001.1, on the reverse strand, counting down.
GCGGCCGATTTGGTCGGGGGCGGACTCGTCTCCGCGTCCGGGTTCGCCGGTGCGGCTGTAGACGTGACGGATGCCCGGCAGGTCGAGGATGCGGGCCTCCACCTCCTTCACCAGGTCGTTCTTTTCCCAGATGGAGAGATTGCCCCGGGCGTGCACCAGCACCGAGGCCTGGTCGGGCTCCACCTCGGGGAAGAACTCCACCCCGGCCCCCCACTTGCCATAGGCCGCGTAACTGGCCACCAGCCCGAGCACGGCCGCCAGCAGCACCAGGGTGGGCCGGCGCAGGGCCAGGCGCAGGGTGCGCACGTAAAAGCCGGTGATGCCCGGCAGGTGGTCCAGGTCGTGCCCTTCACCGGCGGACAGGGCCTTCATGGTGTCTTCCCCGCCCTTGCCGGCGCGGCCGATAACCCCGCCGAGGGTGGGCACGAACACCAACGCCATCAGCAGCGAGGCCGACAGGGTGGCCAGCAGGGTGATGGGCAGGAACTTCATGAACTCGCCCACCACGCCGGTCCAGAACAGCAGCGGCAGGAAGGCCGCCAGGGTGGTCGCCGTGGAGGCGATGATGGGCCATGCCATGCGCTTGGCCGCCATGCGATAGGCTTCGCGGGGGGGCTGGCCCTCCCGCATCTTGCGGTCGGCGTATTCGGTGACCACGATGGCGCCGTCCACCAGCATGCCCACCGCCAGGATGAGCGCGAACAGCACCACCAGGTTGATGGTGAGCCCCAGGGTATAGAGCACCAGGATGGCGGTGACGAAACTGCCGGGAATGGCCAGCCCCACCAAACCCGCCGAGCGCAGCCCCAGCGCCGCCACCACCACGATCATCACCAGCAGCACCGCCGACAGCACACTGTTTTGCAGGTCCGAGAGCATGGTGCGGATTTCGTTGGACTGGTCCTGGAGGTAACCCACGGAGATTTCCGCCGGCCAGTGGGCCTGTTCCTCGGCCACCCGGGCCTTTACCGCGTTAACCGTGTCGATGATGTTTTCGCCGATGCGCTTCTTGACCTCCAGCGCGATGGCGGGCTGGCCGTCCACCCGGGCGATGCTGGTGGGGTCCTTGAAGGTACGCCGGCCGGTGGCCACGTCCTGCAGGGTCACGACGGCATCGCCGGAAACCTTCACCGGCAGACCCATGATGTCGTCCACCGTCTCCAGCAGGCCGGGCACCTTGATGGCAAAGCGACCGGCGCCGGGTTCCAGGGACCCGGCGGCGATAAGACGGTTGGAGCGCTGCACGAAATTGATGAATTCGCTGGCGGACAGGCCGTAGCTTTCCAGCAGGACCGGATCGATGAGGATTTCCGCCATTTCTTCCCGGTCGCCGGCGATATCCACTTCCAGCACCCGGGGCAGGGCCTCCAGCTCATCTTGCAACGCGCGGGCGGTATCGATCAGGACTTCCGGCGCCACCGCGCCCGACAGGGTCACCACCAGCACCGGGAACAGGCTGATGTTGACCTCGTTCACCGTGGGTTCATCTGTTTCCTCGGGCAGCTCGGCCTTGGCCACATCCACCTGACGGCGCACGTCCTCCAGGGCGGCATCGGCGTTGAATCCGGCATCGAACTCCAGCAGCACGAAGCCCCCACCCTCGTAGGCGGTGGAGCTCATCTCCTTCACGCCCTCGATGCCCTGAAGCTCCTTCTCCATGGGCTTCACCAGCATGCGTTCCGCATCCTCGGGCGAAATGCCGCTGTGGTGCATGGAGACATAGATGATGGGAATGTTAACGTCGGGCGAGGACTCCTTGGCAATGGTGACAAAGGCAATGGTCCCGGCCACCAGCAACAGAACAAGGGTCAGCAGAACCGTGCGCGTGCGGGCAAAGGCGGCGTCGATGACACTCATGGCGCCGGCTCCCCGGCCATGGGACGGGCGATCACCTTCTCACCCTCGGACACATACCCAGCACCCACGGTGATCAGGCGGATCTCCGCCGGCAGGCCGGCCACCCACACCTGGTCCTTGTCCTGGGCCAGCACCCGCACCGGCTGGAACACCACCCGGTCCTGGTCGTCCAACACCTTCACGCCGATGCGGCCGGTATCGTTGAGCGCTAGATAGGCCGGCGACAGGGCATGGGCGGACACGGCCGTCAGGGGAATGCTCAATTGCGCCGTCATGCCGGCGGGCAAGGTCTGATCGGGATTGCCCAGGCGGGCTTCCACCCGATAGGTGCGGGTGTTGGGGTCGGCCTCCCGCGCCACGAAGGTGATCACCGCCTGCCGCCGCGCGCCGTTGACCAGGGTCACCTCCGCCGGCTGGTCGGTGCTCAGGCGGCCCACCTGCCGCTCGGTCACGTGGCCCACCACCTTCAGCGGGTCCAGTTCCACCACCGTGGCCACCGCCGTGCCTGGCGCCAGATAGTCGCCCACTTCCACCGGCAGGGCCTCCAGCACCCCGGAAAAGGGCGCGGTGATGCGGCTGTCGGCGATCTGCTGCTCGATCAGGGCCTGTTCCGCCTCGGCCGCGCGCAGGGCGGCCAGGGACTCGGCCACGTTGATGGAGCTGCGGAAATTGTTGCGAGCGAGTTTCTGAGCCGCCTGATAGGCATCGCGCCGGTGCTGCACCGCCGCCCGGGCCGATTGCAGCCGGGCCGGCCGGTCCTCGTCGTCGAGCTTCACCAGCAGGGTCCCCTGGGTTACCGCCTGCCCCTTGGTGACCGGGATGGCGGCCACCCGTCCGCCGATTTTGGCCTTGACCACCACGGCGCGCCAGGGCTCGGTGCGGCCCTGCACTGTCACGTGATCGGTGTGATCGGCGGCGTGGGAGGGACGGATCTGGACCCGGGGCCGTTCCTTTTCCGCGTTGGCGGTGGGCGGCGGGGGCGCCGCTGCCACGTCGTCGCCCGTGCGCGCGGTTTTGACCGGACTGCCCGCCATGTACGCCACCGCGGCGCCGGCGATGATCGCCGCGATCAGGAAACTGCGGGGTATCATCACCTGTCCTCCGAATCGTCCGTCACGGGTGTCAGGGCCCCGGCCTTGACCGGGGGGCGGCCCTCGCCCCGGGCCAGGGCGGCCAGCAGTCGCGGGCCTTCTTCCGCCAGATAGCGTTGCGTGGTCTCATAGATGGCCGCCCCCAGGCCGCGCACAAACCCCTGTCCCAGACTTTCTTCCGGGAAGCCGCGTTCTTCCGGCGCCGTGCTGTCCGGGGAGCAGGTCATCTGGGCCAGACGGGTATCATACAGGGCCTGGAAGTTGGCCAGAACGGCCTCCACCCGTTTCAGGGGCAGCAGGTCCGCATAATAAAGCACATAACAATCGTCGGAGCGGTACCGGTCGGGGGTGGTGGCCTGGGCCAGGGCCTCCAGAAAGGCCGCGCGCCCCGCCGCCGTCAGGCCATAGACTTTACGGTCGGGACGGCCTTCCTGCGCCTCCTCGGTGCGGGTGACCAGACCTTCCGCCAGCGCCCGGGTCAGCGCCGGATAGATGGCCCCCAGGCTGGCATCCTGGAAATGCGCGAACACCCCTTCCTCGAACATCTTGCGGATTTCATAGCCGCTGGCGTCCCCCAGCATCAGGGCGCCCAGGCACAGGGTCTTGGTGTCCATGGCCGTCTCCTCTCCGCCCGGCCGTGATCGGCCATGCTATATCGTCTTGTCATATATCAGTCCGATATATGACAAGACGATATAGGGGCCAAGGGCCGCAGTCAAGCCCCCCGCTTGGAGCCGGCCGGACGGTATGGTAACAACGGGGACTATTTGTAGGCGATCAGAGCAAGGGATCAGGCGGCATGGCGCGTCCCGCGCGCAACAGCGACCCGTCGTCGCGTCGAGCAGATATTCTGGAGGCCGCACGGCGGGTGCTGGCGGAAAAGGGCTACGCGGGCGCGACCATGCTGGAAATAGCCCGTTGCGCGCGCGCGTCCAAGGAAACCCTGTACGCTTGGTTCGGGGACAAACAGGGCCTGTTCGCCGAAGTGGTGATGGTCAACGCCGCCGAGATCCAGGATACCCTGGCGCCGGCCCTGAAGACTCCCGAGCGGCCCACCGCCGAGTCCCTGTACGACTTCGCCCTGGCCCTGTTGCGGTTGCAGACGGGGGAACGCTCCCTGACGGTGAACCGTGCCGCCATTTCCGAGGCGCCACGGGACAGCACCCTGGCCGAATTGCTGAAAAGCCGGGGCCGCGACCGGGTGGAGCCCCTGCTGGCCCGCTACCTGCTCGCCCAGCGGGATGCGGGCCGCCTGACCTTCGACGAGGTGGGCGAGGTGGTGGATACCCTGGTGGGGCTGGTGATGGCCGATCTTCAGGTGCGGCGGCTGCTGGGCACGTTGCCCCGGCCCTCCGACGACGCCTTGCGTCAACGGGCCCGCCGCGCCGTGGCTCAGTTCCTGAAGCTGTACGGCACCTGACCTGGGCGGCGCTCAGACGGCACGAAGAAGCGCGCCCCCCCTGGCAGCGCACTAAATCAAATAGATAGAGCCTATCGCACCCAGCCGTTGGGCCTGGGTCAAGGGGTGAGGGCCGGTGACCGCCTGCCACAACAGGCGCTCCAGCCGGCAGGCGCTATCCCGATCCTGGTCCGCAGGGTGGTGGCGGCTGTCGGGGCTTGTATGGCGGGCCTCGGCCAGACGGGTGAGCAGGGATTGCTCGCCGCAGCAATTCCGGGTCAGCAGGTGGCGCGCGGTGGTGCACAGTTCCGGAACATGTTCTGAACGCCGGTGCAGGGCGGCGGCGGTGCCGCCTTGCCTACGGGCCTGGCCGGCCCGGCGCGCGGTCGCGCGCTTCCAGGCGACGCTGGGGGCTGACCCCACCGTAGCCTGGGGATGTTGGTTTGAGGCCCTCAACGGCGGGTGGTGGCATTGCGGGGGCAGGGGGCGAATTGACAGCCGCGTTCCCCCCATGGATGGTGACAATCAACTGCATGATCAACGAACGAGGCCGGTAACGTGCGTTGGGTGATCCGGGGCGGTCTGGCCCTGCTAGGGCTCTTGGGGCTGCTGGCCGTGGGAATCGGCACCGCCGGCTGGTGGCTGATGGGCACCGACCAGGGCCGTCAGTGGCTGGTCACCAAAGTGGAGTCGGCCGCCGCCGCCGCCGGCACGCCCGTAACCTTGGAAGGACTCGGCGGCCGCCTGCCCGGGCATCTCACCCTGGACCGGGTGACGGTGGCCGATGGCGAGGGCGTATGGCTGTCCGCCGACAAGGTGTCCCTGGCCTGGCGACCCGCCGCCCTGATCTCCGGGCGCATCGCCGTGGAGACCCTGGCCGCCCGCACGGTGCACGTGCGCCGTCCCCCCGTCGGCAAGGGACAGACGGATCCCCAGACCCGTGGCCTGCCCACCTGGCCCGCCCATCTGCCCGTCGCCGCCACCCTGCGGGATTTGCATGTGGATACGGTGGTGCTGGACCCGCCGGTGGTCGGGCAGGCGGCGCGGTTGAGCGTGCACGGCAGCCTGGACACGCCGGCGGACGGGCCCGATGTGGTCCGGGCCCGCCTGACCGTGGACCGCATCGACGACCATCCCGGCACCGTCACCGTGCAGGGTGGGTTGGGCCGCGATGAAACCCTGGCCGTGGCGGCCCGCCTGTCGGAGCCGGCCGGGGGATTGCTGGCCACCGCCGCCAACCTGCCCGGAACCCCGCCCGTCTCCCTGACCCTGAAAGGCCGGGGCCCCCTGTCCCAGTGGCAGGGCACCCTGTCCGCCAGCGCCGAGGACCTGATCACCGTGCACGGGCCCATCAGCGGCAGTCCCGAGGCGGTCTCCACCACACTGACGGTACGGCCCGGGCCGACGGCGCCGCCCTCCTGGACCGCCCTGATGGGGACGGAAACCACCCTCGACCTGGGCGCGCGCTTTGGCGACGGGGCCGTGACGGTGGATCCCCTCACCGTGGCGGCCCCCGCGTGGCGACTGGCGGGGACCGCCACCGTGGGCGAGACCCTGGCCGGTGATCTGTCCCTGACCGTGCGAGATGGCCGCTTCCTGGAAGCCCTGGCCCCGGTGACCCTGCGGCACGGCCAGGTGACCGCCACCCTGGCCGGCACTCCCGCCGCCCCGCAAGTGACCGTGCACGGCGACGTGAAGGACGTGGGCGCGCCGGGACGCACCCTCTCCCGGGTGCGGCTGGACGGCACGGTAAAACTGACCGATGGCCGGCCGACGGTAACCGCCAGGGCCCGGGTGGAAGGGCTGGAGACGCTGGTGCCGGTGGCGAAAGCCCTGCCCGAACCGTTGCCCGTCGCCGCCCGGGTGATCGGCCGTCCCGATGGTAGTTATGATGTGGCGGCCCTGCGGCTGGGGGATGACGCCACCCACGTGGCCGCCACCGGCACCATCCGGGGCAGCCACGTCACCGCCACCGTCTCCGCCCGGCTGCCCCGGCTGGGGGCGCTGGTGCCCCCAGGGGTGCTGGCCGATCCCTATGGACCCGTAATCCTTACGGCGCCGGTGCAGGTGCGGAACGGCGTGATCACCGTGCACGACCTGAAGGCCACCGCGCCGGGCCTGAGCCTCGGCGGACAGGCCACGGTGGATCCGGGCCGCGACCGCCTCACGGCCGGGCTGGTCCTGCGCGATGAGGACCTTCATCGGTTGATGCCCCGGCTCCAGGGCCGGGCCACCCTGGATGTCACCGCCACCGGCCGGTTGTCCGACCCCGATGTGATCCTGGATCTGGACCTGCCCACCCTGACCGTCGGCGGCACGCGGATCACGGAGGGCACCCTGTCCCTACGCCTGACGCGAGTGGTGTCCAAGCTGGCGGGGACCCTGTCGCTGGCGGCCACCGTGCCCCTGGGGCCGGTGGCCCTGGACACCGGTTTTGCCACTGCCGGCGGCCTCACGACCCTGACGCTGCACGACCTGAAGGCCCGACTGGCCGGTCTCGACGCCCAAGGGGAGGCCCGGGTGGACCTGACCCGGGGGCTGGTGACCGATGGGCAGGTGCGCCTGCGGGCCGCCGACCTGGGGACCCTGGTGCCAGGACTGGCCGGCGCGGCGGACCTGACGGTGCGGCCCTCCACGCCGGACGGTCGGCAGGCCCTGGCGGTGGACGGCACCGCCACCGACCTGCGCCAGGGAGCGCTGGCCGTGCGGCAGTTGCGGCTGACCGGCGATGCCCGCGACGTGACGGGCACGCCGCGCCTGGACGCCACCCTCTCCGCCACCGGCGTGAGCGAAGGAGGGCGGCCGTTGGCCGAGGCGGCTTCGGTCACGGTGGCCGGTTCCCTCGCCGATCTGGCTTTCGGGGTGCAGAGCCAGGGCACCGCCCACCTGGATGCGGCCGGGCGGGCGGTGCTGGGGGGAGACCGGGGCCCCGTTATGACCCTGAACCGGTTCAACGCCCGCTATGATCCCCTGGACCTGCGGCTGTCCGGCCCGGCCGAATTGGCCCTGACCCCCCAGGGGCCCCGGGTGTCGGGCCTGGACCTGGCCGTGAACGACGGCCGCTTGCGTCTGGACGGGGGGCAGGGCGCCAACGGCTATGACCTCACGGCCCGGGTGGACAATGTGCCCCTGTCCCTGGTGCGCACGGTGGCGCCCCAATCCCAGATGCAGGGGCGGCTTAACGGCGACGTGCAACTGCGGGGACAAAGCGGCCGGGTGGCCCTGGCCGCCACGGGGGTGCGCTTCGGCAACGACCAGACGGCGGAAACCGCCACCCTGCTGGGGCTGATTCCCGCCCTGTCGCTGCGGGTGGCGGGGGACCTGACGCCCACCGGCGTGGACACCCGCCTGACCCTGGCGGGGCTGGAGAAGGCCGAGCCCCTGGAGATTACCGCCCGGCTGCCCGTGCGCTGGCAGGGCGGTTTGCCCCTCCCCCGGCCCGAGGGTCCCCTGTCGGCCCAGGTGGACTGGGAGACGGATCTTTCGGTGCTGGAAACGGTGCTGCCGGGCACGCCCTACGGCTTCGGCGGCGCCCTGTCCCTCAAGGGGGCGGTGGGCGGCACCTTGGCCCGCCCCCGGCCCAGTGTGACCCTGCGCGGCCGCGATCTGCTGTTCGCGGACCACGATATCGGTTTGTCTCTTCACCAGGGGACCCTGGACGTGGCGCTGACAAGAGACCGACGCATCCAGGCCGACCTGCGCTTCCGGGACTATTATACGGGGCGAGCGACCTTTACCGCCGACGGCCAACTGACGGAGAACAACCGCCCGCAACTGAACGGGCGGTTGCAGATTCACCAGGTACGGGTCGCCGACGTGGATTGGCTCACGGGCGATGCCAGTGCCGACGTGCGTTATCAGGGCACCTTGCCGGGAGGAACGCTGCGCGGCCGGGTGGATGTGGGGCGGGTGGCCCTGTCCCCCCTGGACATGCCCGGCAGCGCCGGTGATCCCCTGGCCGGGGTGGTGATCGTGGACGAAAGCGCGTTGGTGGCCGGCGAGGTCCCGGCGCAGGAGGAAAACGACGGGGCGCCCGTGGTGCCCATGATCCTGGATCTGACCATCGACGCGCCCAACCGCCTGTTCGTCTATGGTCCCGATTTCATGAGCGAGTGGAAAATGGCCCTGACGGTGGGCGGCGTGGCCAGCGCCCCCCGCCTCAACGGCCGCATTCAGGTGGTGCGCGGGGATTTCTCCGTGCTGGGCAAGCCCTTCAATATCGCCACCGGCATTATTACGTTCCGGGGCTGGAGCCCGCCCAATCCGGACCTCAACATCATCGCCGAGAACGATACCGATGCCCTGACCGCCCAGGTGGTGGTAAGCGGCAATGCCGACAGTCCCGAGGTCAAGCTGCAATCGGATCCCGACTATCCCGAGGATGAAATCGTCTCTCAGGTGCTGTTCGGACAAAGCCTGTCGGAACTGGGGCCCGGCGCCGCCATCGCCGCGGCGCAGGCGGTGAGCCAGCTCACGGGAAAGGGGGGAGGCGGGCCGTCCCTGAACGTGGTGGGGGACCTGCGGCGGGGGTTGGGGCTGGATGTGCTGCGTTTTGGTGGCAGCAGCCTGGACGATACCACCGTGGAGGCGGGAAAGTACCTGACTCGCGATCTCTACGTGGGCGTGGAACAGGGCGTGACCAGCAACCAGACCACCGTGTCTGCGGAATACGACCTGACCCCGGAATTGAAACTGGAAGGACGCACCACGCCCGAGGGCGGCGGTTCCCTGGGTATCCTCTGGCGCCACGACTATTAATCTTTTTGCGGCCTGTCGGGCAGGAGCAGGGTGAAGGTGCTGCCCTCGCCCGGGTGACTATGCACGGTGACCTGCCCGCCCCACTCCTGCGTGAGCTTCTGGCACAGGGCCAGGCCGATGCCGGTGCCCGGCTGATCGGTTTCGTGGTGTAAGCGCTTGAAGACCTCGAAAATCTGCGTCTGGTGATGGGGGGCGATGCCGGGGCCATTGTCCTGGATGCAGACCGCCCAGTGGGTCTCCCGCCGTTCCGCCCACAGAGTGATCACCGGGGAACGGTCGGGGTGGCGGTACAGCAGGGCGTTTTCCAGGATTTCGTGAAAGACCCGGCCCAGGGCTTCCGGCTGGGCCCCCACCACCGGCAGCGGCTCCGTCACGGTGATGCGGGCGTTGGTTTCCCGGCGCAGGCGGTCGAGCTGGCTCAGGGCGCCGTCCACCACCGGCCCCAGCGGCACGGCCTCAATCTCCCGCGCATGGTGCACCAGATCGAAATAGGCCAGCAGGTCATTGATAAGCCGATACATACGGCGGCTGCCCGTGGCCACGGTGCGCACATACTCCTGGCCCTCCTCGTCCAGGGCGCCTTGGTGGCGGCGTTCCAGAAGCTGGGCGTAGAGATGGATGATACGGGTGGGTTCCTGCAGGTCGTGGGCCATCACCCGTGCGAACTGCCGCAGGTCGGCGTTGGCCTGTTCCAAGGCGGTGCTTTGCCGGGCCAGCGCCCGAGCCGCCCGTTCCTCCCGCCGGATACGCTGCACCACCAGACCCGCCAGCAGCAGGATCATCACCAGCGCCACCGCCGCCGTCAGCAACTGCTGCCGCATTTCCTGTCGCCACTGGATCAGGGCGTCGCGTTCCGCCACCGCCACATAAACCAGCAGCGGCAAGTTTTTCAGGGCCTTGTAGGCGCCATGCCGTACCGTGCCATCCAGGGGGGAGACGGCACGCAGGGTGGCCTCTGTCTCGCCGTCCCAGAAGCGTTGCACTATGCGGGACCCGCTGGCGTCGGTGCCGATGGTGGCGGGATCGAAAGGTTCCCGGCTGAGCAGCGTGCCATCCGTGTGGATGAGCCCCATGGTGCTTTCGGGACCGATGCGCAGGGCACGGAAAAAATCGGGGAAGTAGGCGGGGTCCACCGCGCCCGCCACCACGCCCCGGAACCGGCCCTGGGAATCGTATAGGGGCCGGGCCACCGGGATATAGCGGCGGCCGGCGAAATCAGACTCCACCGGCGGCCCCACCACCAGGGCGGCCGTGTCCGGCTGCTGGCGGGCCCGCTCGAAATAGGGGCGGCGGCCAATGGTCACCGTGGGGGCGGGAAAACTGCCGCCCACCGCCCGGACCACGCCCTGGGCATCGGCCAGCCATAATTGCTGTAGATAGGAGATTTCGTTCACCAGACGGGCCATCAAATCGGGCACCCTGGGGTCTGCCGCCACCGCCGACCACGGGCGCCCGTCCACGGCCACCATCACCCGGTCCAGGATCAGGTTGGAGGTTTCCAGCACCCGGCGGGTGTGGCGTTCCAGGGAGGCCACCAGGGTGGTGGCACGGGCCCGCGCCTCGGTCACGGCCATTTGGCGCTCCCGCAGGAGGTTGAGCGCCAGGCCCCCGCCCATGAGCACGGTCACCACCACGATCAGGCCGATCACCCAGGGAATGTTGGAAGCAAGACGAGGCCGCAGGGTCATCGCGTCGCCCTCCTAGAGCCTATCGCGGTCAAGGGGACCCAATTCTCGGGTCCCCTTGACCGCGTGAATCGGCCCTATCTATTTGATTCAGAGCGGGTCGCGCCCGCATAACGGCCTCCTTCATTAAGACGATGCCCTTCACCATAGGCGGGGGATCGGGAGGCTTCAAGCCGCCTTGAAGAGTCCCGGTCCCCGCGCCGGCGTGGGGCGCGGCAGATTGAGACCCACGTTGGGGGCGGCCATCATGGCCCACAGCACCTGGGTCGGCCACAGGGGAGTGCGGGAGAGCACAAGGCCGGCCAGAATCATGGCCAGCAGGGTGCGGGCAGCCATGCGGCGTTGCGCCCCGGTGGGATCCAGATCGTCCAGCAGGGTCAGTCCGGGCACGGCGGCCTCCCCAGGAGGGCGTAGGGGGTCGGCCGCTAGTATAGGCGATTCATTCGTTCAGGGGAGTCACACTTTATCTAGAGCGGATCGCACCCAATCGGGTTCACGTTGTGAACCAGATTTTGCGCGTGAATCCGCTCTAAATCAAATAGATAGAGCCGATTCACGCGGTCAATGGGACCCAAAAATGGGGTCCCATTGACCGCGATAGGCTCTAGCGACGCCGGGGCATGGGTCCCATATACAGGAGGGCTTGTGAGGTGCGTTTCAGGAATCCCCAGTTAACGAGAGGGCCGCCATGTCTTCCGTCCCCGAACCCCCGGCACCCCGTGACGCCAGTCTGCGCTGGATGAGCCTTGGCCTGCGCGATTTCCGCGCCATGCCCCTACTCTCCCTGGCGTTTGGCGGACCGGTGACCGTGGCGGGCTGGTTGATGTTTGGCGCCACGGGCGTGGCGGGGGCTACCTCCCTGGTCCTGCCCCTGGCGTTGGTGTTCTTGGTGACCGCGCCGGTGCTGGCGGTAGCGCTAATGGTGGCCACTCAACTGCGGGAGGAAAACGGCCCTCTGGACCTGGAGGCCGTGGCAACGCTGCTGTGGCACCGGCGGGGACCGCTGATGGACGTGGCCCTGGTGCTGGTAATGCTGGCCCTGGTGTGGCTGCTGTTGTCCCTGGTGCTGTTCGCCCTGTTCCATCACGGGGCGCCGCCCACCTTGCAGGTGTTCATGACCCGCCTGAGCGGGCCGGGGGCATGGCTGTTCATGGGCCTGGGGGGGCTGGTGGGCCTGGCGGTGCTGGCGGCCGCCTTTGCCGCGAGTGTGTTTTCCCTGCCCTATGCGGTGGATGCGGAAATCCCCGAGCCCCGGGCGCCGCTGTTCACGGGGGTGCGGCTGGCCTGGCGCTGCCGCTGGTCGCTGCTGGGCTGGGCCGCCACCCTGTTTCTGGTGACGGGGGCTAGCCTGGTGTTCTTCTTCCTGCCGCTGCTGGTGAGCTTTCCCGTGATGGCCTATGCCTCGTGGCACTGCTATCGGAGCCACCGCATGGCGTTGCGCCTGCTGGATTGAGAAACAATAAGGCCGCCCGGAAGTCATCCCGGGCGGCCCGATTGGGGGCGATCCGCTCTAAGAAGCGGTGTTCGGTCCCGACTTAACGGGAATAGAACTCAATCACCAGATTGGGTTCCATCTGCACGGCGTAGGGCACATCCGCCAGCTTGGGGGTGCGCACGAACTCACCGCGCATTTTGTTGTGATCCACGTTCATGTACTCGGGCACATCCCGTTCCGCCAGGTTCACGGCGTCGAGAACGATGGGAATTTCCCGGGACTTTTCCCGCACTTCCACCACGTCGCCTTGCCGCACCTGATAGCTCGGCACGTTCACCCGCTTGCCGTTCACCTTGATGTGGCCGTGGTTGATGAACTGACGGGCGGAGAACACTGTGGGCACGAACTTCATGCGGAAGATCACCGCGTCCAAGCGCCGTTCCAGCAGGCCGATCAGGTTCTCGGAGGTATCCCCGCGGCGCCGGGTGGCTTCCTGGTAGTAGCGGCGGAATTGCTTTTCAGAGATGTTGCCGTAGTAGCCCTTCAGCTTCTGCTTGGCCTGAAGCTGGGTGCCGTAGTCGGAGGGCTTGCGGCGGCGCTGGCCGTGCTGGCCGGGCGCGTATTCACGTTTGTTGACGGGGCTTTTGGGGCGACCCCACAGGTTCGCCTGCAGACGGCGATCCAATTTATACTTGGCCGGATGACGCTTGCTCACTCTCACTCACCTGTCTGTAACGGACGGTTGTTGTTGTCCCGGCGGCCGGATCCGTTGGAGGTCCATACGGGGCGGGGCCGGACCGGAAGCGTGCCGGGCCAACCCACAGGGCCGGGAAGGGTGGAAGGGCGCTATTGTGGCGTGTACGGCGCCGGGGTCAAGAAAAATCCGCCGCTTTGACGCCCCGGCGCCAAGGCGGTAAAGTTCTCCCCCGGGCGGGCCGGTTCCCGCTCCGTGCCCCCGACGCGCTCCGCGTCCCTGCGTGATGAAAGGCCCCCGTTCATGTCCCGGCGCACCAACAGGCCCTTCACGGCCGAGCTGCAACGCATGCGCACCCAGGGCGCATCCCTGCCCGATTTCGTCCCGTCGGCCCCGGCAGCCGGGGCCGATAACGAGGTGATGGCCGCCATCCAGGACCTGCGCAGCGACCTTAAGACCCTCAAGCAGGTGGTGCTCAAGGAACAGGCACCGGAAATAAGTCACATCAGCGAAGAAGAAAAAAATCGCCTGGAGGAGGAACTGCGGTCCTGGCGGGCGCGAATCGACGAACAGCGGGGGGAAACGGAGCGGCTGCAGCATGAGTTGACCGAGATGGTCAATGCCATCGACCAGACCAAGAAGGAAATCGCCGCCCTCATCCCGCCCTCAAGCGGTCAGGACCGCATCGCCACCGTCACCAACGAACTGGACGCCGTGGTGGAGGCCACCGAAAAGGCCACCGAGACCATCCTGGACGCCACCGAAAAGGTGGACACTCTGGCCCACACCCTGAAGGCCCACACCGAGGACAGTTATACCCGGCAGATGGCCGACGACATCGCCGAAGTGGCCGTGCGCATTTTTGAATCCTGCAACTTCCAGGACCTGACCGGGCAGCGCATCACCAAGATCGTCAACACCCTTAAATTCATCGAGGACCGGGTGGCGGCCATGATGGAAATCTGGGGCCGGGAATCCCTGGTGGGACTAACCTCAGAGGGCGATCTGGACGAGGATGCCGCCCTGCTGCACGGCCCCACCGAGGACGACACCCGCATCGACCAAAGCGAGATCGACAAGCTGTTCGGTTGACGGCTTGTCGGCCGTCGCTTTTAAGGGCGACGGTTTATTAGCCGTTGTTTTTAGTGAAGAGATGGCTTGCTAGACGTTGTTTTTAGTGAAGAGACGGCTTACTAGCCGTTGTTCTTGGTGAAGAGACGGCTTCTCAGCCGTCTTGGGCCGGACTGCTTTCCTGCACCTTGCGTCCCGTGGCCACCGCCAGGTATTGCTGCACCTCGCGGTGCCGGGCGGTGCCGGGATCGAAATCCCCGCGCCGGATCCGGGTGGCCAACTGCCGCGACAGGGCATGCAGGGCCCCGCGAATGTCTTGCAGGCAGAGGTCGTCGGGGGGCGGCGGGGCCGCCAGTACCCGCGACAGGGCCATCAACTCCGCCCGGTCCGCATCCTCCACATCCTGGCTGGCCCGACGGGCGATCTCCAGGGCCTGTAACACATGCAGAGCCTCGGGCCGCGCCGAGTCCGGCAACAGCGGCAACAGCTCGTAGCGCAACACCGCTGCTGCTTCGGTAAGCAGATCGTGGTCGTCGAAGTGGTCGCGCATCACCGGGTCTCCTCGTGCTGGATCAGGGTGAGGATACGGTATTCCGCCTGGGGCACGCGGTGGGCATCCAGGGTGTTGCCCAGGCGCTCGCCGGGGCTGTCCCCCACCCGGGCGGCGCGCTCCAGCGCCATCACCGCCCAGCGGGTATGGGCCAGCACCTCCCAGTAAGGCAGGGCGGTGGTTTCCACGGGCGTGCCGCCCGCGGCCGTGTAGGCTGCCTGGAACGCCGTCCACAGGGGTTCGTCCCCTTGGTCACTGTCGGCCATGGCCACGTGGCAACAGGCGCGGACCCGGCCCACCTCCGCCTGAGGGGTGTCCCAGCCGGCATGGGCCCAGTGCAGCACCGCCGCCAGATGGTCTTCGCCCACCAGCAGGTTGCCGGGGTGACAGTCGCGGTGGCACAGGGCCAGGGGCTGATGGACCGGCACTTGGCGTTCCAGCCAGCGCAGCCCCCATTCCAGCACCGGACGCACCGCCCGCCGGGCGTCAAACCAGTGGCGCAGATCGGCGATGGTGGCGGTGACCGGGTCGGGTTCGGGCCGGGCCAGGAAGGGCATATGGGTGTTTTCGGGGGTGAGGGTATGTAACCGAGCCAGGGCGGTGCCCAGGTCCCGCGCCAGGGTCGGGGTGAGGGTCGTGCGGTCCGCCGCCGTGCCCGTCACCCGGGTCATCACGTGGAAGGGATGGCCCAGCACCGAGGCATCATCACAGGCCCACAGGGGCGTGGGCACCGGCACCCCGGCCGCCTGCACCGACTGCAACAGGGCATGCCGATGGCTGCCGCTCCCGAGGCCGGTGCCCGTGGCCTGCACCACCGCTGCCAGGGGTGTGCCGGCGCGGATCAGGTCCACCCACCAAGCACGGTGGGAGCCATGGCCCCCGAGCGCCCCCCAGCGCTCCAAGGTCACGTCTTCCTCCGCCGCGCCGGCCAGCCAGGCCGCGAGGCGGGTTGCGGGCAATTCCGGATACATGACGCGGGCTCCCTCCCAGGCGGCAAACGGCGGCCATTGTAACCACGCCCGCGCGCCGTGGGAAGGCGATAGGCACGGGAGTCGTCGGCACCCCGCCCTACATTGGCTGACATGCAGGCCCGCCCAGGCTTACCTCCCGTTAAGGAAGGGGTGGCAAAATAGGGGGCTGGGAAGTTTTTCCCATAAGGGATGGACGGCGTGGAAGCATTGCAAATGGGCCTGTTCGTGGTTTGGGCACGGGCGGCCAATGGCTATCATCATCGTCTCGGCACCGTGCCCTTGAGTGAACTGGCGGGCGTGGGGGGAGTCTATCTCATGTGGACCTGGGACCGGGCCCCGGCCTGGATCGCCGCCGGCGAGGCCCCGGATCTGGCCCGGCGCCTGCGCGGCCTGCAACGGGTGGAGGCCCTGCGCACCCTGGACAGCGCCACCGGGCTCTATGTGACCTGGGCGGCGGTGGACCCCTGCCAGCGCCCGGGGGTGGGCCGCTATCTGGTGGAGGCCGTACGGCCCCGAGTGGCCCGGGCCGGGCGCACCGCCTCGCCCCTGCCCGTCAACCTGCCCAACTGATCCCCCATGGCCCCCCCGCCGGAGGACCCCGCCACCGTTATCCTGGCCCACTACCAGCGGGGAGACCTGGCCGCCGCCCTGGCCGAGGCCCGGGCCTGGACCACCCGCGCCCCCGACCACGGGCCAGCTTGGATCCTGCTGGCCGATGTGCAGGAGGCCGCCGGGGACTTCCCCGCCATGGCCCACAGCGCCCGCCACGCCCTGACCTGCCTGCCCCATTCTCCCGATCCGCCGCATCGTCTGGGGGCCGCCCTGCTGCGGCACGGGGACGCCGCCGCCGCCCACCCCTGGTTGGCCCAGGCGGCGGCACTGGTGCCCGAGCGGCCGGGGCTGTGCTATCTGCTGGGCATTGCCTGTCAGGCCCTGGAGGATCCGGCCGGCGCCGTGGACGCCTTCCGCCGCGCCACCCAGGCCGAACCCCAGGCCGCCGCCGCCCATCAGGGACTTGCCCAGGCCCTGGCGGCCACCGGCGATCCCGACGGGGCCCGCGCCGCCCTGGAAACGGCCTGTGCCCTGGCGCCCGACCAACCGGTGCTGCTCAATGATCTGGCCGCCCTCCACCTCGGCCAACACGCCCCCGCCGCGGCCGAAGCCCTGTTGCAGCAGGCCCGCCTCCTGGCCCCCGACAGCCCCGAGATTCTGGCCAACCTGGGCCACGCCCTGCGCGATCTGGGGCGGTTGGCGGAGGCCGTGCCGTGGCTGGAGGAGGCCCTGGCGCGGGTGCCGGACCACGGCCCCGCCCTCACCAACCTGGGGCTCACCCTGGGCGACCTGGGCCGCTGGGCCGAGGCTCGGCCACTGCTGCAACGGGCCTGGGCCCTGGCCCCCGAGGCGGCGGCCACGGCGATCAACCTCGCCCTGGCGCAGCGTTTCGACAACGCCCCCTCGGCGGCGGTGGCGCTGCTGACGGACGCCGAGACCCGCCATCCCCGGGATCCGGTCATCCCCCTCAATCTGGCCACGGCGCTACTGACCATGGGCCGGGGGCGGGCGGCCCACGATGTGCTCTGTGCCGCCCTGGCCCGCCTGCCGGAAACGCCGGGCCCACTGGTCTCCACCCTCATGTTCCTACGCCCCTACAGCGGTCTGGCGCCCCCGGCCGAGGAGGTGGCCCTGGCCCGTCTGGCCGCCACCGCCTGTGGCGCCCCGGAGGGAGCCCCGTCCCTGCCCGCCCGGCCACGCCCCGCCACCGGCCCCCTGCGGGTGGGCATCCTGTCCCACAGTTTTCTCGACCACCCGGTGGCCCGCTTCCTGTATCCGGTGGTGCAGGCCCTGGACCCAGCCCGGGTGACGCTGTTCGCCTATACCACCCAGCGCGGCCGGGATGGGCTCACGGCGGCACTGGAGCAGGTGTTTCCCCACTGGTGTCATACGGCCGGGGCCAGCGATGCCGCCCTGCTCCAGCGCCTGCGGGCCGACCGGCTGGATCTGCTGCTGGACCTCGACGGTCACACCGAGCACCACCGCCTGGGCGTGGTGGGGCAGCGGGCGGCGCCGGTGCAGGCCCACTGGCTGGGCTATTTCGGCACCACCGGGGTGGCGGCCATGGATTACTGGATCGGCGATGCCATCCTGAGCCCGCCGAGTTGCCAGCCCTGGTTCACCGAGACCTTGTGGCCCCTGCCCCGCTGCTGGCTGGCCTTTCCGCCGCCGGTGAATGCCCCGGATATCACCTGGACCCCCGATCCCGAGACCCTGTGGTTGGGCAGCTTCAACGATCTGGGCAAGATGACCCCCGAAACCTGGGCCACCTGGGGCGAGATTCTGCACCGTCTGCCCCGGGCCCGTTTGCTGCTCAGCCGCCCCGCCCTGCACGACCCCGCCTGCCGGGCACAGGTGCGGGACCATCTGGCGGCGGCGGGGGTGGCGCCGGACCGGGTGACCTTCATCGGCCCCAGGCCGACCTGGGCCGCACACATGGCCTGTTACAACCGGGTGGACCTCGCCCTGGACCCCCTGGGCGGCGCTGGCGGTGGCACCACCACGGCGGAAGCCCTGTGGATGGGTGTGCCGGTGGTCACCCGGGCGGGGCCCGTGCCGGCCCAACGCATGAGCGCCTCCCTGCTGGTCGCCCTGGGGCGGGAGGACTGGATCACCGCCGACCCGGCGGCCTATGTTGACCGGGTGGTGCGTCTGGCGAAGGATACGGGACAACGGCGCCACTGGCGCCACACCCAGCGCCAGACCCTGCGGGAAAGCCCTCTGTGCGACACCCCGGCCCTGGCCCGCGCCCTCGAAGACGCCTTCCACCGCATGAGCGACGCGGCCAAGCGGTCGCCGGACCCCATGCTTGCCCACAGGAGCCCCCCGTGACCGCTGCCCCTGCCGCCGCGCTCCTTCAGGCCGCGGACACCCACCTGAGCGCGGGGCGGCCCGGGGAGGCCCTGCCCCTCTATGATCACGCCGTGGCGGGACTCACCGATCCCGCCCAACAGGCCCTGGCGCTTAACAACCGGGGGTTGGCGCGGGAAGCTCTGGGCGATCTGCCGGGGGCCGACGGGGACTGGCAGGCCGCCCTGACCCGCCTGCCCGCCCTGGCTCCGGCCTTGGGCAACGCCGCCCGCGCGGCCCTGGCCCTGGACCGGCCGCAACAGGCGCTGGACCTGGCCACCCGTGCCCTGGCCGTCGCGCCACAGGATGCCGGCCCCCTGTGGGCCCGGGCCAGCGCCCTGCTGGCCCTGGGCCACGCCTCGGAGGCCGTTTCGGCGGCCGAGGCCGGTCTGCATCACTACCCGGACCTGTTGCCCCTGGCGCTGGTGCTGGGGGCGGCCCTGGTGGCCGCCAACCGGGCCGAGGAGGCGGTGTCCGTGCTGACACCGCTGGCCGCGTCCCTGCCGCGGGACGGCGCCCTTCAGGACGGTCTGGGCTGCGCCCTGCGCGCGGCCGGCCACATCCAGGACGCCCTGGCGGCACACCACCGGGCCACCACCCTGTTGCCGGATGTGGGCGAGGTCTGGATCAACCTGGGGGCGACCCACCTGGACCTGCACCAGCCCCAGGCGGCCCTGGCCGCCCTGGACCGGGCGGTCAGCCTGCTGCCGGACAGCGCCCCCGCCCATGACAACCGGGGGCTGGCCCTGGCGGCGCTGCAGGACTGGGCTGGCGCCGCCGCCGCCCACCGCCGGGCCCATGCCCTGGCCCCCGATCAGGCGGGACCGCTGCTGCATCTGGGAGCCGCGCTCCGCCAGGGCGGCGCCCCGCGCGAGGCCATGGCCGCCCTGGACCAGGGGTTGACCCTGGCGCCCGGTGATGCCACCGGCCACAATGATCGCGGACTGTTATGGCGGGCGCTGGGCCAGTGGCAGCGGGCGGCCGAGGATTTCGCCCTGGCCGCCCGGGCGGCCCCCGACGACCCGGGCATGGCCCGCAACCTGGGGGTGGCGCTGTACGAGCTGCACCGCCCCGAGGAAGCCGCCGCCGCCTTCGCCACCATGCGGGCCCTGGGGACCCTGGATGCGACAGGGGAATCCACGTGGCTGTACTATCAAGTCTATGGTCCCGACACCACGGCGGCAGGGCTGCGGGCGGCCCACGAGACAGTGGCCGCCCGCCTGCCCACGCCCTCGTTGCCGGCCACCCCCCACACGCCAGAAACCGGCCCCCTGCGCCTGGGGTTTTTGTCGCCGGAATTCCGCTATCACGCCACCCTGTGGTTCGTGGCCGATCTCTTCCGCCAGTTGGACCGGCAGCGCGTGACGGTGCAGGTGTTCGACCTCACCCGCGATCCCGATGGCGCTTCCCGCACCCTGCGGCCGCTGGTGGATCACTGGCAGCCCCTGGCCCACCTGCCGGAGTCCCGCGCCCTGGCCACCCTCACCGCCGCCCGGCCCCATGTGCTGGTGGATCTGGCCGGGCACATGCGGCACACCCAGCCCTGGTGGTTCAAGGCCCGGCTGGCGCCGGTGCAAGTGGCGTGGCTGGGCTATCCCGCCACCACCGGCCTTGGGGCCATGGATTACTGGCTGACCGACCGGGTCTTGCATCCGGACCCCGGCCCGACGGCGGTCCGGGTGGCGGAGGCCACGGAAACGGTGTGGCGGCTGGACCGCTGCTGGGTGGCCGCCGCCCCGCCGGAGACGCTGCCGGCCCTCGCGCCCCGGGACCCGGGCCCGCCGGTGTTTGGCTATCTCGGCACCCTGCGCAAGGTCCATCCGCCCACCCTGGCCCTGTGGGCGCGGGTGCTGAGGGCGGTGCCCGAAGCGCCCCTGCTGCTGGACACCCCGGAACTGGATGACCCGGCCCTACGCGCCTGGATCACCGAGGGCCTGGGCGCCCACGGCATCGCGCCGGAACGGCTGACCCTGGGCAGTACCGCCCGTCATGAACAGGTCCTGGCCCGCTACGGGGCGGTGGATGTGGTGCTGGATTCCCTACCGGCCACCGGCGGCACCTCCACGCTGGAGGCCCTATGGATGGGGGTCCCGGTGGTGACCCTCGCCGGCCATCTGGCGGTCCACCGCCAGAGCGCGAGTCTTCTCACCCATGCCGGATGGCCGCACTGGGTGGCCGCCACGGCCGAGCAGTACGTGGCCATTGCCGTGGCCCTGGCGCGGGAGGTGGCGACGGGCGGCCCGGCCACCGACCGAAACGCCGTGCGCACCCAGGTGCTTACGGGCCCCCTGGCCGATACCGCCGACCACGCCCGGGCCCTGGAACAGGCCTGCCGGGCGATGTACACCCGTCATTGAGCTTTCACTTTCCTTCCCCACCGGCGCCCACGCATGGTTGCCAGGGGGAGGGAGACATTCACCATGATCCTGATGACCTGTCCGGAAGGACGCCGAATATTGCGGCGCGAGGATTTGGGCTGCCTGGAAACAGCGCTGGAGCACTTGGCGGCGGCCCGTTGCGGCTATTGCCGCGATGGGGCCACGCCCATGGCCGCACGCTATCACCGCATGCTGCTCAGCCTGCTGCACACCGATCCCCTGGCCCCGGGCCACGTGAAACGCATGATCTCGGACTGCGCTTTGGGGGCCCCGCTCCCCCAACCGCAAGAGGGGGAGGGAGAGGGCTGACCGCCTCCCGCGCGGCGCATCCAACCGCCGCGTCCCCATGGTCCCATTTTATCGTCCCCGATGCCGCCCCGGTTCGGCGGCCAGGGGATCCTCGGGCCAGCGGTGACGGGGGTACTGCCCCCGCATGTCCTTGCGCACCTCGGCGTAGGTGTTGGCCCAAAAGCCGGCAAGATCCCGTGTCACCTGCAAGGGCCGGTCGGCGGGCGACAACAGATGCAAGATCACCGGGTCATCATGCACCCTGGGGGTTTCCGCCACCCCGAACAGGTCCTGCAACCGTGCCGCCAGCACCGGCGGCTCCCCCGGGGTATAGCGCAACGGCACCGTTCGTCCCCCGGGCAGCGTAACCGCCGGCGGTGCCGCCGTATCCAGCCGTTCGGCCAGATCCCACGGCAGGATGGCCTTCAGGGCCGCTTCCAGGTCCACCTGGTCCACGGCCGCCAGGGTGGTGGCGCCGGGCAGGAAGGGGGCCAGCCACGACTCCAGGGTCGCCAGCAAGGTATCCTCGCCCAGATCGGGCCAGCCGGCCGTCGGTTCGGCCGCCGCCAGCCATGCCACCCGCCCCTGCAGGCGCCGGGCGGCCTCGGTCCAGGGCAGGGCACTGGGGCCCTTGCGCGCCACCACCGCCAGCAGGGCCGCCACCACGTCCGCCGGATCGGGATCGGGCTGCGTTTCCTCCGCCAGCACCAGGGTGCCGAACCGCTTCTGCCGCGTGGCCTTCACCTTTTCCAGACGATCATCCCAGCACACATGATCGTGCCACGCCACCTGATCGGCAAAAACGGTTTCGATATCGGCCCGTGTTAGACGGGCCGCCAGCCGTATGGCGGGATCGGCGCCCCGGCCGCTCACCTCGGCCACCGCCAGCCAGCGGGCGGCGACCAGGGGGGCCTCCGGGTCCAGACGCCCGCCCCCACCGCCGGCGAAGCGATAGCGGCCATCGCCGCCCCGCTGCTGCGCCACCCGGTCCGGCCACGCCAGGGCCACCAGGGCCCCCACCGCCTGGGCCGGTGCCGGCGTCACCCCTGCCACCCCCAGATGACGTTGCCATTGCCGGGCGGCCCGCCGGATGTCGGACAGGGCGCCCTCGGCGGCGCCGGCGTCCCGGGCGGCCCGGGGGTCCAGCAGCACCGCCACCCGGGGCACCAGATCGGGATCCCGCAACCGCAGCGGATCACGGTCGGACAACAGCGCCGCCACCAAACAGGCCAGGGCCCGGTGGGCATCGTCGGGGGCGGCCAGGATCATATGCGCCAGCCGAGGGTGCAGCGGAAACCCGGCCAGGGCCCGACCGTGGGCGGTGAGATGGTCCTTGTGGTCCAGGGCACCGAGCAGGCGCAGCAACTCTCCCGCCTGGGCCCAATGGGGCGCGGGCGGCGGGTCCAGCCACGGCAGATGCTCGGGCGTTGCCCCCCAGGCGGCCAGGGCCAGCCGCAGGGGCGCCAGATCGGCCACGGTGATCTCCGGGGGCGCGGCGGCGGCCAGGGCGCCGTGTTCCGCCTCTCGCCACAACCGCCAACACACGCCGGGCCCCAGGCGACCCGCGCGGCCGGCCCGTTGGTCGGCCTCGGCCCGGCTAACCTTGTCGGTGATCAAGGCCGCCATGCCCCGGCCGGGGTCGAAGCGCGGCCGTCGGGCCAACCCCCCATCCACCACCTGGGTAATGCCGTCGATGGTGAGGCTGGTTTCGGCGATGCTGGTGGCCAGCACCACCTTGCGCCGGCCTGCCGGGGCGGGGGCGATGGCCCGGTCCTGACGCCCCGGCGGCAGGGCGCCGTACAGAGGGTGCACGTCCACGTCCGCCGGCACCCGGCCCTTGAGCGCCTGGGCGGCGCGATGGATTTCCGCTTCCCCGGGCAGGAAGGCGAGCACACTGCCCGGTCCCTCGGCCAGGGCGGTGGTCACCGTGTCCGCCACCGCCCGGGGCACCTCGCGGGTGGCGGGACGGGTGCCCCAGCGCAGGCCGACGGGAAACAGTCGGCCTGCGCTTTCCACCACCGGCGCCTCGCCCAGCAGCCGAGCCACCGCCGCCCCGTCCAAGGTGGCGGACATGGCCACCAGCGCCAAATCGGACCGCAGGGCCGTCTGTACCTCCCGGCACAGGGCCAGCCCCAGGTCGCCATCCAGGTTGCGTTCGTGGAATTCGTCGAAAATGACGGCGGCGACCCCCTCCAGTTCGGGATCGCTTTGCAGGCGCCGCAGCAGAATGCCCTCGGTGACCACCTCGATGCGGCGACCGACCTTGTGTTCGAACCGCACCTGATACCCCACCCGCTGGCCCACGGGCTCGTCCAGCAACACGGCCATGCGATGCGCCGCGGCGCGGGCCGCCAGCCGCCGGGGTTCCAGCATCACCACCCGACCCGGCCGCCAAGCGGCCAGGGCCAGCGGCACCAGGGTGGTCTTGCCGGCCCCGGGCGGCGCCACCAGCACGGCGTTTCCGTGCGTCTCCAACGCCTGCCGCAGCGGCGGCAAAACCGCCGCCACAGGCAGACCAGTGTTCGCGGGCAGGGTCAGGGCGAGATCGGCGCTCATGCCTCAGGCGGCCACGGTGCCGCCTTCGGCCCGCCGGCGCAGATTGCCCCACACCACCTGGGTGGCCCCCCGGTTGAGCCAGCCGCGGGGCCGCAGCCCCACCACCTTGAAGATCATGCCCACGGCCCGTTCCACCACGGGATAGGTGTAGAGGCCGGAAGCCGCCTGACCATAGCGGTTGGCGCAATCGCGGGCGTCGAATGACTGTCCAGGACGGTTGGCGCAGTGCCAGGCCCAGGCCAGTTCCTCGTCCTCGGCCTCCCGCACCCGCTCGTAGGCCACCAAAGCCCGCCGCAACAGGGTCAGGCGTTCCTGGTTCTGGAAATCGCCCATGAGGGTCCGGAACAGCTTGTAATGCCGGAACTCATCGGCGGCGATGCGGTGAGCCAGATCCCTGAGCACCGGTTCCTCGGTGGCCTGGGCCAGGGCGGTGTAGAAGGAACTGGTGCCCGTTTCCACCACACAGCGGGCCAGCATCTCGCCGGTGCGGCTGCCGCGCACGGACTCGTGCCGGTCCTGGGGCACCAAGGGGCGGGATTGATAGGCGTTGAAGGCTGCCTGGAAATCGAACGTGGGATCGGCCTTCTCCGCCCACCGGCCCAGGGCGGCGCCGTGCTGCCGCTCCTCCTCGCCCCAACGGTCGATATCGGCTTGCACTTCGGGGCGGTCGGCGAACACGTTGTGCAGGTAGGTCACGTAGTCATCGGCGTTGTGCTCCACCAGACTGGCGCTCTTGACAACCGCCAGGACGGTGGCATCCACCCTCGTGGGCTCCAGGGTGGACCAAGGAATATCGTCGAGATGCCAGCGCGGCATGAGAACCTCCCGTATCCTGAAACCCTGCCCCTCATGTGGGCGCCACGCGGATGGAACGCAAGCGGGCACCGGGAAGCCACGCCTGCCTTCCCCAATACTCAGTTATTAAGCATCACCGACAGGGTTTCCCAACGACTTTGGGTCAGGTTGGTCAGGCAGTTGACCATGTCCGTGGGATCGGCCATCCGCCGGAAGGAACAGGTCTGGTCCCGCATCTTCAGCCAGGCCCGCTGGCTGTCGCGAAGCGCCTTCTTTTCGCCACCGCTGCTCTGCCGCAGCAGTTGGCCGTACAGGGCGCTCATGCGACCGTCCAGGTCACTGAGGTGGGGATCGGCGCAGATCCAGTTTTCCTGCGGCGTGGACGCCTTGGCACAGTCGAAACCGGCGGCGGCGGCCGGCCCGGCGGCCAGGGACAGGGCGGCCGCCACCATCAGAACCTTGTGCATGGGTCATGTTCCTTAAACCATGGTCGCGGAGAACCGTTACGGCGGGCCCCGCTCAGAATTCGTCCCAGGAGCCGTCATCGTCCTCCAGGGTGATTCCCGGCGCATGATCGCCAGAACTGCTGTCGTTGTCCAGGTTCTCCCATTCGTCCTGACCGGCGGGCGACGGCGCGGCGAGGGGCAGCGCGGCGGGCGACGCCGCGATAGGGGCCGCCACCGCCGGCGGTGCGGGCCGGGCGACGGGGCCCTTCTGCTGCGCCTCCCGCTGCACGGCGAAGAAGGCCATCAGGCTCTTGAGCTCGTTGGCCTGTCCGGTGAGGGCATTAACGGAACTGGCGTTTTCCTCCACCAGGGCGGCGTTTTGCTGTGTGATCTCGTCCAGGTGGGCCACGGCGCCGTTCACCTCGTCCAGGGCCACCGCCTGTTCCTTGCTGGCGGAGGCGATCTCGGCAATCAGGTCGGCCACCTGTTTCACGCCGGTGATGATGTCGCGCAGGGCCTTGCCGGTGCCTTTCACCAGCCCCACCCCTTCCTCGATCTGCTGACGGGTATTGAGGATCAGATCCTTGATTTCCTTGGACGCCTGACTGGAACGCTGGGCGAGGGAACGCACCTCGGCCGCCACCACGGCGAAGCCCTTGCCGGCGTCCCCGGCCCGGGCGGCTTCCACCGCCGCGTTCAGGGCCAACAGATTGGTCTGGAAGGCGATTTCGTCGATCATGCCAATGATGTCGGAAATCTGGCCCGAGGACTGCTCGATGCGGCCCATGGAGGCCACGGCGGAATCCACCACGGTGCCGGAGCCGTCGGCGGTATTGCGGGCTTCATCGGCCAGGGACCGGGCCCGCTCGGCGTTTTCTGCGTTCTGGTGCACGGTGGCGGTGAGCTGTTCGATGGTGGCGGCGGCCTCCTGCAAGTCGGAAGCCTGTTTTTCCGTCCGGTGGGCCAGATCGTTACTGCGGGACATCATCTCCCGCACGCCCTCGGCCACCAGGTCCATGGAATCGGTCAGGCTCACGGCCAGGGAGCCCAGCTTGTCGCTCATGATGGCGGCACTGATCTTGAGCTGGGCGAAGTCGCCTTCGTATTCATTCTCGAAGCGGCGGCTCAGATCCCCTTCGGCCAGGGCGGAGAACACGCCGATGGCCTCGCTCAGGCCCTGGTGCACGGTGGCCGTGAGGCGGTTGATGCCGTCGGCGATGCGGGCCAGGGAAGGCGCATCCGCCGGCTCGGCCACCTGCACATTGAAGTTCCCGGCGGCGGCGTGATCCACCAGGGTGGCGATTTCTTCCTGCACCGCCTTTTCCGCCAGTTCGCGGCGGCGGATGGTGGCGATGGCCCCATTGATGCCCTCGGCAATACGGGCCAGGGGCTCGGGTTCGGCGGGGATTTCAATGGTGCCGGTATAGTCGCCCTCGGCCACCGCCTGGGTCAGGGTGGCGATCTCCTCCTGCACCGCCCGTTCCGCGGCTTCCCGCCGACGCACGGTGGCCAGGGCGGCGTTGATCACGTGGCTGGTGTCGGCGAAGGTGCCGCGCATGCCGGTGAGGATCACCCGGCGGTAGTACCGCCCCCGGGCCACGTGTTCCATGGTGGCGCGGGTTTCCCGCACGAAGGAATCGGTGGTATCGATGAATTCATTGATATTCCAGAGCATTTCTCCCAGGGCGCCCTGCTCGTGGATGTGCGTGATGCGGCTTTCCAGGTCACCATCCACCACGGCGCGGCAGGCGGCCTGTCCCCGAGCCAAGGAAAACGCCAAGGCGTTCAACCACACCAAGGCCAGGCCCATGAGGCCCACCACCAGCACCAGGCCCGTGCCCACGCCCGCCCGCACCCAAGGCCCCACGGGGGCCAGCGCCACCCCCAGTCCCACGGCCACCGCCAGGACCATCACCAGCGCACAGACCACTCGGAAACGTCCGATCCCGAACCTCAACATGCCCGTATAATCCTTGTCCCCCAATCCCCGGGCGCCTTGCGCCCCTTGATTGTTGTTTGTTGTCTTGGCCTGCCCCTATCTCAGGAAGGCACCAGTTCCTCCAGCCGCTGCCGTACCACCAGGGAGTGTTCCTCCATGCGATGAAGCTCCGCCAGGGCGTCTTGATAGGCGCCCTCGTTGGCCAGCTCCACGGCCCGCCGGCCATGGGCGTGCACCTGGGCGTGGGGTTCGGCGATGGCGGCGAAGGCGGGATGCTGGCTGATGCGGGTGCCCAGTTGCTGGTCGTACCAGCGACCGAAACGGCATTGGTGGTGGTCCGCCAGTTCCCCCGGGTTCACCTGGGTACGGCCCACCAGGGCGAACACCACCCGTTTCTTCCACAAAGCATGGTCGGATTTGGCCAAGTGCACGGTGCGGTTGGGAAGACCCATTTTGGACAAGCGGTCGAGCTGGGTCTGTAGCCCCTTGTCCACGGCATCCAGGGCGTCGAGCACGGTGCTCATTTCCGACAGGGTACTTTCGTCCTGTTGGGCGATCCTGTGGATGGCGCGGGCCGCCTCGTGACCGGCGGTTTTCTGCTGGGCCAGGGTGCTGGCGATGCTCTGGGTGCTTTCCGAGACCCGGTCCATGCGCGCGCTGACCGAGGCGATGGCTTCGCCGGTGGCGTCGATGGCGTCACGCCCTTCGTCCACCACGCTGGTGACGTCGGTCATGGAGTCGGCGATGCCCTCCATTTCCGTGCGCACGTGCCGAATGCGTTTATTGATTTCCCCGGCGGCGTCCTTGGCCTGATCGGCCAGTCGTTTAACCTCTTCGGCCACCACGGCGAAGCCCTTGCCGGCCTCCCCCGCCCGCGCGGCCTCCACCGAAGCGTTCAGGGCCAGGATGTTGGTCTGAAAGGCGATTTCCTCGATCATGCCCAGGATCTGGCCCACCTCCTGCGAGGCACCGGCCAGCTTGTGCACCCGGTCGGCGGTGGTTTCCACGGCGCCGGTGATGCGGTTCATCGCGGTGGTGGCGCCGCCGGCGGCCATCTCGCCTTCCTCCACCGCCTGTCGCATTTCCGTCACCTCGCCGGCCACGGCGTTGCCATGGTTGGCGATTTCCTCCACAGAGGTCACCAGTTCATCCACGGAGGTCGCGATGGTTTCGTTGCGATCGCTGGTGCGGGCCACGGCACGGTAGAGCATGGCGGTGGCGGTCATGCCGGCGGCCAGGTCCTCGGTCAGGTGCACCAGTCCGCGCAGGTCCAGGGAGAACTGGCGCCCCAGGCTGCGGGTGACCTGTTTCACGGGCCCCCCCAGGGTGCCTGTCACGGCCGGCACCTCGGTAAAGCGGGCCTCGGCCAGGGTGTGCAGGGCATCGCGCAAGGCCCCCATGCGTTCCGGCGACAGCCAGCCGGCCTCTTCCAGATGGACCGGATCGCGGCTTGCCGCCAGCCGGGCGGCCGCGGCACGCAGGGCCTCGCCCAGGGGGTGATCCAGGTCCGGCACGGCATCAAAGTCGCCGGCGCCCAGCGCCTCGATACCCTGGCGCAAGCGTTCGGCGGTTTCCGGATCCACCCAACCTCCGTCCTGCCAGCGCTCGGCCGTGCGGCCCGAGCGACCCCCATCCCCTTCAGACTCCGCCCAGGCCCCGGAGAACGACTCCTCGCCCCCCAGCGGACCGAATGGGCTTGCCGGTCCCGCTGCCATTCCCTTCCTCCACACGCTTCCCGACCATCGCTCCCTTGTGCCGTTCCGCACAAGGATCCCCCGGTCCCGCTTTTGCAGCGGCGCCCTTGCAATCGGCATCCGGCACCGCCGTGAAGCTCTTTTTCTGACGCTCATTCGACGCGCCTTCCGTGCAACCACGGCGGCGCAATGAGCTTTACGGAACCTGATGCGATCCTCTTGTTGGTTTCGCCCACGGCGCTAGTCTATACGGGAAACCCGTTGGCATGATAGCCCCCGTCCGGATAGGGGAATTTCCATGACGTTATCCCGTTCCCGTCCGCCCTTGTGGCGCTGGCCCATGGCGGTGCTCGTAATTCTCCTGATCGCGCCGTTCCTGACCCCTATTGCCTGGCTCCCCTTGGCCCCCATGCTGCTTTCTCTTGAGGGACCGCCGGAAGCCTACGTCCTGATGCCGCTGATTGTCTGGATGACCGGCGCGCTGCCGGCGCTCGTGGGCGTGAGCACCCTGACCCTGCTGCTGGCGCTGTTTCCGACCCTGCGCCACGTGGGCCTGGGGCGGATGCTGCTGATGGGGGCCGGCTGTGGCGCGGCGGCCATGGCGGTGACTCTGTTGGCGACCGGCCGCGAAGGCACGCCGCTGGTCTCCGGCGAGGGCATCGCGGTTGTCGTGACAATCGGCGCCCTGCCCGGCGCCCTGGCCGGGGTCCTGATGCGCCGGCTGCTCATGGGGTGCTGGCGCCCTGGCACCGTCTCACCCCCCGCCCCTCCGTCGGACCCGCTCTAAAACAAACAGATAGAGCCGATTCACGCGGTCAATCGGACCCGAGAATTGGGTCCTATTGACCGCGATCGGCTCTAGAATCCCACCAGCCGCGCCTCATGCCCCGCGCCGGTGACCACCGCCAGCACCGCCTCCGCCGTGGCGCGGGCCGGGTCGTAATCCACCCGCACCATGCGCGGCAGATGCCCCACGGCCTCCACCATCAGCACCCCGGGCACGCGACCCAGGGTCCGTTCCAAGGCGCCGAGGGTCTCCTCCGTGGGGCATTCGGCCAACTGGATCATCACGGTCACGGCCTGGATTTCAGTCATCGGGGGCCTCCGCCAGCAGCACCACCCAGGGCAGGGTTTTCAGCCGGGTGGCGGTGACGGTTCGCTCCGCCGCCGTTACCGTAACGACCGCCTCCGACTGGGCCCTGGCCAACGCGGCCCGGACGGTGGTGGTGGCGGTATTGATCCACGCCGTGGCCGAGGTCACCCGCGCCGGGGTATCTCCCGCCTCGTAATGGAGCACCGCCGCCTTGGCCTTGGTATTAACGTCTTCCAGCTCCCGGGCCAGGGCGGGATCGCTCACGGCCACGGCGCGCCCGTTGTCGTCCACCAGCCACGCCACCCGACCAGAGTCGGCCACCAGCGGCGCCAGCACCGTGCCGGAAAGATCCGCCAGCGTCACGTCGTGAGACACCACGCCCAACAGGTTGCCGCCCTTCTTCACCGGGGAGGAAACGGTGACCATCATGCCCGCTCCCGCCAGATCCAGATACGGCGGGGTCCAGCCGGTGCGGCCCTCGGCGGCCACCGTATAGAACACCTGCCGGGTGGGCGGCTGGTTGTTCACCGCCTGCCCCAGCGGCAGGTAGGGGTACAGCAGCATCATGTCGTCGGCGGTGGTGAGATAGGTCCACGCATGGCCGAAGGTGTTGTGGGTGGCGCGGAACAGCGGCACCAGCCGGCGAAACAGCCCCAGCCGCGCCAGATTGGCCTGGGAGACATGGGGGCCGTCGTAGGTGTAATAGGCGGGATGGGGCGCCTGATAGGCCGGTGGCGCGTCCAGGGCACCGGCCCAGGTGCGAAAGCCCACCACTTTTCCCTCTCGCACTGTGGCCTGACGCCAGCGGGCGGCCACGGCCGGCGTGGGCGGCCGGGCGGTACTGCTGAGCGCCGCCACCTCGTGGGCCAGGGCGCGGGTGCTGGCGGCCAGGGGCGCGAACACCCCGTCCAGCCGGGCCGCGACCAGGGGCACACAATCAGAAATCCCGGCGGCGCGGGCGGGGACCGTCGCGGCCAACGCCCCTCCCAGAAGCAGCAAGATGCGGACGAAAGGACGCATGGCAACGATCTCCTTGGGCGGGCCCATCCCTTAGAGCGGATCGCCCCCAATCGGGTTCACGCTGTGAACCCGGTTGGGTGCGTGAATCCGCCCTAAAGGTCCCGGGGCCGGACGAAGGTGCGGAAACGCAGGCTGCCCAGGGCGAGGTCGGCCCAGTGGCTCAGGGGGGCCTCGAACACGGCCAGGGCAGCGGTGGGGAATTTTTCGCTCATACGACGATAAGCCTCGCGGCTATCGGGATCGCCGGTATCGGTGATCTGGGCGGCGAGGATTTCCATGCCGGGATTGTGCCCGATCAGCAGCAGCCGGGAGGCGCTGTCGTCAGCGGCGTGCAGGGCGTCCAACAGGGCCTCGGGCGTGCCGGGGTACAATGTCGGCTCGAAACGCACGGGCATCCCCTCGCCCACGGGCCCCAGCAGCGCCAGGGTATCGCGGGTGCGCACGCTGGGCGAGCACAGGATGAGGTCGGGCTTGAGCCCCTCCTCCTCCAGATAGCGCCCCATGCGCGGGGCGGCCTTGCGTCCCCGAGGGGCCAGCGGCCGGTCTTCATCGGCGAGGGTGGGATCGTCCCAGCTGGACTTGGCGTGTCGCAGCAGTAACAGAGTCTTCATACGGTGGGCCTGCCTTCGGGGGTAGACATTGGGGTCCACGGTGTCGTGACCTGCGTCAGCGCGGATCGTGGGAAGGGGGGAATCTCGCTCTTCCGGCGCCCGCGATCAAGGGGGCAGCGACACATTTTCACCCGACCCCTTTACGCAGAAGCGGGATGTACTGAGTCTTTCTCGTGGCATCCTGGTATAAGATCACGTGTCCGCACCACTTCGCGCCGAGCCCGGAGGTATCATCATGGAATCCAGTGAGTCCCACGCCGCGTCACCTGCCCCCGAATCCCGGGACCGTTTCATCAACCGGGAACTGTCCTGGCTGGACTTCAATTTCCGGGTCATGGAGGAAGCGGACAATCTCAATCATCCGCTGCTGGAGCGGGTGCGGTTTCTGTCCATTTCCGCCTCTAACCTGGATGAGTTCTTTTCCGTGCGGGTGGCGGGCCTGAAAGGCCAGGTGGAAGCCGGGGTGACCCGCGCCTCTAAGGATGGCCGCACCCCCGGTCAGGCCCTGGAAGCCATCCAGACCAAGGTGGACAAGCTGGTCAACGAGCAGCAACGCTGCTGGATCGGGCTGCGGGAGGAACTGCGCCGCCACAAGATCACCGTGGTCACGCCGGAGGAACTCTCCACCGCCGACCGCCGCTGGATGGAACAGCGCTTCCTGGAACACGTGTTCCCCTGCCTGACCCCTCTGGCCATCGACCCGGCCCACCCCTTCCCCTTCATCCCCTCCCTGGGCTTCGCCATGCTGCTGTCCCTGTTCAAGGAGGACGAAACGGACGTGATGCGGGCCCTGGTGCCGCTGCCGGCCCAGGTGGAACGCTTCATGCGCCTGCCGGGGGAGGAAACCCGCCTGCTGCCCATGGAAGAAGTGGTTGCCCTCAACCTGCACCATCTGTTCCCGGGCTTTACGGTGCAGAACTACGGCTATTTCCGGGTGATCCGCGATTCGGAAATGGAAGTGGACGAAGAGGCGGAGGATCTGGTGCGCTGGTTCGAATCGGCCCTGAAGCGGCGCCGGCGCGGCCATGTGATCAGCCTCAACGTCAACGCCGAAATGCCGGAGGAACTGCTCTATCTGGTGTGCGACGAGCTGGATGTGAGCGAGGAAGACACCTTCCAGGTGGATGGCCTGCTGGGGCTGGTGGACATCAAGCAGATCATCACCGACGAGCGGCCGGAACTGTTGTTTCGGCCCTACCGGGCGCGATTTCCCGAACGACTGCGTGACTTCGGCGGCGATTGCTTCGCCGCCATGCGGAAAAAGGACCTGATCGTTCACCACCCCTACGAAACCTTCGACACGGTGGTGCAGTTCGTCCAGCAGGCGGCCCAGGATCCCAACGTGGTGGCCATCAAGCAGACCCTGTACCGCACCAGCAAGGATTCGCCCATCGTCAAGGCGCTGATCCAGGCGGCGGAGGCCGGTAAGGCCGTCACCGCCATGGTGGAACTGAAGGCCCGCTTCGACGAGGAGGCCAACATCCGCCTGGCCCGCGATCTGGAACGGGCGGGCGCCCAGGTGGTGTTCGGCTTCGTGGAACTGAAAACCCACGCCAAGGTGGCGCTGGTGGTGCGGCGGGAAAGTGGCGGCCTGCGCTCTTATGCGCACTACGGCACCGGCAACTACCACCCCATCACCGCCAAGATTTATACCGACCTGTCCTTCTTCACCTGCGATCCCGCGCTGTGCCGGGATGCCAACCGGGCCTTCAACTACATGACCGGCTACGCGGTGCCGCCCAAGCTGGAAAAGCTGGCCATCGCCCCGGCCTATCTGCTGCAGAAACTGCTGGACGAAATCGACGAGGAAATCGCCCACGCCCGCGCCGGCCGTCCCGCCTGCCTGTGGGCCAAGATGAACTCGCTGGTGGACCCGGAGGTGATCGACAGACTCTACGAGGCGTCCCAGGCCGGGGTGAAGATCGACCTGGTGGTGCGGGGCATCTGCTGCCTGCGGCCACAGGTGCCGGGGCTGTCGGAGAACATCCGCGTGCATTCCATCGTGGGCCGCTTCCTGGAGCACTCGCGCATCGTGTGCTTCGGCAACGGCAAGGCCCTGCCCCATCCGGAGGCCAAGGTCTACATCTCCTCCGCCGATTGGATGCAGCGCAATCTCCGCCACCGCGTGGAATCCTACGTGCCCATCGAGAACCCCACCGTCCACAGTCAGGTGCTGGATCAGATCATGATCGCCAACCTGAAGGACAACCAGCAGAAGTGGATATTGCAGGCGGACGGCGCCTACACCCGGGTGGCCCCGGGCAACGAGGAACCCTTCAGCGCCCACGAATACTTCATGTCCAACCCCAGCCTCTCCGGCCGGGGCACGGCCACCCAGCGCGGCCGCAAGGTGCCGCGTCACCTGGAATGGGACGAACAGGACTGATCCGCGTTACCAGGATACCCGCTCTGCCGGGCGCCCTCTTTGCCGGGAGCCCTCTTTGCCGGGAGCCATGGGCCTGTCCCCTGGCTCCCGGCCTTACAACACAGACTCCAGATCGGTGGCATGAGTGCCCAGGCCGTGCGCCACGGCCGGGTGGGTGATGCGGCCGGCACACACGTTCACCCCCGCCCGCAGGTGGGGATCGTCGCGCCAGGTGTTTTCCGCCAGGGCCAGCACATAGGGCAAGGTGGCGTGAGTCAGGGCCTGGGTGGCCGTCAGCGCCACCGCGCCCGGCATGTTGGTCACCGCATAGTGCACCACGCCCTCCACCGCATAGGTGGGCTCGGCATGGGTCGTGGGGCGGCTGGTCTCGAAACAACCGCCCTGGTCGATGGCCACGTCCACCAGGACCGATCCGGGCCGCATGGCCGCCACCATGTCGCGGGTTACCAGCCGGGGCGCCGTGTCCCCCGGCACCAGCACCGCACCGATCACCAAATCGGCGTCCCGACAATGGGCCTCTACCGCGTCCAGGGAAGAATGCACCGTGTCCACCCGGGGCCCAAAGGCGGCATCCACCGCTTCCAGCACCGCCGGGGCCCGGTCGATCACCGTCACGTGGGCCTCCAATCCCAAGGCCATGCGGGTGGCGTTGCGGCCCACCACACCGCCGCCCAGGACCACCACCCGGGCCGCCGCCACCCCCGGCACCCCGCCCAGCAGCACGCCCCGACCGCCCTGGGCCTTTTCCAGACAGTGGGCGCCGGCCTGCACCGCCAGCCGCCCGGCGATCACGCTCATGGGGCGCAACAGGGGCAGGCCGCCGCCGGGCTCGGTCACCGTCTCATAGGCCAGGGCGGTGGTGCCCGCGTCCTGCAACGCCCGCGCCAGGGCCGGCGCCGCCGCCAGATGCAGATAGGTGAACAGCATCTGGTTGCCGCGCAGGAAGCCATATTCCTCCGGCTGAGGTTCCTTGACCTTGACCACCAGGTCCGCCCCCGCCCAAACAGCGGCGGCATCGGGGGCAATCTCCGCGCCGGCCTGCTGGTACCGAGCGTCCTCGAACCCCACCCCGGTACCGGCGCCCGTTTGCACGATCACACCGTGGCCACGCTGCACCAGTTCCCGCACCGTGCCGGGCGTCAGCGCCACCCGGTACTCATGCACCTTGATCTCCCCAGGCACTCCGATCCGCATCCCGTTTCTCCATCCTGATCCCGTCAATCTTCAAGGAAGCGCCATTAGCTGTGAGGATGGGGCCGGTGCTATGGTGGCGCAAGGCCCTTCACCCTGGGCGTGTGCCAGCCGGCATGCCTATCCCCTCGGGGGCAAGGCCTGTTTTCTTGATCTGCCTGACATCAGGGAGTCTTAATGATGCCTGTTTTTGCCCGACATCTCGTGCCCGTGGCGGCGGTCCTGCTGGCGGCGGCGCCGGCCCTGGCCTGGCCCGTGGACGACCCCGAGACCTTCATGAAGGACTGCACCGCCTTCCTGAACGACGACACGGCCCACAAGACCGTGTTCCATCATGCCCCTGAAAACGCCACGCCCGAGGATACGGCGCGGGTGTGCCAGCGCATGCTGTTCTCTTTCCGCGCCCACAACGAGGCGCCGGGAGAACACCAACGCAAATCTACCGAAGCGTGGGCCAAGGCCCATGGCATGGCGGCGGATCATGGGGCCATGTCCCATCTTCCTGGCATCCTGCACGTACCCAAGGTGATCGCTGACGAGTGCGACAGCTGCCACGCCGCCGCGGGGGCCAGCCCCGAACAAGCGACGGCGGCGGTGGAGGCCCTGAACGAAGAGGCCGAGGAGACCGGTGCCAGCCACAGCGAGTGAGGCCATGACCACCCGGGTCGCCGATGGCCGCATGGTGGGGGACGGGCCTAGAGTGGATCGCCGTCGCTGGGACCCCTTTTCGGGTTCCAGTGACGGCGTGACTCGGCTCTATCTATTTGTTTTAGAGCGGTCGCGCCTATCGGGTAACCCGGGACGTCCGGGCGGGCCCCGTGGGCGCCAACAACTGGGACGAGAGCGGCATCACCGCGCCTTTCGGTGGCTTGGGCCAGTCCGGTCAGGGCCGGGACAACCTCCTGAACGCCTTCGACACGCTCACCGAGGTCAAGATCACCTGGCTGCGGATGGTCCGTGAGGCTCTGTATTCCCCCAGGCATGGGGCGCGTACGCCATCCGTACGCCATCCCCCGGCTTGCCAAACCGGCCGGCGCCCCCTACCCTGAGAACCATGCGCTTTCTTGATCATGTTCACCAGTGCAACCGCCACGACCTGGGGCGGCTTCGACCGTTTGTGGTGGCGGAAACCCCGCTGGGGTGGGTCCGCGGGGATCATTGTGCCCTGCTGGCGGACATGGACGTACCGTTAACCGTCTCCGCTGAGGGGGTGCGCCTGGCCACCGATCCCGGCACCCCGGCCGAGCGCAGCACCCGCATGGCCGAGGTGGCCGCCACGCTGGCCGGGCACGGTCTGATCACCCTGCGCCATGAGGCCTATCGCGTGGGACGGGATTTTCTCGACCCGCCGCTGTTCTGGCTGGACCGGGGGGCCGTGCCTTTTTTCGGCATCCGGGCCTATGGCGTGCACCTGAACGGCCTCACCCACACCGAGGACGGCACCCCCGCCCTGTGGATCGCCCGGCGCAGCCCCACCAAGCCGGTGGAGCCCAACAAGCTGGACAATCTGGTGGCGGGCGGCTTGCCCAACGGCTACACCGCCCTCGACAATCTGTGCAAGGAAGCAGCCGAAGAGGCCGATATTCCCGAGCCCCTGGCCCGTTCCGCCCGACCCGTGGGGCTGGTCCGCTACTGCCTGGAGGAAGACCGGGGTCTGAAGCCCGATACCCTGTTCTGTTATGATCTGAGCGTCCCCGACTCCTTCACCCCCCGCAACACCGATGGCGAGCTGGTGGGCTTTCAACGCCTGTCGATTCCCGAGGTCATGGAGAGGCTCCGGTCACCGGACATCTTTAAACGCAACGTTAATCTGGTGATTCTGGACTTCCTGATCCGGCACGGGTATATCACGCCCGATAACGAGCCCGATTATGCCGCCCTGGTGAGCGGCCTGCGCGCGCCACTGCCCTGAGCCTGTTGGCACCCCGTTTTCCCGCCGCCCTCATGCCCCCCACGGAGAACCTCCCGCCATGAATTTCCTGGAATTCGAGCGCCCGGTGGCCGAACTGGAAGGCAAGATCGAGGAACTGCGGCACCTGCAGGACGGCGAGGACCTCAATATCGAGGAAGAAATCGCCAAACTGCAAACCAAGGTGGACAAGCAGCTCAAGCACACCTATGCGCGGCTTACGCCATGGCAGAAAACCCAGGTGGCCCGTCATCCCGACCGGCCCCACTTCAATGACTATGTTTCCGCTTTGATCGAGGACTTCGAGCCCCTGGCCGGCGACCGCTGTTTCGGCGAGGACGCGGCCATCGTGGGCGGTCCCGGCCGGTTCCGGGGGCGGGCGGTGATGATCATCGGTCTCGAACGGGGCCACGACACCGCCAGCCGGCTGGCCCACAACTTTGGCATGGCCCGGCCCGAGGGCTATCGCAAGGCCCGGCGCCTCATGGCCATGGCGGACCGTTTCAACATGCCCATCCTGACCCTGGTGGACACCGCCGGCGCCTATCCCGGCGTGGATGCGGAAGCCCGGGGACAAGCCGAAGCCATTGCCCGCTGCATCGAAACCTGCGTGGATGTCACCGTGCCCCTGGTGAGCTTAGTGATCGGCGAGGGCGGCTCCGGCGGGGCCATCGCCATCGCCCTGGGCAACCGCATCCTGATGATGGAACACGCCGTCTATTCGGTGATCTCGCCGGAAGGGTGCGCCTCCATCCTGTGGCGCAGCGGCGATCAGGCCCAGCAAGCGGCGGAAGCCCTGAAACTCACGGCCCAGGACCTGCTGGGTCTGGGGGTGATCGACGCCGTGGTGCCTGAACCCCTGGGCGCAGCCCATCGCACGCCCGAGGACGCCATTGCCCGCGCCGGCGCTTACCTTGATCAAGCCCTCGGGGAATTGCGTCATGCCGACCGGGAAACGCTGAAGGCCGAACGTCGCGCCAAGCTGCTGGCCATGGGCCGCCTCACCGACGCCTGATGGTTCCCGCTCTCAAACAAGTAAAGAGAGAGCGGAGTCACGCGCCCAATCCGGTTCACAGCGTGAACCCGATTGGGTGCGATCCGCTCTAGAGCCTATCGCGGTCAATGGGACCCAATTCTCGGGTCCCATT